>DASYCG010000021.1:0-49947 GCA_036500325.1 Herbaspirillum sp. | reverse complement strand
ATCCAGCCCATTGACCTGGGTCGATTCGGTGCTGCCGAACTTCCACGAGACATTTAAGACGACCACGTTGCAACCGTTTGTCGAATATGAATTCAAGGTCACCGATGCTCTGAGAATTACGCCCGGCATCAAGTATTCGATGTACCGCCAGGCGCTGACCCAATTCGCCGATAACGGCAAAACCGTCGGTGATCTGGGCGGCGCGCCAAGCATCGATCATTCGGCCACCTACAAAACCGTGCTGCCGTCGATCGACATGCATTACATGCTGCGGCCAAATCTGTCTGCTTACGTGCAATTCGCCACCGGCGACGAAATTCCGCCCAGCAATGTATTCGATGTCAAGAACGCCAACGTGACAGCCTTGCCGGCATCGATCAAGAGCAAGACATGGCAAATCGGTTCGGTCTGGAAATCGGATAAGTTCACCTTCGATATCGACGCTTATCACATCAAATTCGACAACGCCTATTCGTCCTTTACCGACAACGACGGCAATACGACGTTTTTCTCCAACGGCACGTCGACCGCGCAGGGCGTCGAGGCGGAAGGCAATGTCATGCTGGGCGGAGGCTTCAATCTGTATCTGAACGGCACCTACGGCAGCAATAAGTTCGCATCGGGGCAATGGGTGCAAAGCGCGCCTAGCGACACCGAAACCATGTCGCTCAATTACAGCAGCGGCGGCTGGGATATCGGCTGGCTGAACAAGCGCGTCGGCAAGACCTTCAACGACAACGGCTCGGTGCACGAAGCAGTCAAGATCGATCCGTTCACGATCTCGAATCTGTTCGTCAATTACACCATCAAGCATCCATCGCCGATGGTGAAACAGGCAAAAATCCAGTTCGGCATCAACAATCTGTTCGACAAGCACAGCATTGTCGGCGTCACGCCGGCCGCGACAACGTCCTCGGCGCCTGCGCCGGGCGATGTGCTGACCTTATTGCCTGCACGCAGTATTTCGCTGGCGTTAAGCGCCGATTTCTAAAAGAGGAACGCCGATCATGAATCTTTCACACTTGTTCGAGCTTGCCAACGGCTCCGGCGGCACGCTGTATCTGATGGCGGTGTTGCTGCTGGTGGCGTTGACCGTCATCATCGAACGCGCGCGCTATCTGTCCAATATGCAGCATGGCGGCGAAAAAATAATCGCCATGCTGCAGCGTTCGCAGAGCGGCGCAGAACACGCATCGTTGCCGAAAAAACTGGCGCGCCTGCCGCATGGCCGTCTGTTCGAGGTTATGCAAAAGGAGTCGGGCGGAGCCGACCGCGCTGCACTCGACGCGCATCTGGAGGAGGCGATCATGCATCAGGTGCCGACGCTGGATCGCTCGCTATGGCTGCTCGATACGGTGATTACGTTGGCGCCGTTGCTGGGCTTGTTCGGCACGATCATCGGTATGTTCAATGCGTTTCACGTGTTGGGCGACGCGCAGAACGGCGCCGCCCAAGTCACTGGCGGCATTGCCGAAGCCCTGATCGCCACGGCGTCCGGTTTGTTTATCGCGATGATCGGCGTGGCGTTCTTCAACGCATTGCATAACCGCGTGCAGATTGTGTTGCATCAATTGGAGACGATCAAAATCATGCTGGTCAATCGTCACGATGACCCGGATCGCCCCGATTTGCACGCAGCGCCTGGCTTGTCCAACGTGCAGCCGATTGCGCATTCGGTGAGGGTCTGAAATGCGTTATCTGGAAACCAAAAAAGCGCGGATCGAAATTATTCCGATGATCGATATCATGCTTTTTCTGTTGGTCTTTTTTGCGATGCTGACCTTGCGCATGATCCCGACCAGCGGGCATCTGACCAAGCTGCCGACCAGCTCCACCTCGGTCAGCATTCCGCCGCCCAAGCTGTTGGTCGAGATCCGGGAAGACGGCATGCTGGCGGTAGAAAAACGTGTGTTGAGCGCGGAGCAACTGACCGAGCAATTGCGGCAGAGCGACAACAGCAAGACGGCGGTCACGATCGCGGGCAATCAGAGCGCTTCCCTGCAGCAAGTGATGGGGGCGATCGACGCGATTAAAAAGGGCGGAGTGACTGAAATCGGTCTGGCCACGCGCACGATGAGCAGCGAGTAAGGGGCGGTGATGTCGATGATTGTTAGCCGTTTTCCGGCGCGGGCGTTTGCGCTGGCGATTCTGTTCGAGCTGGCGCTGGCGGCGACCGCGGCATGGGTGCTGGCGGGCACCGTGCCCGTAAAGCCGCCCATATCGGAGCCGGTGCCGTTGACCTTGGTAAGCGAGGCGCCGGCGGAACCGGAGCCGAAGCCGTTGCCCACCCCGCCGGAGCCGAAACCCGTGCCCAAACCGCAGGTTCCGGTGAAAAAGGCCGCCCCGCCGAAGCCGGCAGCGCCGACGCCGCCACAACCGGCGCCGACGCCTCAGACTGAAACCGTGCCGACCGATACACCGACCGCGTTCACCGAGCCGGTGCATGCCGCCGCGCCGCCGCCGCCTCCACCGCCGGTCAGCGGCAAGAGCGATCGCAACGCCGAATATGCTGCAAAAGTGCGTGCCGCTGTGCAGGCTGCGGTGGTTTATCCGCCGGCTGCGGCGTCGCTGCATTTTGCAGGCCGGGTGCGGATCGAGTTTCATTTGCGCGACAGCGTGGCGAGCCAAGCCAAGATCGTCGTTCCCAGCGGCATCGGCATGATCGATAGAGCTGCATTGCAATCGGTGCAGAATGCACGCTATCCTGAGCCGCCGGCCAATATGCAGGGCAACGATTTGATGTATCAAGTCTGGGTCGAATTCAGGCCTTAGGTTTGCAACCCATGTATTTTTATGAGAGTTCAGTTCATGCGTAAATTAATCGTTACTTTGCTGGCGCTGCCTTTTCTGACGTGCAGCGGGGCCGTTCTGGCTCGCGACAAAAGCCCGTTCATCACCGCCAGGGAAATCAATCTGAGCACGTTGTTGGCGCCGCCTCCTGCCAACGATTCCATGCAGATGAAAAAGGAATTGGCGGAAGTTCTCAAGCTGCAAGTAACGCGTACGCCGGAAATGGTGGCGCGCGCGCAAGCGGATCAAGTCGAAAACGTGTGGCGCTTTGCCGATGTGATGGGACCGGAATTCAAGCGCGAACAGTTGCCGATGGTCGACAAATTTTTTCAGCGCCTGGTTGATACGGAAGGCGCGGTAGTCGATCCCAACAAAGAAACCTGGAAGCGTCCGCGTCCGCATATTTATAGCGATCTGGTCAAGCCGGTCGTCAAACTTTCCAGTTCCGGCTCTTACCCTTCCGGACACGCGACGGACGCGACATTGATGGGAATCGTGCTGTCGAACATGGTGCCTGAAAAACGCGCCGAGATCATGGCGCGCGCTGCCGAATACGCCCATAACCGCATCGTCGGCGGCATCCATTACCCTTCAGATATCGAAGCCGGTCGTATCACCGGCACGGTGATTGCCGCCAAATTGCAGACGCAGGACGACTTCAACGCGGCGTTCGCTGCGGCCAGGGGCGAATTGCGCGGTGTATTGGGATTGAGGCAGGCGGGGAATTGATTGTGCAACCGGCGCTTTGCCGGGCATATCGCGGTCAAATCTATGGGATTTTTTGATCAGATAAACAGTGATGCCGATTATCCGAATCGAACGGACGACCTACGCGTTACGAGTGCGTTGCTCTACCAACTGAGCTAAATCGGCATGGAAATTATCATACTCGCATACGGAATTGTTTTGCTCCGGTAGTCGGTTGGAAGGCCGATTGCCGGAGCAAAGCGCCGGTTCAACCGAACGTCCTGACTTCCGGAATCACTTCCGTGAGCTTGGGGCCCGTTCGCAAGGCCTGTAGCGTTTCCCGCTGGCCTCTGCGCTGGTCGGCCACATGCTCAATACCCATCTTCACCACCTCTTCAAAAAATACCAGGCGGGCGCGGTAGTAAGCCGCGTGCATCTGCGCGTCAAGGACGCGTTGCTCGGCCTGAAACAGTTCCAGGCGCAGTTCTCTCAAGCCATGTTCAGCTTGTTTTTCTGGATTGGGCGCGCAATGCAAAGCCCATTTTTCTATCCATCGCAGCATGATGAATTCCTTTCGTTGTCAGACGATCCCCAGCAGGTTTAAAGACTAATGCTACCGCGACCAAGAGGTGCTGATGCTCGGCCGTTTTCTTACATGCAGTACATCACGAAGACTATCTGTCCGTCGGAAAGGTTCCGAATCGGCGTGGGGGTTCCGCTCGATGTATGGGTATGGGCTGTGACCGCCACCAGATTGGCGGAGACCGACAAGGTTTTGTCGCAATAGAACCTATTTTTCTTTATATGATCGAAGGTTCAATACGAGATCGAAAAAAAGAAAAATTTGTTGTCTCTATGTGCAAAGCAAGGTCATTCGGCCGGGGAATGATTTTCACCTGTAGCCAGGTCTTTGAGAATGGCGATCGTCCTTACTCAATTGTTTTGAAAGTATCTGCCTGCCCGGACCATTGATGCCGGTGGCTACGCAGCCCATGCGTTGCTTTTTTTTTCGCCTGGACGCAACCGATACGGATAGCCCATCTGCTGCGGCCAATTAAAACGAGAAATTTACGGGAGATAACAGACATGAAACGAATTGCGCTGGTAACGGGAGGAATGGGCGGATTAGGTGAAGCGATTTGCATCAAGCTTTGCGCACTCGGCTACGAGGTGGTGACCACGCATTCGCCGGGTAACACTAAAGTGTCTAAATGGCTGGCGGAGATGGAAAAGCAGGGGCATAAGTTGCATGCGATGCCGTGCGATGTGTCTGATTATGATTCCGCACAGGCGTGTGTGGCCCTCGTCGTCAAGGATTGTGGACCGATCGATGTGTTGATCAACAATGCCGGCATCACGCGCGACATGACATTTAAAAAAATGGACAAGGCCAGTTGGGATGAGGTGATGAGGACCAATCTCGATTCGGTATTCAACATGACGAAACCCGTCTGCGACGGCATGACTGAACGCGGCTGGGGACGGATCATCAATATCTCGTCGGTCAATGGCCAGAAGGGGGCATTCGGCCAGGCTAATTATGCCGCCGCCAAAGCCGGGATGCATGGCTTTACCAAAGCGCTGGCACTGGAAGTCGCCCGCAAAGGTGTGACAGTCAATACGATATCGCCCGGTTACATTGGCACCAAGATGGTCCTGTCGATCGACCAAGACATCCTGAACACAAAAATAATTCCACAAATTCCGATGGCGCGTTTGGGAAAGCCGGAAGAAGTCGCGGCGCTGGTGGCTTATCTGGCGTCAGATGAAGCCGCATTTTTGACTGGCGCAAATATTGCGATCAATGGTGGGCAACATATGTTCTAAAAAAGCGATTTTGAAGAATTTCTTCACCACGCGTCGAAGCGAATATCGTTCCACGATATTCGCTTCGCAAGAAAAATTATCTTCCTGCTGTCTTATCGGCTATCGCAATGCGAGCTTCATGAGTAATTAATGGGGTCCGCGTAGCATGTGATGTTCTCCAAGCCATTTTTCGACCTTTTTATCGCGGGTCATTGCCCAAACAGCAAAGATGATGACCAGCAGACCGACAATAATCGCGTTCACTGTAACGGTCCTGACAGACGAAAATTCCAATACCCATGGCGAGACAATCATCCAGATCCCTAATATCGTATTAAGCCCTTCTTCCCATACTCTTGGCATATAAACGGCACATGCTGCGAAAATCACGATACCAGCGCCTAACACGTAGGCATTCCACATCGCATTCGGCATATCGGATGGGTACGGCATTACCCAGGGGGAAACAAACAACCAAGCACCTATCAGCAAATTGCCCCAATCTTGCCAACGTTTCAGGCTAATTTTGGTGTCCATAATGATTTCCTCCATTCAATAGAATGAGTACGCGTTAGATTCCGTAAAAATTAAAATGTTCCGGACGGATTGGAGGCAAAGGCAATCTGCCCCAAAAAATGGCGAAAAACACACCATTTTAATGCGCGCCTATCAAACCGAATGCGGATTGCCGGGGCCGCACCATCCAAATCCGGTCGTAAATCCCCGCATAAAACACAAATCCGTCTTGGCATGAAATTTGCATATTACCTCTCAACAGAGTCAACGGCGACTCGGTAACTAATTTACGCAGATCTATAGATGGATCTGCAAGGACAACGGTGTCCATTCAGTCAGGTATTGCACCCGGCTGAGTGGGCACCTTTTTGTTTTTATGGGGTAAAAGTGATCATGACCAGCAAAGCCGCCAGCATCAAACTGTTCAGTTTCTCCACGCCGCAAATGCGTGCATTCCACATAACCTGGATGGCCTTCTTCGCTTGCTTTTTCGCCTGGTTTGCCTGCGCCCCGCTGATGCCTGTCATCAAAGGAGAATTGGGCTTATCGATCGGGCAAATCGCCAATATCAATATTGCCGCCGTGGCGGTTACAATTTTGGTGCGCTTGATCATCGGCCCAATGTGCGATCGCTACGGCCCGCGTAAAACCTATACCGGTCTGTTGCTGCTGGGCGCCATTCCTGTGTTCGGTGTGGCGCTGTCGCAAAGCTACGAAAGCTTCTTGTTCTTTCGTCTATGCATCGGTGCAGTAGGCGCCAGTTTCGTCATCACGCAATACCACACCTCGGTGATGTTCGCGCCGAATGTGGTCGGCACCGCCAACGCTGCGGCTGCCGGGTGGGGCAATACCGGTGGCGGTGCTGCGCAAGCGTCGATGCCGCTGTTGTTAGCGGCGTTGTTGATGATGGGTGTCAGTCAAACCATGGGTTGGCGTCTCGCCCTGCTGGTTCCCGGTGTGTTGATGCTAATAATGGCTGCGGTTTATTGGCGCTTCACGCAAGACTGTCCGGAGGGGAATTACGCCGAGTTGCGCGCTAAAGGCATCGCCGTGGAAGGCGGTAAAAAAGGCGGTTGGGCGAGCTTCCGTGCAGCCGGCTGCAACTATCGTGTGTGGCTCCTGTTTATCACCTACGGCGCGTGCTTCGGTGTAGAAATTTTCATTCACAACATCGCCGCTATTTATTACGTCGATCATTTCGGCCTTTCGCTGAAAAGCGCAGGCCTGGCGGCTGCCAGCTTCGGTTTACTGGCCCTGTTTGCGCGCGCCTTGGGCGGCTGGCTGTCCGACAAAATGACCTTGCGCGGGAATTTGAATACGCGCGTAACGTTGCTGTTCGTCATGATGATTGGCGAAGGTTTGGGCCTGTTCTGGTTTGCCCACGCAAATAGTGTGACATTGGCCATCGTTGCCATGCTTACCTTTGGCTTATTCACGCATATGGCATGCGGCGCGACTTACGCATTGGTGCCATTCATCGATCGCAAGGCCCTCGGCGGCGTGGCCGGCATTATCGGCGCCGGCGGTAATGTGGGCGCGGTACTGGCCGGATTTTTGATGAAAGGGCTGGGAGATGTACAGCAAACACTGAGCACGCTGGGTATTTGCGTCACCATCGCCGCACTCTGCGCAATTGCCGTCCGCTTCAGCGCAGCCCACAATGCGAATGAGAAAACGCTCGTCAACAACGCTATCAACGCTTAATGCGCCTCCCCGCAAATGGGGACGGCTGCATTCACGCCGTTTAGATCAGTGGTGTCGACCGGCGCCTCAAAACGACAACCGATATGCCTCATTAGTCAGGGTCAAACGGTTAGCGACAACCTTGACAACATAAGCGTGCAATTTCACCACCACAGCGGGATCGTCAAGCTCCAACTCACGCAGCAGTCCGGCGGACAGTTTGTACACGCGAGTCGGGCTGTCCGCTATCACATCGGCGGCGCGGCGGTCGCCGCTGTAGAACGACATCTCGCCGACGATGGTCCCGCTGCCGAATGACCGCAAGCGTATTTTTTCTCCGTTTTCAAGCGCCAGCGAAATACTGACCTGGCCGCTTTCGATAAAGGCCATGCAGTCGCCGATCTCACCTTTGCAAAACAGCACGGTGCCAGACGCAAGATCGCATATTTCCATCCGGGCAAAGAGACGCTGCAACGCCGCTGCCCCGAAATATTCGCCCAAATTCGCGCGCCAGTCGGTTGCGCCAGCGGTTATCTGGCGTTTTTCTATCAGGGTATTTTCTATCCACTCCAATCCGCTATCCAAATTGGCAAATTCCTGCACCGTGCTGTTTTGCAGGATCGACAGGCGCGCATTGGCAGGAATTCCTGTCATGACCAGCCTGACGTTGGCCTGCTCGCACATCTGCCGCAGTTTTATGAAGCTTTGCGAAGTCGATGCATCCACGCCCTGCACACGCTGGAAATCGATGACGACAAAATCACGCGGCGACTTCAATAGTTCGCGTATGCGGTCGACCAGTTGGTTCAGACTGCCGAAAAAAAGATATCCCTGCAGGCACACGCCGACGGTGCGCTCGCCATTTTTTTTCAACACGGCATTCATCTCTATCGTGCGCTCGACTCTGGAGGTGAGCGAATTCGCGCTGAACTCCATCTTGATACAGGAAACGCGTCCGTAATCGACCACAAACAACACGCAGGCGACCACAATCCCCAGCACGACGCCGCTGACGAAGCCGACACTGGCAATCACAACCAGAATCAACAGAATGAGTAGATAGTCTACGGTCGAAAGCTGGCGCCAGGTCTTGACCGTCCATTGCAACAGCAGCGAGCCACCCAACCCCGTCAGCAGTCCGGCCAGCACAGGTTTTGGAATAAAGCCGGCGATGGATGAAAAATAAGCGGCGCACGCAAGCGACAGCAACGCGGCAAGCACAGCCGTGATGCGGCTGCGGCTGCCGAATTGAAATGCGAGCAGGGTACGGCTCAGCGACTGACACCCCACCACGCCGCCCAATGCGCCGGAGAGGATATTGGCGATGCCTGCGCTGCGCAGCTCGTGATTAAAATCGACATCGGAGCGGGTTGCCAGGCCGATCCCGGTGGCATTGAGCAAGATCGTCAGTGTAATCACGATGCTCATGGCGAGAAATTCACTGAAGTGGTTGACGAGAATATGCCATTGCACTTGCCCCAGAGGGAGCAAGAGCGGGTTATGTATGCCGTTGAGCGGCAAGGCCTCGAACAGCCATCCCATCTCGCGCGCATGCTGCATGCTGATGCCTTCAATATGCATGCCGCCGAAAAATAGCGCGCAAGCGAACAGCAGGGTCAGCGGAAACACCAGCGGACTGGTCCATCCCCATTTCCCCGAGCCCATCATGACGACAGCGACTATCAGCGCCGGCGCCCAGACCAGCCAATGCACATGCAGCAGTTGCGGCAATGCCGCGAGAGTGACTTGCTGTCCGGTTGCGATGTGAAAAGCGCCCGTCAGAAGCAGATCGCCGCTACCGGCCAGGAAACCGCCGATCACGGGAAACGGAATGAATTGCACCAGACTGCCGCGGCGCATGGTGCCCAGCGCGGTCATGACTACACCCGCCAGGATCGTGCTCAAAGCGATGGCAAACATGACCGTGACCATAAGCTGTTGCGGGCTGCTGCCTGCCGCGCGCATGTTGGCGACCATGCCTGTCACCATGAGCGCCAGGACACCGGTTGAGTTGGAATCGGAGCCGGCGACCATAAAAGGCAGGGAACTGGTCAGTGACACGATTACAGGAATGGTGCAGGTAGACAACAGGACCAGCGGCAAACCTGCCGCCAGCAGTTCGCTTCCACCGCTCCCGAAAATCATCGCGCCATAGCTGAGCGCATAGCTGAGAGAAATCAGCGCAACGATGAAAGCAGCAGGCATCAACCCGAGACATTCTTGCAGGATTGTCGTGGCGCTTTGGCACACTGTTGCCGTAGATGCCTGTGATATTGTTTTTTTTAAGTATTTCACTGGAGCCCAGAAGGAGGATCACTTGAACAGCCTATCTACGAGAAAATCAATGCATGCGATTTTCCGGTGAAATGCGTTCGTTTTTGAATTGAGAATGGTCGAGATTCTACACTTTGAGGGGGGATTGTGAATTTCGGGTAATTCGGACGCTCAGGGCGCATACCGTACGCGGTAGATTGCTCCTGCAAGGTCGTCGCTGATGAGCAGCGAACCGTCCGGCATGACCAGTACGTCGGCGGGGCGCCCCCAAACCGATTCCTTGCCCTGTGCATCCTCTGCAGCCAGCCTTCAATAAAGGCTTCATGGCGCACGGCGCGGTTTCGGCTATCGAGCACCACCCTGGCGATCCGGTAACCGATTTTCTGGCTGCGGTTCCATGAACCGTGTTCGGCAATGAACACGTTATTGCGGTATTCCTCCGGGAATTGTTTGCCGGTGTAGAACCGCATGCCGAGGGCCGCGATGTGCGGCCCCAGCTTGACCACCGGCGGCACGAATTCTTCGCATTTTCGCTGAGTCCCGAATTCCGGGTCCGGCGTATCGCCCTGATGGCAGTACGGATAGCCGAAATGCCGGCCGGGTTTTTCGACGTGATTCAATTCGTCACTGGGAACATCATCACCCATCATGTCGCGCCCATTGTCGGTGAACCAGAGCGAATGATCGCTCGGGTTCCAATCGAAGCCGACCGAGTTCCGTACGCCGAGCGCCACCGTTTCCACTGCGCTGCCGTCGGGTTTCATGCGCTGGATGTTGGCGAAGCGCGCATCCGGATTACAGATGTTGCAAGGCGCGCCGACCGGAACATACAGCCATCCATCCGGCCCGAAGGCGATGAACTTCCAGCCGTGATGGGTGGCCGAGGGGAAACGATCGGTGACGGCGACCGGCTTGGGCGGATTGGACAGTCGATCGTCAATGCCATCCAGGCGAAGAATCCGGGACACGGCCGATACATATAACTGCCCATCGCGATAAGCCACGCCGACCGGCATCTGCAGGCCCGATGCAATCGTATGTACAGCCTTGGCCCGGCCTTGCTCCAGTTCAACTGCGTAGACCTTGCCGGCTCCGCCCATGCTGCCTACATAAAGTACGCCTCGCCCGTCCGCATACCGCCCCAGGGCCATCTGGCGCGCATTCGGAACGGCGTCGGTCAGCACGTCGATATGGAAGCCGGGCGGAAGGCGCAGCGCATCGAGTTGCAGATTGGCGGCTGAAGTCGCATTTGTCAGCAGCCCGAGCAGGATGAGGACGACAGACAATAATCCGCGTCTGAATTTTTTGGCGGGCGTTATCACTTTCTCTCAATCACGACTTCGAGGTACTCGCTCGGCAGCACCAGCGTGTGGTCGCCGGAGCGGTTGCCGCTCTCCATGAGCGCCAGCAAGTCCAGGTTGAAGGCAGCCTGCTTCTCGGCATCGAGCGCGCCGAAAGTCTTGTTCAAGGGGCCGTAATAGGTGCAAACACTTCGATCCAGTGCTCGCACCAGCGGCGCGCGGCGGCAAGCGAGGCATTACCGATGCCGGCTGCGACGTCCAGCACCCGCTGGCCGGAGCGCAGGTCGAGCGCCTCGCACAGGTTCTCACCGACGATCTGCAGGGTAGTGCCCACGACGGCATAGTTGCCCGTGGACCAGGCGGTTTGCTGGCGGTTCTTGACGGCGGTGAGATCGATGGCAGGGGAGGCAGAAGAAATGATTGGGGACATGGCGATACTCCTGATAACGCGGAAGGCTGGCCTTATTGGACCGCTGGGCTGACAAAGAAAGTTCCGCGGCCGCCTTCAGCTCCGCGGGAAATACAACAGTGAGAAATATTCTGCCGAACGCCGATTGATTCCTTGGTAAGATTTATCGAGTGATGGCGGCGCCTGGCCGCCGCTCGCGCATTCGATAGGGTCTGCTGACATGAGCGAGTCAAGTCTTGGTTCCACCAGCTTTGCCGAGTTTGATGATCTCAAGTCGATTCTGGCCGAGGGGGCGCATCGGTTCGAGAGCCGCACGGTCTCCGAAGTACGCGTAGGCAAACAATCTTTTCCGGTGTTGGTCGCAACGATCGGATCGAATGCGCCGGATGCGCCTGCCATTGGATTTTTCGGCGGAGTGCACGGGCTGGAGCGAATCGGCACACAACTCATTCTGGACTATATGCGCGCCTTGCTGCGGCGGCTGGAATGGGACGAGCAATTGCATGCGCAATTGAACGCGGTCCGGCTGGTGTTCATGCCGATCGTGAATCCCGGCGGAATGTGGGCGGGAACCCGATCCAACCCGAATGGCGTCGACCTCATGCGCAACGCACCGCAAGACGCCGAAGGCAGTGTTCCGTTCCTTGCCGGCGGTCAGCGAATCGGTTCCTGGCTGCCGTGGTATCGCG
Source organism: Herbaspirillum sp. (assembly GCA_036500325.1). Lineage (GTDB taxonomy): Bacteria > Pseudomonadota > Gammaproteobacteria > Burkholderiales > Burkholderiaceae_D > Herbaspirillum. The sequence continues at coordinate 37,792 of DASYCG010000021.1, read as the reverse complement.
GAGCCAGCAACGGTTCGATGGAGCTCGAAAGCGCAGCGCTGCTGGCCACTGCGAAGCAAGAATTGATGTCGCGGCCGCTTAGTTTCGCGCTCGATTGCCATTCTGGTTTCGGCTGGGGCGACAGCATATGGTTTCCTTATGCGCGGACGGTCCGGCAGATGACGCATTTTCCTGAAATGTACTTGCTCAAGACCATGTTCGAACAAGCCTATCCGCATCACGCTTACGTATTCGAGCCGCAGAGTCATCGCTATCTCCTCCACGGCGATCTGTGGGACTGCGCGTACGATCAAACGCGGGCGCCCAATATTTTCTTGCCGATGACGCTGGAACTGGGATCCTGGCGATGGCTCAAAAAGAATCCTCGCCAGATTTTCTCGCGGGCCGGTATTTTCAATCCTGTCAAAGCCCACCGGACGGCGCGCGTCCTGCGCCGGCATGTCAGTTTTTTGAATTCCTGACCAGGGCGGCCTTTGCGTCGCACAGGTGGCTGCCGCAGGGCGATCTCCGCCAGCAACTACTGCAGCGCGCCACGGAACACTGGCGGCACAGGCCGGCCAGATGAGCACCTGGATACTGCTGCGCGGGCTCACACGCGAGGCGCGTCACTGGGGATCTTTCCCGGCGCTGTTTGGTCGGGGACTGGATTCTTTCGCCATCGCCGAAGAACGTATGAGGCTCCTCGAGTTGCCTGGAAACGGCCGGCAGAATGCATTGCGCGCGCCGCTCGGCGTTCTTGAAATGATGGCCTTCGTTCGATCCGGCGCGGTGGCGTCGGGCATGCCTGCGCCGTACCGTCTACTGGCCATGTCGCTGGGAGGAATGGTCGGCACAGCGTGGGCGCAACGCTATCCGGAGGAGATCGAGCGCCTGGTTCTCGTCAACACGAGTATGCAACCGTTCTGCAACATGCGGGAGCGCCTTCGGCCGGCAGCGCTGCCCGCGCTTGCGCATCTCGCCGGCGCCTGGCCGAATCCCGAAACAAGTGAACGGATTATCCACGCCCTCACGTGCAACCGCAGCGATACCGCCATTGACGATATCGCTGCCTGGGCAGAGATCCGCAGGACCGCGCCGGTGAGTGCCGTGAACGGTTTGCGGCAACTTTGGGCGGCGGCCCGTTTCCGGGCAGATCGGCAAGCGCCGCGCTGCCCGGTTTTATTGCTGTCTTCCAGATCGGATCGTCTCGTTGATCCCGCTTGCTCGGCGCGTATCTCTGCCCAATGGGGGGCGAAGCACGCAACGCATCCTTGGGCCGGTCACGATTTGCCGCATGATGATCCGGAATGGACCAGCAAAACGATCTGCGATTGGCTGCTCGCGGTCGATGCCGCTCTTGCCGATCAGTGAAAAATAGAAATGCGCTAAAAATTATTCTTGCAGGATGTCGATGGCGAGTGCGATCAAGTCTTGGCACGTGCAGATCGATTGTTATGCCTGCCGCGCGAAGCCTGTTTTGCCGCCGCAGCCGGTGGACTATCCGTATTGGTTGCGTGTGCGTTGGCGGCCGCCCAGGAGAACGTTTTTCCGGCGTCGGCTTCTCCCCATGCGGATTTCAATAGACCCATGATATGGTCTGCGCCCATCGGTACATTTTTTGTTATTTCAATCAGGAAATCGCTTCCATGGCGATTTGCCGTGGTGAATTTCTCTGCCATTGCCTTGTTGCATTCTGTCTGTGTCGAGGACATGATTCGCGTCGCCTCGCTACCGTAGAACACGGAATTTTGAATATCCCGTTTGATATTTTTTGCACTCAACAAGAAAAAATCCTGGGGATTTTTTGCGGATAGAAGTTCTCTGGCTGCCCCTCCGGATTCCGAGATGATCGCGTTAGTCGCTTCTATATGCAGTTTGAACAACTCTTCCAGGTATTCGATGACCTTATCGCTTAACGCAACGGTGATTGCGTGCTGGGAATTCGTATGATTCCTGACAGCTGAAGACACTTGCTCTGCAAGAGTGGACATGGGCTTCTCCTCAAGCGTTGAAAGAAAATGACGTTGTAACGGTGACAATAAATCTTTTTTTTCGTTCATTCAAGCAGATTGCCGCGCTGTTTTCATCGCGGCGATTAGCCGGTTGCACCGTCAATGCCGCCGCCATAAAAGGCCCCCGATCTTTATTATTGATTAATGTTTCACGTATTATTTTGTAGGAGTACAGTGCGGGTACATAAAGCAATTTATAAACGGGATTATTTAGCGGAGGCTTATCGCGCTGCGGCAAATTCGCACGCAAGCTTGTTCTTTCCCTGCGGCAATATCAAAGATATTTTTCTTGCTCTCATCCCACGCAATACTGGTGGCGTTGTATTGGTGCTTGTGTAAATTTTTGGGAAAGAATGTCATGCGCTTCCCCGATGTGCTGTCTTCGCGCTTTCGAAAATCTCGCGTAACAATGGCCGCCACGCTATTCGTCATGCTGGTCTGCCTGTTAATCGTTGCCATCACCGCCTGGAGCGCGTGGAGCACACGTGAGGCCCAGTTGCAGGAGCTGAGTATTGCAACGGAGAACATGGCGCGCGCTCTGGCCCAGCACGCGGACGATACGTTCAAGCTGGCCGATACAACTCTGGTCGGTCTTTCAGAGCGTGTCGCCAAAGACGGCACCTCGCCAGAGGCGCTTGCGCGCTTGCACGAATTGTTGATGCTGCAAGTCAAGGAACTGCCTGAACTGGTCAGTGTGATCGTCCACGACAAAGACGGACGCTGGCTGGTCAATTCGCATACGGGAAAGACTGCGCCCCGCAACAATTCAGACCGTGAATATTTTATTTATCACCGCGACCATCCTGAGATGGGGCCGCACATCGGCGCACCGATCATTGCCCGTTCGAGTGGCGTATGGGTTATTCCCATATCGCGGCGCATCAATGACGCCGATGGAAAATTTGCCGGTGTCTTGCTGGCGACCGTCGCCCTCGACTATTTCAACAGTTTCTATGCCAGTTATGACATTGGAAAGAATGGCGTAATCCTGCTCGTGAGAAACGACGGCATACAACTGGCCCATTGGCCGATGCTCGCCGATTCGGTCGGTGCGAATCTGGCAAAGGGGCCATTGCTGACGCTTCATGCTTCTCGCAATGAAAGAGGTAACGCCACGCTCATATCGCCGGTGGACGGGGTGGAGCGGCTCAATGGCTATACCCATGTGCGTCACTATCCGCTGGTATCCATGGTGGCTTTGTCGAAAGATGAGATTCTCGCCAATTGGCGTCAAAACACATTGGTGCATGGAAGCATCGCGGCTGTCGTCGTCGTTCTGCTCGGCTATCTCGGCTTTCGTCTGATTGCCCAGATTGACCTGCGTGTCCGGGCCGAAGAAGAAACTAACCGTACCGGAAACGCATTGCTGGAATTGAATAAAATTTTAGAAAAGCTGGCGCTGCAAGACGGCTTGACCGGATTGGCAAACCGGCGGCAATTCGACACCGCGCTGCAAAAAGAATTGAGCCGCGCCACGCGCGCCGCCAGTTCGCTGGCGCTGATCATGATGGATGTCGATTGCTTCAAGAAATATAACGATATCTACGGCCATCTGGCCGGTGACGAATGCCTGCGGCAAGTCGGCAAGATAATCCAGTCAGCCGAGGGACGGACCGGCGATCTGGCTGCCCGCTATGGCGGAGAAGAATTCGCCTTATTACTGCCGAGCACAGATGTGCAGGGTGCGCTTAAAGTGGCCGAAGACATCCGCAAGGCGATACGGGAATTGGAGATCAAACATGACGGCAATTTGCCGGGCGTTGTTACCATCAGCGCTGGAATCAATGTGCTGATGCCCGTGACGGATGGCGATACGCCGTCGATGCTGATAGGCGCCGCCGATGAGGCGATGTATCTTGCGAAATCGGCGGGGCGCGACCAGACGCGGATTTATCAGAAAGTCTTTTTTGGCATTAACCCCGCACTTCCTGGTCAGGCCTAGCGTTGCGCCGTCCCGATCATGGTCCTTGCGCCAATTAGCGAATAAATGTGTTTGCAGGGATCGAAATGGCATCTGTGCGTATCTGTGTTATACTGCGCGCAGTTCATTAATTACAAAACGTTATCCATAACGTAAGCGGTAAACAGACAGTCCATATTGAAGCCTTAAAGGCACCGTACAGATAGCACGGGTTTTTATATTTTGGTAGTACATGACACCACGCAGATAGCGCGGGTCGTAGATGGAATTGATTGTAGTGAATTGAAAGCTCGCCTCGGCGGGCTTTTTGCATTTCTGGGCCTGGCTGTGCCGGCCACAGCCAAGTCTTATTGCAACGATGCAAGTGCGGCGTTGATTTCGGCAGCCGCGTGCTGCAGGATCGGTAAATGGTGTTCAAGCATTTGCTCGCGTGAATTGCGATGGACATGTCCCGCGACGTTCATGGCAGCAATGACTTTGCCCGATTTGTCCCTCAGGGGAACGGCAACCGCCGTGAGTCCCAATTCCAATTCCTGGGACGTCAGCGAATAACCGAGGCTCCTTACGCCGGTAATGGCGGCTACGAGCGCATCGTGCTCGGTAATGGAATTGACTGAATGCTTGGTGATGTCGCTTTTTGCAAGGGCTGTCGCGAGATCGTGGTCCGCAAGATTACTGAGAAGTACGCGGCCATTCGCGGTTGCCCACGCCGGCAAACGGGTACCGATGGACAGATTGATCGACATGATCTTTTGCGTAGAAGCACGCGCGATATACACCACATCCACATCATCCAGCACGCAGACCGAACACGATTCACCAGTCCGCTCCGCAACATCTACAACGTAATGTTCGACGATATCCGGCAAAGACTGCCCCGATAAATAGGCATAACCCAGCTTCATGATTTTCGGCGTGAGCCGGTAACTGCGGCCTTCTAAATGCGCGTAGCCCAGATGCGTCAGCGTAGACAACAGGCGACGCGCAGCGGCGCGGCTGATGCCGGCAATTTCTGCGACTTCTGAAAGAGTTAATTGAGGATGTGCTGCATCGAAGGCACAAACGACCGAAAGGCCGCGAGCGAAAGCGTCGACAAATATTTGTGAGTCAGGCTGAGGGGACGTAATGCTCATGGAATGACCGTTTACCGTAATAGGGGACTTTAGCATGTGGTCTTTTTGTCAGCAATCTGTTGACCGCTGTTCGCTGAATCGATATTATATCTAAAAATGAACACATGTTCTTATAGCGAACAAAATAAACATCACCATGTCTTTAACTTCTATGACGCTTTCCTCCCCTGAAAAGATAAGCGAGGGTGTTCATTACCGTGTGTTTGGCGACTCCGATTTGCCCGTGCTGGTTTTCGGCAATTCTTTGGCGACCGATATTCGGTTGTGGGCAGAGCAAATCGCCTGCTTTCAAAGCCGATACCGCATTGTGGTTTTCGACTATCCGGGGCATGGCAGCCCGCTGTGGCCCGAGGCGGCAAACATGCGTCAATTTGCCGCAAAAATAGCCTTGATGCTCGATGCGCTGGACGTAACGTATTACAACTATTGTGGCCTTTCGATGGGGGGCGCGCTGGGTATGGCGTTGGCATTGCAGCATCCGCAACGCATGCAAAAGCTGGTGCTGAGTAATACCGCCGCCCAATTGGGGCCGGCAGATTTTTGGAACCGTCGTATGGAGGTGGCCATGACACAAGGGATGAGCGTGCTGGCCGATGCCTCCCTGGCCCGCTGGTTTACACCGGAAGCAGTCGAGGCAGATCCGGCCAAATATGCAATCGCAAAAAAAATGTTTCTCGCAACTGAGCCTGAGGGCTATGCCCAGTGCTGCATCGCAATCAGGGACTTCGAATTTACCGATCAACTATCCGCGATCGCGGTTCCGACTCTGGTGATCGCCGGCGCGCACGATACGGCGTGTACCACGGCGCAAGCACACTTGATGGCCGAGACCATACCGAACGCCGGGTATTGCGAAATACCCGCGGCGCACTTGGGCAACCTGGGCGCCGGCCCGGAATTCAACGCAGCACTCGCTTCTTTTCTGCAAATCGTTAAATAGAGAAAGACCACAATGGCCGATCAACGACAAGAGATTCATCGCGCATGCATGGAGACGCTGGATAATTTCATGGCTGCGCTTAACGCATATGACGCGGTGGCAATGGATGCCACGATGCATTTCCCGCATCTGCGATTTGCCGGCGGCCAGATAAAAATATATGAAGCGCCCGGTAGCAATCCAATGGACCTGTTTACAAAATTGCGAAACGAGGACAACTGGAAATACAGCGCGTGGGATGAGCGGGAGTTGATCCAGTTCAATGGAAAAAAAGCGCATTACGCGCTTAGCTACACGCGGTATCGCGAAGACGATTCTGTTATTGGCGTTTATGAATCCATGTACATCATCACGCTGATCGACGGCGACTGGCGCATCCAGGTTCGCTCGAGCTTCGGTCCCTGAAATAGTCGCAGGCACAATTTAAATCAGTCCATTGGAGGATACAGCATCATGCAAACCGCAGAGAAACAAAGCATACCGAGAAACGAAAGCGCGGTATTCACGCGGATTGCCTGGCGCATCGTGCCGTTTCTGTTTCTCTGTTATGTGATTGCGATGATGGATCGGCTTAATGTCGGCTTTGCGAAGTTGCAATTCATTAGCGACCTGCATCTCAATGAAGCGATCTACGGAATGGCAGCCGGCTTTTTATATTTCGGCTACATCCTGTTCGAAGTGCCGAGCAATCTCATGCTGCACCGTCTCGGCGTCAGAAAGACGCTGCTCCGTATCATGATTTTGTGGGGAATTTTTACAATCGCCTTGGCGTTTGCGTCCACAAAATATGAGTTCTATGCATTGCGATTTCTGGTCGGCGCGGCGGAGGCCGGGTTCTTTCCCGGCGTGCTGTTCTATTTCACGTATTGGTTTCCCGATCGCCTGCGCGGCCGTGTAACCAGCCTGTTCGTGATGGCGTTGCCGGTTTCCGGCATTATCGGCGGCCCGGTTGCGGCATGGATAATGACCGACTTCAATCACGCAGGCGGCATGAGCGGATGGCAGCATTTATTCATGCTGGAAGGGATTCCTGCATTGGTGCTTGGCGTTATTGCCTACCTTTATTTATCGAACCGCCCGGAAGAAGCAAAATGGCTTTCAACTGAAGAAAAGCGGCTTGTCAGCGAAATAGTCAACCCGCCGTCGTATGCGAAGGCGCAGCGTGGCCCATCGAAAATGCGCGAGGCGCTTGGCGACAAAACAGTTTATGTTCTGGCGGTTTGTTATTTCGCGTTTTATTGTGTGGAAAATGCACTGCTGTTGTGGATTCCCACACTGCTGAAAAGCGTTGGCGTGAGCAACTTGATGAACATCGGCTGGATCAGCGGCGGTATTTCAGTACTCGCTACCGCTGGTATGCTGGCAGTCAGCTTCAGCTCGGATCGTTTCCTGGAACGCCGCTGGCATGTTATCGGATGCGGCGTGGTCGCCGGCATATCATTCATTTTGTTGCCGTTAGGCGCACAGAGCACAACGATCACCGCGATATTGCTTGTATTTGCAAGTGCAGCGGTGTTTGGATTCCTTGCGCTCTTCTGGACAATACCAAGCGCCTATTTCAAAGACAAGGCCGCGGCCGGCGGTATTGCACTCATTAGCTCTGTGGGTGCCATAGGTGGCGCGGTCAGCCCGATCTTTATCGGATGGGTCAAAGAATTAACAGGCAGCTTTTACTATGCACTCGGCACGTTGGGGACTTGTTTTTTAATCAGCCTGATACTTTTATATTACGCAATCCCAGGGCGTAAAAAAATTCGCTGATGCCGGCCCTGGCGTTCTATTTACCCAATAGCGCCAGGGTCTGGTTCCATTCAGAAGTCCAGACGGACAAAAAATCATGCGTATTAAAAACTCTTTTCAGATGCGGCATCGGCACGCGATATACATCATTTAATCCCAACGCCAAAGTGATCGGATTCCACGCAGCTTTGTTTTTCGACTTTGCGGCACTACCTTTAACCCTTGCGCCCTCATCGCCAAATATGCCGCCGCCGCCGGCAAGGGCCTGCTCCAGATTAATTTTTACCAGGCTGGAAAATGCCATCAGCACCTGCTCTTTGTTGATGCCGATCTGCGATTCCTTCGCCACCTCAATGGTGACTGGTTTGGGCTCGGCTTCGCGTTTGATTTTGCTTGCCAGGCGCTCCAGATCCTTCTTCAGAAAACGTAATTCATGCAAATCCCTCCTGAAACCCGGTGGCTTCAGCTGCGCGACTATCTTATAGACGTCTTTCGTGATGGTGATCAGCACATCCTCGCTGCCGGCGGCAAGTCGTTCGGTGTCGTCCTTGAAAAAAATCGGTGCCGGGTAACCGCCGTTCGCGTCACCGAACAACGCAGGATAGTCGGGGTCATAGTCCAGCCAGACATAGGGCGTCAAGCCGCTCTCGATCATGTGCGCCAATGTCCATGGCGTGCCTGTCTGCTGTGCAAGCCATTCGCAAGCTTGGGCCGTTGTTGCCCGAAATGGCAGTTCGATCATCGTCATTTTTCTTTCACCTTTTCGAACGGCACGTTTACCAACATTGGCACCTGAGCAGTTTAACGCCCGGCAGGCAGATTGGTGAAGGTCTTATTGACGATACGCCATTGGCCGTCAAGCAGGCACAGCGTCAGGTACAGGTGATAGTTGAAACCCAGCATCGGTGAAAGCAGCTTGACGTTGGCGATGCTGCCGAGCCTGTCGACGGACAGCGTCTTCATCATGAACGGCTCGCCCAGTTCTTTCGGACTCTTGCGGGCGGCAACGCCATCCAGATAAGCATGGACCGACTTATGGTACGGCTGACCATCGACCTCACCGTAGACCTGGGCGCCGGTATCGAACAGGGCGCTCAAGACGGTGGCGTCGCCACTGTAGACGCCGTCGAAATAGGCATCGACGATGGCGGCGATGCCTTCTTCGCGATCGTGAGGATCTTGACGACTCATGCGGGCGCCTTTGCCGTCGGTATGCGGGCCGTCATCGCGGCGATGCGTTCGCCGAACAGACGCGCTGTCGCCAGGTCGCCGACTGGAATCTCGTCTACGGAAGCGTCCGAAGGCGAAGCGGTAGCCAGGCCCGCAAACGAAGACAGGTAGTTAGTGTCGTCGCGCTTGGCGGCTTTGCTGCTGCTGGGCAGCATCCCGGTGCCGACCCAGATCATGCCGTGCTGTTGCGCTAAAGTGAACAAGGTATAGAGTGTGGTTTGCTTATCGCCTGCGACTGCAGCGGAATTGGTAAACGCTGCTGCGATCTTGTCCTTCCAGCCCTGGCGCCCCCAGATCGCGGACGAGGTATCGGCGAAGCGCTTGAACTGCCAACTGACATTGCCCATATAAGTCGGGGTGCCAAAAATAATGGTGTCCGCGCCGTCGAGCAATTCCCAGCCGCCTTCCGGCAACTTGCCTTCCTGGTCGATGACGAGCAGCGTGCCGGCGCTGCCGGCAGCGACTGCTTCTGCGATTTTGGCGGTATGGCCGTAGCCGCTGTGATACACGATAACAATATTCGAACGCATGGTTCTTCCTTGACTTGATTTGATTAAAAGGCGATCTGGCCGTTGCCCGGCTTTATTGCGAAACGGCGCTGCGCGCCAGCACCGCACGCAATTGTTTGTCGACCTGATCCACATGGGCGTAACCGGGGCTGATGTCGATCAACTGATCGGCGACTTCCAGCAACAGCGCCGGGAAACTGCGGATCCCCATCTTGCGCACTTGCGCGAATTCAGTGGATGTGGCGGCGATCGTGGCGGGTGTGCTCCACTCTGCGTGGAATGCGGCCGCTGAAAGCGCGTGCCCCATTTTTTCCAGGGCGGCGACCGCGACCTGCGCCAGTACTGCGCCGTCGGTCGTATCGAAGCCATCGACATAAAACGCATTCTGCAATGCGTGAAATACCGGCAATTGCGCCGCTTGCGGCGCCAAACGGCGTGCCGTCACGAAAGCTCGGCAAATCGGCTCGGTGTCGTAGACGAAATTTTCGCGCGCCAGAAAAGCCTTGCGGTTGAAGGGCAGTCCGCTGTTTTCTTCGACCCGCGCCCAGTGCGTGAGGCGGAACTGTTTGCCGCTGTCGTCGAGCAGATCGGTGGCGCCGGCGCGTACACCGCCGACCAGAATTCCCAGCGGCAGTTCGGGGTGGCGTGCAGTCAGGGCGCTTAATTCTTTGCCGAAGCCGTAACACCATGAACACATGGGATCGCCAACAAAAATAAGTTTCATTGGCCGGTCTCGCTTTCATTGCCGATTCGGATAGTGACGTAAGCCATGGCGCTCGTCCTTTCATGGATAGTGGATGCGTTGACGGGGCGCCGGTTTTGCTGCTCCTGGCGCCGTGACATCAATATACTTATGACGATGATGTTGATAAATAGCCGGAACGGAAAATTACTTGATACCTCATGTAATATATTCAGTGCTATATTTATTCGACAAAATGATGGGAAATGCATGAAGCGCAATTTCAATGAAATGCAGTTGGGCAGCATCGAGCTGTTTTGCCTGGCAGCCGAATTGAGCAGCTTTACTGCGGCGGCAAATACCGCCGGGGTGACGCCGGCGGCGATCAGCCGTTCGATCGCCCGGCTGGAAGAGCGGCTTGGCGTGCGCTTGTTCGTGCGGACCACCCGGCAGATCCGGCTGACCGACGGCGGTCGGCGCTACTACGAGGAATGCCGTTCGGCATTGCAGCAATTGATGGAGGCCGAGCGCACCGTGACCGGCGGGCAGGCCGCGCCGGCCGGTCCATTGCGTATCAGCGTACCCACGCCATACGCCCATCACCGCCTGCTGCCGTTGTTGCCGCAATTCCGTCAACTATATCCGGACGTCACAGTCGAGGTGCACGTCAGCAACCGCAATATCGATTTCGGGGGAGAGAGCTATGACATGGCGATACGCGTGCGCAACCCGGCCGATTCCTCGCTCATCGCACGCAAGCTGGAAGACGCCGAACTGGTGCTGGTCGCTTCGCCGGCCTATCTGAAACGCGCCGGCAGGCCGGCATCGCTCGCCGATTTGCAAAAGCATGAATGCATTCAGTTTGATTTGCCCAGTACCGGGCGCAAAATTCCGTGGCTGTTCCGCGTCAACGGGAAAGAGGTCGATGTGGCGACCACCGGCGGCTATACCTGCGCCGAGGACGTATTGAGCATTGTCACGCTGGCGCGCGCCGGCGCCGGCCTGGCGCAGGCTTACCGTTTCATCGTCGAGCCCGACCTTGTCGAAGGTGCGCTGGTGGAACTGCTGCCCGAGCATGGCGGCACTTCCCGGCCTTTTTTTCTACTGTATCCACATGCGCGCCACTTGTCGCTGCGCGTGCGCACCTTTGTCGATTTTTTGAGTGAGAAGCTTGGCTCGCATGGTTGAACTATGGCAAGAATATCTCTTGCGGGTGCGGCAGCATGAAACTTTAATTTCCAGAGGTGTTTCGATACTACAAACTGGCGTCATCTCCCCATAAGGTCTGCATGTTGATGGGGATCGTCAGTTCATCGACGTTATCCTGAATTGCATAGAGGCTCCGCGCTGTATTGCGTGAAATGGGAAACGCCAGCTTTGCGCCGTTCGAGCCAAGCAGGGAATGAACGATCGGTGACTTCCTGACTTCCCCTTGTTCCGTCACCACGCTGACTTCACCGTTGATCAACTTCACAAAGACCCCCGCCGGATACATGCCCAATACCTGCATGAAAATGGTGGCCAGCGATTCGTCGATATTCTGCTTTTCATCCAGGAAAACACTGCGCATCGCTACATTAGGCAATAAGGGCTTGCGATAACTGCGGAGAGAGATTGCCGCGCAGTAGCGATCGGCGATAGAAATAATTTTGGCGCCCAAAGGAATTTTTGTCCCCGTTTTGCCAAGAGGATAGCCGCTGCCGTTTTCATTTTCATGATGCATTAAAACAGTCAACAACCAGCTATCGTTTTTGACGCCGGCCTGTTTCAATAGGCGAATACTTACTTGAGGATGCGTTTTAATAATATTGTTATCGTCATCGCTCAAAACGCCGGCCTTGGCCTGCAATTGCTCTTGCTGATGCAACATGCCGGCATTCATGGTCAAGGCGGCGGCCAGGATAATATCGATCTCCGCCTCCGGCATTTTCAAGCTGCGCGCGACCAACAGAGAAAGAATCGCGGTGTCGACGCAATGTCGCACCGGATAAGCAATCACGGCGCGATTCAATATGATCGAGCCCAGGGCCACATGTTGGTTGATTTCAATGGCGCGTTTTATTTCAGCGCCGACCTCCATGATTTTCGATTCGAGTTCGGTTTCATTTGGCAAATTATAGAGAAGACGTCCCAGGCGCTTATTCGCCTGATTGATCAGGCGCAGCGCAGATGGCTTATCGACTTGCCGGTTGACCGGTGGCGGCGAGGATGTCGAGGAAGGTTGTGCTTCCGTAAATAATCCGCGTGTGAGCAAGGCTTCGATTTGCGCTTCGCTTTCGACGACAAATTCTTTGCGCAACAGCAACTTGTTCTCAGCGTCGTAAACGTTCCATGGCAACGGCGCGCCGATCACAATATCGCTCATGCTGATACGTCTTCTTGTCATTATATTTGTCCTGAAGAGAGGTGATCGCAAACGATCCAAGCCCTCTCGATCGAGGACTTATCGCAGCATCATAAATCATTTGCCGCATGGCAATGTATTTTTGATGGAGCACACTTTCTACGCCAGTTTGAATATGCTGACGTTTTTCGACAATTGCTCCGCCTGTTTGCGCAGCGCGTCCGTGGCGGCGGTGGCTTCCTGAACCAATTCAGCTGTTTTTTGCGTCATTTCATCCATGTCGTTGATGGCCTGGCTGACTTCCGCGATATCGTTGCTTTGTCCTTTTCCGTCGGCGGCAATGTCGCGCATGATGCTGGCCACGTTGGTGACCGAGGCGACGATGTTATGCATGGTTTTGCCGGCCAGGTCGACCAGTTTGCTGCCGTTGTCGACCTTTTCAACCGAATTGGCGATCAGCACCTTGATTTCCTGGGCCGCCGCGGCCGAGCGTTGCGCCAGTTGGCGCACTTCGGTGGCAACCACGGCAAAACCCCGGCCTTGTTCCCCCGCCCGGGCGGCCTCGACCGAGGCGTTCAGGGCCAGAATATTGGTCTGGAAAGCAATGCTGTCGATCACGCCGATGATATCGACCACTTTGTACGAGCTTTCCTTGATTGAGCCCATCGTCAATACCACCTGATCGACGACAGTGCCGCCCGCCAGCGCTTGCTCGGAGGCGGATGCCACCAAGGTGCTGGCCTGGTGAGTGCTTTCCGAGTTATGCCTGGCGGTCGAAGTGAAGTTTTCCATCGTTGCACTGATCTGCTCCAATGCGCTGGCCTGCGATTCCGTGCGGGTGGAGATATCGTTGTTGCCCAATGCGATGTCATTGGAGGAAGTATTGATGCTGTCGGTACTCTTTCTGACGTTGCCGACAATACCTGCCAGGCCCTGGCATACCCCGTTGATTGCCTGTATCAGCAGACCCAGCTCATCGCGGCGGCCAACGTGAATCATGGTAGTCAGATCGCCGCGGGCAAGCCGCTGCGTTTCTTTCATTGCTTCCTTCATCGGCCGCGCCAGGGTCTTTTGCAGCATCAGATACAAGAGGGAAAATGCGATAAACAGAGCCAGGGCCGCACCAACGCCATTGCGGATTTCCAGCCGCGTCATTTGCTCTGCCATCTCTTGAGCGGACAACAAACCCGTCGATGGCGACGGCATGGCCGCGCTGATAGCCCAGGCGTAGAGCGCAAAGACGGGCGCGACGATACCGGCCGCGAGCAAGCTTATTTTGGCGCTGATGCCGAATTGAAAACGGCTCTCGACATTAATGCCGACATACAGCACGGCGATGACATTGCCGCGGGTATCCCGGATGGAATCGTAGCGCGTCATATATTGGCTGCCGAACAGTTGGGCAAAGCCTATGTAGGTGCCGCCGTCGAGGATGGTTTTGTAACCCGGATGCGAATGATCCAGCAAAGTGCCGACGGCACGTTCGCCATTTTCTTTTTTAACGGAGGTTGAGATGCGAATGAAATCCTGGCCTCGCTTGACGAAGACCGTGGCGCCGACGCCGGTCCGCGCTGAGAAATTGTCGATCGCGGAGAAATTCATGTTCAGTGCGTTCCGACCGCTCAACAGCAAGGGCGTGTCTTCTTCGCCGATGCAAATACGGTGCTCGTTATCCAGCGAGAAGCCGTCAGGAAAGTGGTCGGCAAGAATTTTTGCCAGCTTATTGAGCTGCACGGTAAGCGGTAAGTATTTATTCATTTTTTTGGAATTTTAGGAGAATAAGTTGCTTGTATTTTTACATCTTTTCGATAATAAAATGCAAGCAAATATACTTAGCGCAAACATGCATGAAACTTGTATGAAATTTGTATGAAACATACGTAAACGTGCGCAGGATCAATGCAGTATTTCATTATTTGGTATAGAAAGTTCGGCTTCTAAGGCTGTGTAAGACTGCCAGACCCTCGCTGATGTCTTTGGTAACCGCTTGTAACTCAGGTCAACGTTCATCGGCGACCTGGCGTTTCTAGCAGCAGGACTCAAGATTCACTTGGGCCGGTTTAACAACTTAGAGGAAACATAATGAACAAATTAATCGCTGCACTGATCGCTGGCTTGTTTGCTACTTCTGTTTTTGCTCAAGCGACAGCACCTGCTGCACCGGCAGCACCCGCCGCACCAACGACCAAGGTTAACAAAGCTGAAGCAAAGGAAACCAAAACCGATGCAAAGGCCGATGCCAAGGAGTCGAAAACCGATGCTAAAGCCGATGCCAAAGTAAACGATGCAAAAGCCGACGCTAAGGAAACAAAAATGAAGGCGCACAACAAGGCTGCTAAAACAAAAGCCAAGTCAAAAGAAACCACTTCGGAAACCAAGACAGACGCCAAGTAACGGCGCCGAGGTAATCTGCTGATTGACCGGGAAAGCAGGGCAACCTGCTTTCCCGCTGTATTTACATTACCGCGCCGATCTGCCACGGCACAAATTCATTCTGCCCGTAACCGTGCATCTCACTCTTGGTTCGCGCGCCCGAGGCAACCTCGATAATCATCCTGAAAATCTGTTCGCCAATCGTATCCACATCGGTAACGCCATCCGCGATGCCGCCGCAATTGATATCCATATCGTCTTCTTGCCGTTGCCACAGTCCGGAATTGGTCGCCAGTTTCAACGAAGGCGAGGGCGCGCAACCGTAGGCCGAACCGCGGCCGGTGGTGAAGCAAATGACGTTGGCGCCGCCGGCGACTTGCCCCGTGGCCGAGACCGGATCGTAGCCCGGCGTGTCCATGAAACTGAGTCCCTTGGCGGCGACCGGTTCGGCATATTGCAATACATCCACCAGATTGGTGCTGCCGGCCTTTGCCACCGCGCCCAGGGACTTTTCGAGAATGGTGGTCAGCCCGCCGGCCTTGTTGCCGGCCGATGGATTGTTGTTCATCTCGGCATTCTGGCGCACGCAATAATCTTCCCACCAATGCACGCGCGCCAATAATTTAGTGGCGATGGCGGGCGTTTGCGCGCGGCGCGTGAGCAGATGTTCCGCGCCGTAGATTTCCGGTGTTTCCGATAGCACTGCGCTGCCGCCATGACGGATCAGCCGGTCGACGGCGGCGCCCAATGCCGGGTTTGCGGTGATGCCGGAATAGCTATCGGAACCGCCGCATTGCAAGCCGACCACCAGATGGCTGACCGGCAGCGGCCGGCGTTCAATAAGATTGGCTTCCACCAGCATTTCTTCTACCAGCGCGATTCCTTTGGCGACTGTCTTGCGTGTGCCGCCGCTATCCTGGATGGTGAAGCTGCGCAGGTTCTTGCCTTCGTGCAGGCCATGCGCCTGCATCAGATCGCCGATCTGGTTGGTTTCACAACCCAGGCCGACGAACAATACGGAAGCGAAATTCGGATGGCGGGCATAGCCGGCCAGCGTGCGCTGCAACAATATCAAGGCTTCGCCTTCGGGATCGACGCCGCAGCCGATGCCGTGCGTCAGTGCAATCACACCGTCGACGTTCGGATAGTCCGCCAGCGCCTGCGGATTGGTGTCGCGCCGGAAGTGATCGGCGATTGCGCGCGCAGCAGTGGCCGAACAATTCACGGAGGTCAGAACGCCGATGTAATTGCGTGTCGCAACGCGGCCGTCCGGACGCAAAATCCCCATGAAGGTCGCTGGCTTTTCCATGTATTGCGTCGGTTTCGTGTCGACGCAAAAAGAATGTTCACGCGCAAATGCGCCCATCTTCAGGTTATGCGTATGGACGTGCTGGCCGGCTTTGATGTCTTGTGCGGCAAAGCCGATAATCTGGCCGTAGCGCCGCACCGGTGCGCCTTCGGCAATTTGGCTGGTCGCGATTTTGTGGCCAGGCGGGATCAGGCCGGATACGATGATGTTTTCCGTGGACAGAGAAGTCCCCGACACCAGTTGCGCGCGCGCGATAACGACGTTGTCCAGCGGGTGCAGGCGAATCGTTGCCGGGGTTGTCGCTGAGGTCGTTGCCGAAATACGGTTGATCTCCTTTTCCGGCGTTGGCGTTGTTTTCATTCTCGTTCCTGGAGAGTTCCTGTTTTAAATTGTCGATGCTCAAATCGACAATGCATGCGTGTTACCAGTTGCAGAGCGTACCGTCGTGGGCCAAGCGGTTGACCGGCAGATAGGCGCGTTGGTAAGGGTATTTTGCCGCGAGTGCTTCGTCGATATCCACGCCATGGCCCGGCGTTTCGCCGGCGAACAGGAAGCCGTCTTTGAACGTGTAGTCATGCGGAAATACCGCATCGGTTTCTTCGGTGTGGCGCATGTATTCCTGAATACCGAAATTCGGCACCCAGGTATCGAAGTGCAATGCCGCGCCCATGCAGACAGGCGACAGATCGGTAGCGCCATGACAGCCGGTGCGCACCTGATACATCGCGGCCAGATCGGCGATGCGGCGCAGATGCGTAATGCCGCCGGCGTGCACAACAGTCGCGCGGATGTAATCGATATATTGTTTCTCGATCAGTTCCTTGCAATCCCAAATGGTATTGAATACCTCGCCCACGGCGATCGGCGTCACGGTGTGTTCGCGGATCAGGCGGAAGGCATCCTGATTTTCGGCCGGCGTCGGATCTTCCATCCAGAACAGGCGATACGGTTCCAGCGATTTGCCCAACCGTCCCGCTTCGATCGGCGTTAGGCGGTGATGGACGTCGTGCAGCAGATGATGGTCGAAGCCGAGTTTGTTGCGCAGGCGATCGAACAGTTTTGGCGCATGATCCAGATAACGTTCGGTCGACCAGTCGTGCTCGGATGGCAGCGAGCCGTCGGCCGGTTCGTAGAACATGCTGTCTTTCGACACGCCATAGACCTTGTTCAATCCCGGCACGCCGGCTTGTGCGCGGATCGCCTTATAACCCATTTCTGCATAGCGCAGCACTTCGTCAACCGTTTCTTCAATATCGCCGCCGTTTGCGTGGCCGTACACCATGACGCCGCTGCGGCTCCGGCCGCCCAGCATCTGGTACAGCGGCAGTCCGGCCGCCTTGGCTTTGATGTCCCATAGCGCGGTGTCGACTGCAGCAATTGCGCTCATGGTCACGGGGCCGCGCCGCCAGTAGGCGCCGCGATAGAGGTATTGCCAGATATCTTCAATTTGATGCGCGTCACGGCCGATCAGGCAGGGAATAACGTGATCCGTCAGATAGGAAACCACCGAAAGTTCTCGGCCGTTCAGTGTGGCGTCACCGATGCCGGTCAGGCCTTCATCGGTATAAATTTTGAGCGTTACGAAATTACGGCCTGGCGAACAGACGATGACTTTAGCGTCAGTGATTTTCACGGCATCCTCGTGGAGTTAAGATCAAAACGGTCAGGCCAGTATGCCATTAATGAAATTAATTGGCTAGACCTTATTGCAATTTTGGTCAGACCAAAATAGAATGGCCTGACCAGTTGAGGAGGGTGCGCCAAATTTCGATCTAAATGACGATGTTCACAGCGTGATATGAATATCGTGGCTGGGTCGGACTTAAAATGGTTGATTTTGGATTGTTTGAATGGCGCGCAATTTCACTTGGTAAATAGGAGAAGTTAACAATGAAGAAGTCCACTTCCAACAACGACACGCGTTTGTATCGCGTCGTTGCGGAGCAGATTCAGGAAATGATTGTCGAGGAAAAGATTTTGCCCGGCACGCGTTTGCCTTCGGAGCGCGATTTGTCGACGCGATTGAATGTGAGCCGGGCCTCCGTGCGTGAAGCGCTGATTGCCCTGGAGTTGACCGGTGTGATCGATGTGCGCGGCGGATCGGGCATCTACGTCAATGAGCGCAGCGATGCGTTACTGGAGATCAAAGAACCCGGTTCAGGCCCCTTTGAGATTTTGTCGGCGCGGCGATTGATTGAAGGTGAAGTGGCGGCGTTGGCGGCCAAGATGGCGACCGATAGTGCGGTCGACGCCATCATGCAGGCGGTCTCCGATATGGAGTTGTTTTACAACGACCGTGCAAAAAACGATCAGGCCGATCGCGCTTTTCACATGGCGATCGCAGCAGCGACCGGCAACAGCGCTTTGGTATTGGTGCTGTCGAATTTGTGGGACGAGCGCGGCCGGCTGTGGAACAAGATGGAAGAGCATTTCCATACGGAAGATTTGCGGCGCGAAACGCTGATGGATCATCGCCGGATTCTGGAGGCGATTGCCGCACGCGATCCGACCGCCGCAAGACGGGCCATGCGCGGGCATCTTGAGCGCGTGACACGGGAATTCTCGCGCGGCTGGGGCATCAAGGGTTTGCCGAAGCCCTTGGAAGCTGCTGAGGAGCCGGTGGCGGCGACTGTGCAGCCGCCCGATAAACCAGGCAAAAAGGCTTTTTAAACCAAGCATCAATTCGATAACGAACGGATAACAGATGTCCTTGCTTCATCCAGACCGCCTTTTTCCTGCCGATGCCGGCACACGCGCCATTGCGCGGCGTCTATATCAGGAAATAAAAGCACTGCCGATCGTCAGCCCGCACGGTCACACCGACCCCGCCTGGTTTGCCGGCAATGAAGCATTC
Source organism: Herbaspirillum sp. (assembly GCA_036500325.1). Classification (GTDB taxonomy): domain Bacteria; phylum Pseudomonadota; class Gammaproteobacteria; order Burkholderiales; family Burkholderiaceae_D; genus Herbaspirillum. The sequence goes on along the minus strand of DASYCG010000021.1, from coordinate 18,766 downwards.
AGCAATCCGTCGGCATTGCTCATTCAGCCTGATCATTATCTGTTTCGCATGTTGTTCAGCCAGGGTGTGGCGCTGGAAGATGCCGGCGTGCGTGCGCGTGACGGCGCCGAGGGGCCTGCGGTGGAATCCGATCCGCGCAAGATCTGGCGCCTGCTGGCAAAGCATTGGCCGCTGTTTCGCGGCACGCCTTCGCGGATGTGGCTCGATCATGTATTTGAAGAGGTCTTTGGTATTGAGCAGGGTTTGACCGAAGCCAATGCCGACGCTTTGTACGACCGGATCGACGCGGCCCTGAAGACACCGGCTTTTCGTCCGCGCGCGCTTTTTGAGCGCTTCAATATCGAAGTCATTGCCACCACCGAATCGCCGCTGGATGGTCTGATTCATCATCAGGCGCTGGCCGCCGACGCATGGCAAACCGCAGGCGCAGGCGGCAAGCGCCGCGTGGTGACGGCGTATCGCCCGGATCCGGTTGTGGATGCAGCCTTTGAAGGCTTTGCGCGCAATATCGAACAATTCGGCGAGATCACCAAGCAAGACACCGGCAGCTGGCAGGGGTATCTGCAGGCGCATCGGATTCGCCGCGCTTATTTCAAACAACTGGGCGCGACTTCCACCGACCACGGCCACCCCAGCGCCCGCACCGCCGATCTCGGCACGGGCGAATGCGAAGCCCTGTATGCGAAGGTACTGGCCGGCAATGCGAGCGCCGACGATGCCGAATTATTCCGCGCGCAAATGCTCACCGAGATGGCCGGCATGAGCCTGGAAGACGGGCTGGTGATGCAGATCCATCCCGGCTCATGGCGCAATCACAGCGCCGGCATGCTGGCCCGATTCGGCCGCGACAAGGGCTTCGATATCCCGATGCAGACCAGTTACGTCGACGCCTTGAAGCCGCTGCTGGATAAGCATGGTCTTGATCCGAAGCTATCCATCATTTTGTTCACACTTGACGAAACCAGCTATGCGCGGGAACTGGCGCCGCTGGCCGGCGTGTATCCATCGCTGAAACTGGGGCCATCGTGGTGGTTTCACGATTCACCGGAAGGCATGCGCCGCTTCCGCGAGCAGACTACGGAGACCGCCGGCTTTGCCAACACCGTCGGTTTCAACGACGACACCCGCGCCTTCTTGTCGATTCCGGCAAGGCATGACGTGGCGCGCCGCGTCGATTGCGGATTTCTCGGACGGCTGGTGGCAGAGCATCGATTGCGGGAGGACGAGGCGCTTGAGCTGGCGCACGACCTGGCCTATCGCCTCGCGAAGAAAGCGTATCGCCTGTAGAAGAAAACAAGCGAACGCATTCAACAGGAATCAAAGCGCAATATCGTTTTAAAGAATCAATCAACATCAATCAGCATCAACAAGCATTGAGAAGAACGTTGTCAGGCGTCGCTCAGACCCAAGCCGGGTCGTTTAATTGAATAAAAATCGAAGGAGACAAAGATGAAAAATATTTCGACTTTACCGAAGCGTGTCATTGTGCGAACGATTGCAGGCGCCATGGTTGGCGCAGTCTTGAGCGTCGCCCTGGCAACCTCAAGCGTTCCGGCATTGGCGCAAACGCCGGTCACGATCAACGTGGTCGATGTCGCAGGCAGCCTGGCCTTGTTGCAGGGCGCGATTGAATCGTACAAAGTCAAAAATCCCAATGTCAAATTCACCTACACCGCCGCACCCGCGCCTGAATTGCCCAGCAAGCTGAAAGCAATGCAAGCGGCCAATCGCAGCGATATCGATCTGGTGCTGGGCGGCACGGATATTCTGGCCGCCGGTATCGAGCAGAAGCTGTGGGTAAAAATCCTGCCGGACAATGCAGCAAGCTTCCCGAAACTTTCCGATAACTACCTGCCGCAAGTGATCAAGATGCAAGAGCTGGCGCAGGATCAGGGCATTGCGGTTGCCTTCATGCCGGCCGGCCCGTTGCTTGAATATAATCCCGCCAAAGTCAAACAGGCGCCCACCTCGCCCGAAGAACTGCTGGCCTATTGCAAGGCCAATCCGAACCGTCTGATCTATGCGCGTCCTTCGAACTCCGGCCCCGGCCGCACGTTCCTGATGGGCCTGCCGTATCTGCTCGGCGACAAGGATCCAAAAGATCCGGTCAATGGCTGGGCCAAGACCTGGGCCTACCTGAAAGAACTGAATACCTGCATCGAATATTATCCGGGCGGCACCGGCGCGGTCATGAAAGAGTTGGGCGAGGGCTCGCGTGACATGACAGTAACGGTGACCGGATGGGATATCAATCCGCGTGCGCTCGGCGTCGTGCCGAAAGAATTCAAAATTGCCTCGTTCAAGAAAATGACGTGGATCAACGATACGCATTTCATGATGGTTCCAAAGGGTTTGAGCCCTGAAAAATTCAAGACAGTATTGAATGTCATGGCGTACCTGCTCAAGCCTGAGCAACAGGCGATGACCTACGACAAAGGCTATTTCTACCCGGGCCCTGCGATCAAGAATGTGCCGATCACGATGGCGCCGCAAGCCAGCCAGGACGTGATCAAGGAATTCGGCCGTCCTGAATATGCGGCGCTGATCGCCAACAACCCGCATGCGCAGCCATTGAGCGCGCAAGAGATGGTGAAAGCATTTCATATCTGGGATGAGCAGATCGGATCTCAGAAATCGAAGTGATGACTGAATCCACAAGGCGCCTCCGTATTGGGCGCCTTGTGTTCTGTATCCGTATCCGTATTTGTATCTGCTCCAGCTGCTCCAGCATTGTTTAGTCAGGAAATTTTAAAATGAAACACGACTTCAAAACCCTGCGTCTCGATCGCGTTGCACGTGATTTCGGCGGTCCGGTCAGTGCAACGGGCGCTGCGCCATTGCCTGCGCTGGGCGGCCTGACGCTGGATATCGCGCGGGGCGAATTCATCGCCTTGCTCGGTCCATCGGGCTGCGGTAAATCCACTGCGCTGAACTGCCTGTCCGGTTTGCTGGCGCTCAGCAGCGGCGCGATTTATCTCGATCAATTGCGCATCGATACGCTGCCGCCGGAAAAGCGCGGCTTCGGCATGGTGTTCCAGAACTATGCGTTGTTTCCGCATATGACGGTGGCGAAAAATGTCGGCTTCGGCTTGCTGATGCGCGGTGTGGCGTCAAGCGAGATCAATAGGCGGGTCGGGCAGGCGCTGGATCTGGTGCAACTGGCCACGCATGCCAACAAGCTGCCGGGGCAATTGTCGGGCGGGCAGCAGCAGCGGGTCGCCATCGCTCGCGCAATTGTGATCGAGCCGCCGCTGGTCTTGATGGATGAACCCTTGTCGAATCTGGACGCCAAGCTGCGTCTGGAAATGCGTTCTGAAATCCGCCGTATTCATTGCGAACTCGGCCGCACCACGGTGTATGTGACGCACGATCAGGATGAAGCTTTGTCGCTGGCCGACCGGATCGTGGTGATGAAAGACGGCATGGTGCAGCAAGTCGGCACGCCGCAGCAAGTGTATGGCCAGCCGGCCAATCTTTCCGTGGCGCGTTTCATGGGTTATCGCAATGAGCTGTTGCTCGATGTGGCAAGCAAGACCGACGACAGTATTCACATGACCGGCCCCGGCATTCAATTGCGCGGCATTCCGAAAAGCGCGATCGGCGCGCGGGCGGCGGTCTCGATCCGGCCGGAAGAATTTTCGATCTGCTTGCCGGACCAGGGCCGGCCCAGCGACAACAGTATTACCGCACGCGTCGAAGCGGTCGAATACTACGGCCGCGAATCGCTGTTCATGCTGCGTACGCAAGACAGCACACGCTTGTTCGTGCGCGCCGAGGGCAATGCCAGGCCGGGCGACAGCATGACGGTCTCGGTGCCGCACGATCGCGTGCTGGCCTACCCATCCGAGCAGCAGGCGGCATGATGCACAGCCGCGCTCAAGCTGCCGGCTCGCGCTGGCTCGACCCTGTAATGTGGATGGTGGCGCCGGCCGTCATCTTCATGCTGGCGGTCTTCGTCTATCCATTTTTGCATGGCCTGTTCCTGTCGTTCGATCCGCTGCAAGGCGGCGCACTGGCCAATTACATCAAGTTCTTCAACACCGCCAATCTCTACCAGACCATCGGCACCACCCTGAAGCTGGCTTTGCCGGCGACGGTGATCAACGTCGGCATTGCCTTGCCGATCGCCTATCAGCTGCGCCGGAAAACCCGTTATCAAAAAATCGCCACCACCATCCTGGTGATTCCCATCACGCTGGGCACCGTGTTGATTGCGGAAGGCATGTTGACGTATTTCGGGCCGAAGGGCTGGTTCACGCAGGTCTTGCATCTGTTCCATCTGTTCGATGGCGGCATTCACCTCACGCACAATTATTGGGGCGTGCTGATTTCGCTGGTGATCTCCGGTTTTCCCTTCGCTTTCCTGTTGATCCTGTCGTACATCACCGGCATCGATCCCGGGCTGACACGCGCCGCCGCAACCTTGGGCGCGACGCCGTTCAAACAGTTCCGGCACATCATCCTGCCGCTGCTGATACCGGGGCTGGCAATGGCGTTCTGCCTCTCGTTTGTCCAGGCGTTTTCGGTGTTTCCCTCGGCAGTCCTGCTGGGTTCGCCGGCCGGCCCGACGCGGGTCATTTCGATCGCCGCTTATGAGGCCGCATTTGAAAATTACGATTATCCGATGGCGTCCACGGTTGCCATGATCATGGGCTTGGTGCAATTGGCGGTAGTCGCCGTGGTGCTCGGCTTGCGTGGCATGGTTTATCGCGGACCGGTCACCGGTGGAAAGGGTTAAATCATGACGCAAATTATGTCGTCTACCGCAATGGCGCCAATGCCGGCCGCGGTCAACCCGAAGCGGGAGGTCAACTGGATGCGGCGCGTATGGAGCGGCCTGGTGATCGGTTTCATGACCTTCTTCCTGCTCAACGTCGGTCTGATGATCGCCTCGGTCGCCACCAACTCGATCGCCCGGCGCTGGTTCGGCACCTGGCTGCCGGATGGCTTTACGCTGGAATGGTACGCCGCCGCGTGGACCGAATTCCAGCTGGGCGATGTTTTGCTGGTGACGGTGGAGGTCGTATTGGCGGTGGTGCTGCTGGCATTGATCATCGGCGTTCCTGCCGCTTATGCGTTGGCGCGCCGCGACTTCCGCGGCAAACGCGCTTTGACCATGCTGTTTTTACTACCGCTGATGGTGCCGCCGATTACCTACGGTATTCCGTTGGCCACGCTGATGTATCAGCTGCATCTTGCGGGAACCTTGCCCGGCGTGATCATCGCCAACCTGTTGCCGGCGCTGCCGTTCGTGATTCTGGTGATGACGCCGTTTATCGAGCAGATCGATCCGAATCTCGAATCCGCCGCCCGCGTATTCGGCGCGCCGACCTGGAAAATGTTTCGCCATGTCTTGGTGCCGCTGCTGGCGCCGGGCATCCTCGCAGCCTCGCTGCTGGTGCTGGTGCGCACCATTGCGATGTTCGAACTGACCTTCATGACAGCCGGCTCGGACACGCAGACGCTGGTCGTGGCTTTATATTATTCGGTATTTGCCGCCGGGGTTCGCGCGCCGCAATCGATCGATGCAATGGCCATGGTCTACATGATCGTCACCTTGATCTGGCTGTTGATTGCGATGCGCTTTGTCAGCCCGACCCAACTTGTCTCTCGTGTGCGCGAGCACCCGCAGAGCGCCTGATGGAGGACGAAATCATGCGGCTTACGAACCAATCATTGGCGGCAATCGGCATACGGGAAAATGTGACGACGCCGCAATACCGGCGCGATCAGTTGGCGCCCGGCATCGTGCACCTGGGGCTCGGCGCCTTCCATCGCGCCCATGCCGCCGTGTACACCGACCGCGCTATCGCCAATGGCGATCCGCGCTGGGGAATTATCGGCGTGTCGCTGCGGCAAGCCGATACGCGCGACGCCCTTGCGCCGCAGGATAATCTTTACACGGTCGCGATTCGTGGTGCTGGCGTGGCCGGCGCCGAGAGCGAACAATTGCATGTGGTCGGTGCATTGATCGGCTCGTTGGTCGCGCCTGAAAATCCGCAGGCCGTGCTGGCCGCCATGTGCGACGCATGCTGCCATATCGTCAGTCTGACCGTGACCGAAAAAGGGTATTGCCATGATCCGGCAACACGCGCCCTGCGCCTGGATCATCCCGATATTGCGCACGATCTGGCGCATCCCGCCGCGCCGCGTTCGGCCATCGGTTTCATTGTCAGGGCATTGGCGAAACGCCATCAATCCGGCCTGCGGCCCTTCACTGTGCTGTCGTGCGACAACCTGCCGTCCAATGGTCGCACCACGCGTGGCCTGGTATTGGCATTCGCCGCCGCGGTCGATGCGGAACTGGCGCGCTGGATCGACGCATACGGCGCCTTTCCCAATGCCATGGTGGACCGGATCGTACCGAAAACGACCGAAGAGGACCGCGACCGTATTGCCGGCAGCCTGGGCGCCGGCGATGCCTGGCCGGTGATGACCGAGCCATTCAGCCAATGGGTGATTGAAGATGCTTTCGCCGGCCCGCGTCCGCGCTGGGAAAGTGTCGGCGTCGCGATCGTATCGGAAGTAGAGCCCTACGAGAACGCCAAATTGCGCATGTTGAACGGCACCCATTCGAGCCTGGCTTATCTGGGCGCGGTGGCGGGTTACGTCACCGTCGATGCAGCGATGGCAGATGCGGCGCTGGCAAATTTCGTCGCGACCATGATGCGCGAAGAAATCGAGCCGACCTTGTCGCGTCCCAAGCTGGCGGAATATCGCGTTGCATTGCTGGGACGTTATCGCAATCCGGCACTGAAACATAAATTGCAGCAGATCGCGATGGATGGGTCGCAAAAACTGCCGCAGCGCCTGCTGGGCACGATCCGGGATCGTTTAAGTAGCAACGCAGCTTGCGACCGGCTTTGTTTTGCCGTGGCCGGCTGGCTGCGCTATCTGGCCGGCAAAGATGAAAAGGGTGGAATGTATCCGATTTCCGATCCCTTGGCCGAGCAGTTGCACGCGGCAGCCATTAGTTCGACCGATCCGGCTGCGCAAGTTACGGCCTTGCTGGCCGTGCGCGAAGTGTTCGGTGAAGATTTGCCCGCCAACCCGCAATTCGTTGCTGCATTGACGCGGCACCTGAGCAGTATCGGCCGGCTCGGCGTGATTGCGGCGATCGCTGCGCTGGAAGCACCGCGCGGTCAAAGCGCGGCCAAAGGGCGGGCAACACAAGCGTTCCGGCGTGAAGCGCATGGAAGCGATGCGTGAAATGACGAATGAAATGAGAAGCGCACCGGCCAAACATTTCGACATCGTCGCATTGGGCGAACCGATGGTCGAATTCAACGAGACCGTCGCGGGTATTTATCAGCAAGGGTTTGGCGGCGACACCGCCAACTTCGCGGTGGCAGCGGCGCGGCAGGGCGCTAAAGTCGCGTACTGCACGCGGCTGGGCGACGACCGCTTCGGCCGGCTGTTTCTCGATTTGTGGACTGCCGAGGGAATCGATGTGTCGGGCGTGGCGATCGATGCAAACGGCCACACCGGTGTCTATTTCGTGACCCATGGCACGGAAGGACATCGTTTCGATTACCTGCGTGCCGGGTCCGCCGCCAGCCGATTGCGCCCCGATAATCTGCCGGACGAAATGTTGAGCGATGCCCGGTTCTTGCACGTGTCCGGCATCAGCCAGGCAATTAGCGAGACTGCGTGCGACGCGGTAGCCGCAGCCATTGCCATCGCGCGCGCCAGCGACACCTGCATTACTTACGATCCGAATTTGCGTTTGCGGCTGTGGCCGCTGGAACGCGCGCGATCGGTGATTGAAGCCACGCTGCCGCAGATCGATATTTTCCTGCCGAGCCTGGATGAAGCCCATATCCTGGCCGGCGCCGATAGCCGCGAAGATGTATTTGCCTGGTGCGCGAAACACGGCGCAAAAAATGTCGTGCTCAAATGCGGCGCGGAAGGCGCCTGGGTCTGGCAAGACACCGCTAGCGGGACTGCGCCGCAACATATCGCCGGCTTCCCGGTGCAGCCGGTCGACGCTACCGGCGCCGGCGATTGCTTCGACGGCAGCCTGGTAGCACGGCTGGCAGCCGGGGACAGTTTGCAAGATGCAGTGCGCTATGCCAACGTGGCGGCGGCAATTTCAACCACCGGATACGGCGCCATTGCACCGATCCCGCGGCAAGCCGACGTTCTGATCAACCTCGCCAGGAGACTGTCTATGCCAAAGCTCTATCAGTAGCGCAAGCCTCTTCCGGCTAACCGCTGAATTCACCGCAGGCATGCCGCGCAGTGGAGACCTGCACGGCGATGTTTGCAATCCTTAACTGACGCCGTTTTTGGCGTTTCCGGAAATGGACGGTTCATACAACCGTTTCCATGGGAAAGTTGCGTCCGCATGAAACATGATGTGTGCCGGACGTCTGACCCAGCAGCAGTACCTTTGGTCCATAGGCAGCATTCGTTAACACATAAATAAATAGGATAAATAATGAAAACGAAAAGCAATCTGATGTTGGCGGGCGCGGTGGCAATGTCCATCGGCGCATTTACCAACGTTCAGGCACAAACCAGTGTCACCATCTATGGCGTCGTCGATGATGCCTTCGTGTATTCCAGCAACCAGAATGGCTTCCATAATTTCTACCAGCGCAACGGCAATCTGGTCGGCACCAAGCTGGGCTTCAAGGGCGTCGAAGATCTGGGCGGCGGCCTGTCGGCCTTATTCGTCGAGGAAATGGGCTTTAACGTCGACGATGGCACGCAGTCGTCGGCCGGTGTGATGTTTAACCGCCAGTCGTTCGTCGGCCTCGCCAATCAGCTCGGTACCGTGACGGCGGGACGCCAGTACACGCCGTACTACCTGATGGTCGGCCCGGTCGGTCCGACCAGTTCGCTGACCGGCGCGACCGGCGCGCATCCCGGCGATATCGACGGCCTGGATACAACCATTCGCATCAACAATTCCATCACCTATACATCGCCGGTGTTCGGCGGCGGCGCACAAGCAAGCGCGCAGTACGGCATGGGCGAAATCGCCGGTGCGGCCAGCAGCGGCGCCACCTACAGTGCCGCGCTCAAATACGACTTGTCGGCGTTGCGTCTCGGCCTCGGTTATCTGTATATGAAAAACGGTCCGACCACGGGAGCGACATTCGACTCCCGGGCTTCGGGCAGTTTTTCGGCATCGCCGATCAACAAGGGTTACCTGTCGGCCGGCGCGGTGCAATACCTCGCCGCCGGCGCGCGTTACAAGATCGGGAATGCGGAGCTGGGTGTGAACGGTTCGAATGTGCAATACAAACCGACTGCCGGTTCGCTATTTACGAGTACCGCAACGTTCAATACGCTGGGTGTGCTGGCAACTTATCAGCTGACGCCGGCGGTTTTCATCAGCGGCGGCTATAGCTACACCAAGGAAAAGGCTGCCAACGGTATTACCGATCCGGCCCGCTACCAGCAGATCGCGCTGGAGCAAGTTTATTCGTTCTCGCCACGTACTGCGATATATCTGCTGGAGGCTTACCAATATGCGAAAGGCACGACTCTGGGCGCAGCCGGAATGGGCAGTCCTGTGAGTGCGGTAGCGGTGGTGGGCGATTCGCAAACCGGCACGCCTTCGTCGGGCAATAATCAAACCGTCGTGATGCTGGGGATTCGCCACTCCTTCTGATGTTCTCAATATCCGCGCGCATCCTGGTGGTCCCCGGGATGCGCCGGTCATTCTTGAAATTTTGGAAAAAGCGGATTCGTAATTGTTCTCAATCGGATTCGCGCTAACTCATGTAGCTTATAAACCTTGAAATTCGTAGAATTCATCATCCGGTGATGGCATTTGAAACGCTACGCCAAAACGTGGTTTCCGATCCGCTAACTAGAATCTTTACGAAAAATGGCATACCGTCACCACGAGCGGCACCGTATTGAACATATAGGTTGGCTGCGGGCGGCAGTGTTAGGCGCCAACGATGGCATTGTGTCGACTGCCTGCCTTCTGGTCGGTGTCGCATCCGCGCAGGTAGATCATCGAACGATTTTACTGACCGGCGTTGCCGGGCTCGTAGCAGGCGCGATGTCGATGGCGACCGGCGAATATATTTCCGTTCATTCGCAAGCCGACACAGAGCAAGCCGCTCTCGCGCAGGAGAGTGCCGAACTGGCGTCGGATTATCATGGCGAACATCGTGAATTGACGGCGATCTATGTGCGCCGGGGACTCGATCACGCGCTCGCGGGGCAGGTTGCCAAGGAATTGATGGCGCATGACGCATTAGGCGCGCATGCGCGTGATGAGCTGGGTATTTCCGATACGAACGGTGCGCGCCCGTTGCAGGCGGCGCTGTTTTCGGCTGTCAGTTTTTCAATCGGCGCATGCATTCCGCTGCTGGCCGCAGCGATGGCCTCGTCGGCTTATCTGCCGTTCATCATCGCCGTCACGGCTTTGATAGCGTTGGCTTTTTTGGGCGGGCTGGCGGCGAAAGCCGGCGGCGCAGGCATCGCTACCGGTGTTGTTCGAGTCACTTTCTGGAGCACACTGGCGATGCTCGTCACTTCCGGCGTTGGGCTGATGTTGGGCTGACCCGTCAAACGACGTATCTGAAGATGGCATATCTTCGTATTAAAAAAGAACAAACGTACAAACTCAAATCGACGGCAATTTTGCAAAGCGTAGGATTTATAGCCAGTTTTACGGTGAAAAAATTGACCAGCGCGCCTGACGCAACCATGAGTAAAACGGCGAGAGCAAGGTAACCGACCACTTCCCTTTTCAAACTTTGCGTACCGGCGCGGCGAAACACGAAATATTTATTGCCGAAAAAATTATAGGCCCCGGAAAACAAGCGGGCGGCATAGGTCGCGCTTGTGATGCTTCCGGTGAGCGCCAGAAAGATATTGAACAAGGCGATGTCGAGCCCGAACGACGACAAGGATAAAAAAAGATCGCGCAACAGCACAGAGTAAATACGGATCGAGTCCAGCATCGGGCGAAAATGCGAACCGCTATTGGCGTCGAGGTACACGGTTTCAATCGGTACTTCGATAATCGAGCACTTTGATTCCGCAAGGCCGATCAACACATTCATTTCGTATTCGTAGCGATCGCCTTTGAGCAGCAGCAAACGCGGCAACATGTCCGCCGGGAATGCGCGTAAACCGGTTTGTGTATCGCCAACGCGCACGCCTGAAATTTTCCAGAAAATCCATTGCGTCAGCTCATTGCCAAAACGGCTGCGCAAAGGAACATCCCCGACAAATCTGCGCACGCCCAGGACTGCCGACGATACGGTCTGCGACAAAGCCATTTTGGCGACCGCCAGCGTATCGCTGGGGAGATGCTGGCCATCGGCATCGAGCGTAATGGTTACTTTGAATTTTTTATCCTGGCTGTATTGGAAGCCGGATTTCAAGGCTCTGCCCTTGCCAAGATTATGTTCATGCGTAATGACATGCGCGCCTAGCGCGGCGGCGGCATGAAATGGCGCAACGCAATCGGGTGCGGAACCATCGTTGATCAGGAAAATATGGCGAAAGCCGATCTCGAACAACTGTTTTACCAAAGTAACCAGTACCGTCGTCGGATTCAGGGCCGGAATGATAAGACAACAATCATGTAATTCCGGCATCGCGCTTAAATGTTGTTCCGTCACTTGCATTCCTTCGATAGCGATAAACGATTTATCTTGTACAAGGTAAATCCGTATTGATTAGGCGGTTGTAGAATCGGTGCGAGGGCGCCGGGGCATTTTTGCGCCAGGGCGGTCAAGAGGACTGAAGCCGGTACATTGGGCTGCTCTGTGGCGATGGCGTAGTCTGCAGAAAAGGTGAGCAGATCTTTTTTAACGCCATCGATGGAAGCTTCCGGCAAGTTCGGCATCGCGACGGGAACGCGGCCAAAAAATGGGCCGAATGCATAAGAATTGGACGCCCAAACTCTGCTTTTATCGTGCAGCAATGAATCGAAAAACGCTTTTGAATTCGGACCGTATTGCACGCGCAATGTCGCCTTGCCGCCATCACTCAGATCTACGCCGTTTTTTTCCGCCAACCGCGACACGCCGAACCACAATGCCAAGCCAACGCCGGCGGTGATGAATGCCGCAATGACCATCATGAAAATTCTGCGGGTTGGGGCGGGCGTAAAAATGCGATCACGGGCTGCACCGGCAACACTTGCCGATGTCGTCAACGCGCAAACGGATAGAAGACCCGCTAATGCCAGGACATGTATGCCAAGCCGGATTTCGTACGCGCCGAACAGGAACCAGGCGAGCAGCATCGGCAAGAACGCCGTCGCCAGTAAAAGCCGCAAAATCGCATGTCGCCGGACAGCAAAAATACAGATGACGAATAACAGCGAAATTTCCGGACGGTCTATCAGATATCGATGCGCGGCATAAGCAAATTGCTGGAGATAAGAGCGGCTCGCCATCGACGCGGAAATAACGCCGTTATTATGAACGAAGGTGGGGGCAATCAATAAAGGCCAAATTGCCGAAAGACATAAGCCTGCAAGGGCGGGAATGAGGGCGCTTTTCGGCCATTTGTAACGCCAGCATCCAATACCGACTGTCAGCGGCAAACTGAAGCAGGCCCAGATCAGAGCCGCCTGCTTTGTCAGCGATGCAATGATTGCGCAGATCACCGCCAGCCACAGCAGAATGAATTTTTGCGGTTCGCGCGCATAAGCGATCAGCAGCATGACGGAAACAATCATTGCCGCCGACATCAGCGGGTCCGCGAGACCTTTGGCAAGCCGTATCGACACAGGGCCGAAGGTGATGATTAGTATTAACGAAACGATTGCTGCGTTACGCCAGCTGGCAATTTTTGCCAACCCGATAACCGCCATGCCTAAAAGCAATGTGGACAATGCAAGGATCAAACGAGGCACAACTTGTATCGTGATCGTGCCGAATGCCTGATATAGCGCGGCGATCCAATAGGGAAACAATTGCGGATAGGGCGAACCCGTAAAATAAAAACTGGCCGGCTGACCATGGAAATGCTGGATAGCCCATAAATTCCAGCTGTATATTTCATCGTCGGTCGAAAAGCTGGTAATGCCCAATTTAATGATTGAGATTGCAAACAAGGCAATTACGATTGCGTTTGGCAACAACTGAGGATAGGCGCGGTCTCTTAATGGGGCATAGACCAGGCCGAAGACAAGCATCAGCGTCAGCAGGCAGGTGAGGCCCATCATCGCGACGAAAACCACGCGCGGCACGAGCGTCTGCGGCACATTGAACGTGGCGAACCCGGCAGAGCAGGCAATCGCCAATAGCAGGCAAGTCAATAAATAGCGTTGCGACGCGAGCGTGGTGTTCAATGTCAAAGGCAGATTGTTGTTGCGATCAACAAGGTAAGGATTTGAGTAGGTGGACAGGAATCTTGTCATTTTTGTAAAATCCACGGTCGCGATGGACCGATCAAGATTCAAAAGGCATTTTTTCGATGGCAGTATAAAGGAAGACCATCGTGTTGATGGTCATTTTGTAGGAATAAAGCAGCAAGATCGGGAAATGTAAGCTATTGCCACTGGCAGCGTCCAGATAGTCATAGCAAAAAAGCAATATATCGCGCCATTATCGGCGGCCCCCCAGTTATCCTATCCGGGACGACGGCCATTTCACCACATCGTCACGTCGCCATGCCAGCCCTCTGTCCGGGCGGCAAGATATTCGATGCGATGCAACCTGCCGGCCATCATGCCTTTTATGGCGACGGCAGGCTGGGTTCAACCCGCGTCGCCGCCGCTGACAATGCTTGGCACATTGCGCAGATGGCGTGCCAGTTGATCAAGCAAATTAATTGCGTCATCGAACGCCATGAACCCCTCTGTAACGTCATCCCCAAACAAATGCCTGCCGTCCAAAGCGTTATCGATGACCAGTCCATCGAAAGATGCGCCGGGAATATGGCCGGGTGCGATGGAGAACACGTTTCCATTCACGATTGCGTTGCAGACGTGGCGTAAAAACTGGATCTCCAAAGTTCTGGAGTCCGATATATGGTGTTCTTTCAAAAAGCACTCGACGGCAAGCAATGCGTTACCGGTCAACACGCGCAGATACTGTTGCCTGGGGAGCGCATTTTCCTGTGGCGATACCGCTGCGCCAGACATGGAAAGTACCGCCAATTGCTCCTCGATCAGATTAGCTGCCGCGTAACAAGCCTCTTTACCGCTCATCTTTTTCATATGAATTCCTCTCCATGGCCTGGCTGTTGCACCGGTAATCGGGCCGCAAGTGTCCTACAAGGCAACGATGTGGCTGCAGGCCGTATGTCCGTTCAAGATTATCAGAGTACAACCGTTAAATAAGAAGAACGCAAGAAAAGTGATGATAAATGACATGAAAGGTGTTTATGGACCTTACCGAAATAAGCGTCGCAGGCAGCCTGAATGCGACGCAAACGGATGCGCCGGTTGCGGGCGGCCAGTTAGCGATGCTGGAAGCGCAGCTCAAGAAGCTATTCAAGCAGGAAAATAAACTCGCTCTGGATTCGACCATCGACGCCAAAACAAAAAAACTGATGATGGCTGGCCTGCAAGTCGAAATTCAGGTGGTGATGCAACGTATCGCCGATTTGAAAGCCGGAACCAAGAAGGGGCATTCTCCGATCACCGAGGCCGATGTTCCTACGAGGATAGAGAAGGATGAGCTTAAACCGGCGTCCCCGGAAGATGTGTTGCTCTCTCCCAAAAAATACCAACTGGACGTCACTGCCTAACGCTCAAAATAATCAGGCAGTCTTCCAGCCCTGCTCGGATAAATCGATACGGGTGCCGTCCGGATCTTGGATGTACACTTCGGCAAATCTGCCGTCGCGCGGCAGTTCCTTGGGCGCTTCCGCACTGCCGCCGAATGCTTTTCCCTGCTCGAAAGTTTCGTTGATATCTTCGACTTGAAAGCCGAAGTGATAGAGCCCTTCTTTTCTGCCGCGTGCCGGCAGAATGGCCAGATTGATTTTGCCGTCCGAGAGATAAATGGCATCGCCGCCGCCGGCCTTGGATGCATGGCGAAATACTTCCTTCATTTCAAAAGTATTCTTGTAAAACTCCGCCAGCGTATTTTGATTTTCCGACAAAAGCGCGATGTGTCCGATCTTGGCCATTTGATGTCTCCGGTAATTTTGAAAACGAGTATAGCGGAACCGAATTTTGGTGTCCAGACAACGCAAAGTCATCAAAAAAACATTTAATTTCAAACGCTTGCAGAAATATCGGCGCGCGTCATTTATGCTGCGGCAGCACATTTGACAAGCCCCGGGCGCATCCCTACTATCGTGGGCGAAACAAAAAAATTGAGACATAAAAATTATTAGATAAAGCGCTGGATGCCGCTGCGTGCGCTCCCGCTCAGATTGGAAAATACATGCCTGGATTTTCAAGAAAAGTCGCGCTGTTTTCACTCTTCGCGTTGTCGGCTATGCAGTCGGTATGGGCGCAAAGCAATCCCGTTGCGAATGTTGCCATGTACGACGGCGCGGATCGTCAGCAACGCCTGGTTGCGGCGGCGCGCCAGGAAGGCTCGCTGACGTTATATACCTCGATGTCGGCGCCGAATGTGGCGTTGCTGCAAGCCGATTTCGAAAAGAAATACGGCATCAAACTGAATGTATGGCGTGCCGGCGACGATAAAGTCGTGCAGCGGGTCCTGGCCGAAGACAAGGCCGGCCATGCCGGTCTGGATCTGGTGCACATCAATACGCTTCAAATGGAGGCCTTGCATCGAGAGCATATTTTGCAGGAGGTGAAGTCGCCTTATTTGAGCAATCTGATTGCCCGCGCATTGCCGCCGCATAAGGAATATGTCGCTACCCGCATCAGCCCCATCGTATTGGCTTACAACACCGGCAAAATAAAAAAGGCGGATCTGCCGCAGACTTATCAGGACTTGCTCGATCCGAAGTGGAAAGGCCAGCTGGGCATCGAGGCCAATGATCAGGAATGGTTTTACGGCATCGCCAACGACATGGGTGCGGAAAAGGGGCTGCAATATTTTCGGGATCTGGTGGGCGCCAACGGCTTGTCGGTTCGCACCGGCCATTCGGTGTTGAATAATCAGGTGGTGGCGGGCGAAGTGCCGATGGCGCTGACCTTGCAAGGCCATATACCGGTGACCGCAAAAGAGAAGGGTGCTGCCATCGACTGGTTTACGCTGAAGCCGGTGATGGCCATTGCTTACGCCGAGGGCTTATCCAAAAAAGCGCTGCATCCCAACGCGGCGCTTCTGTTTTACGACTACATGATTACGGATGCGCAAAAAATATTGGCGCGGTTGAATTACATTCCGACGGATAAGGGCACGGATTCTATTTTCAAGAATCTGCAATTCACGCTGGTCGACGATGCCGTTTATCTCGATGAGTCGGGCAAATGGGATTCGTTGTGGCAAACCATTGTTCTCAAGGCGAAATGAAAACCTGATTTTACGCCGCCGTCAATTTCAGAAATGCCGGGCGTGCAGTCACCCGGCCATGCCACGCCATCAACGCGCTCAACACCGGCAATTCGCCCAGTATTTCCGGGAACATCGCCGGCAGCTTGACCCAGCGATCGACCGCACATGCCAGCGCAATATCGCCGACGGTAAACGTATCACCGGTGCAATAGGCGCGATCGGCCAGCACGCCGTCGAGCAATGCCAGCAGTTTGGTCGTGTCTTGATAATGCTTGACGATCATCGGCATGTCTTGCTGCTCTTTGGGTGTTCGCGTGAGGCCGAGGTAAGTGACGCGCAGCGCCGGCCACAAGGTAACGAGCGCCCAATCCATCCAGCGGTCTGCATCCGCCCGCTTTTTCAGATCCGCCGAAAATAAGTCGCCGCCATGCGACGCCGCCAGATAACGCACGATCGCGTTCGATTCCCAGAGGACGAAATCGCCTTCGACCAGTGTCGGCACCAATCCATTCGGGTTCATTTTCAGATAGGCATCCGTTTTATTGACGCCGAATTGCAAGCCCGCATCGATTCGTTCGTAATCGATCCCTTCCTTTTTTCCGCATTCATCGAGACACCAGATGACTTTTTGAACGTTGATGGAGCTTAGCCTGCCGAAGATTTTAATCATGGTCACAGTCGAAGTTAAATATTGGGGACAGTCAGCATTACGGAATGCTTAGTCGTCGAAGATAGTACCAAATGTAACCATCGTAAAAGCGCAATAAGCCGGCGCTTATTACCGAAATAAAATTCCGTTATAAGGGACAAGGTTCTGATATGCGGGAAATTCGTATTTACTTGTGTTCCGTCTTAAACCTATAATTTGCGCGCAAAATAGAAGCAGTATCTAGAAGCTAGTAAAAACACGCAGTAAAAACAGGAGACAGAAAGATGTTCCAGCATTCCACTCCGAATCAAACAGTCGCGCGCTCCCTGCGTAATGCCGCGCTTGCAACGTGCATGGCAACATGCGGCCTGTTCCTGCTGCCCTTGGCTGCGCAGGCGCAAGCGCCGGTCCCGGCTAAACCGGCAACGGCAGGCATTGTCATGTACCAGGGCGCGGATCGCGATCAGCGTGTGATCGCCGAAGCGCGCAAAGAAGGCACGGTTTCCCTGTATACATCGCTGAACCCCAAGGATTCCGGCCCGATCGTCGAAGCTTTCCAGAAAAAATACAATATTAAAGTATCGATCTGGCGCGCCAGCGGCGAAAAATTGATCGAGCGCGCCATTACCGAGGCGCGCGCCGGCCGTTTTACGCCGGACGTGATGGAGAGCGACGGCGTCGAGATGGAAATCCTGGCGCGCGAGCATCTGCTGCAGGAGTTTTATAGTCCCAACTTCAAGGATCTGCCGCCGGCAGCCTTCACCAAACAGCGCCTGTACGTGGCTGACCGTTTCAACTTCTTCACCATCGCTTACAACACCAATCTGGTGAAGCCGGAAGAAGTGCCTAACAGCTACCAGGATTTATTGCTGCCGCGCTGGGCCGGAAAAATCGGCCTGGAAGCGGACGATAGCGATTGGTTTGCCGCCATGGTCAAGGCCATGGGCGAAAAAGAAGGCATGGCGTATTTCAAGAAATTGCAGGAATCGAAACCGCAGATGCGTAAAGGCCACACGTTGATGGCCGAACTGGTCGCCGCCGGTGAAATCCCGATTGCCGCGGCCTTGTACAACCATGCAGTTGAACGCCTGGCGTTGGCCGGCGCACCGATCAAATGGAAGGCCTTGCCGCCGACCATGGGCCGCCCCGGCGCCATCGGTGTTTCCAGCAATCCGCCACATCCTTATGCCGGTTTGCTGTTCGCCGATTTCATCTTGTCGCGCGAAGGCCAGGAATTGATCAAATCGCGTAATCGCGTGCCGGCCAGCACGGCAGTCGGCAGCACACTGAACAAATTCCCTTACAAAATGATCGATCCGGGCATCACGCTGGATGAATCGGCAAAATGGGAAAAACTTTGGAATGACATGTTTATCGGCAATTCCGGGAAAGGTAACTAGTAATGAGTAACGGCACTAACAGCAACAACGGCAGCGAAAATTCCGCAGCAAACGACAACGACGGCGAGGTCAAGGAATCCAGGGTTCTGATCGATCCTTACCGCGACTGGGCCGAAGGCGAAGGCATCCCGATCCATCTCGATTTCGGTCATAACCTGCTCGAACTGGAAACCGGCGACTGGGATCGCTACGAAGCCAAGGGCTGTTTTGCCCATACCCATGGCGCCGGCGATTTCATGGCCAATTATGTGATCGAAGTGGTCCCCGGCAGCAAGACGCGTCCGGTCAAGCATTTGTATGAAGTGTTTTGCTTCGTGCTGGCCGGCCATGGTTCGACCAAGGTCTGGCTGCCGAACGGCGAG
>DASYCG010000020.1:0-18513 GCA_036500325.1 Herbaspirillum sp. | reverse complement strand
TGAACGGTCTTTTATGGATTTAAAGAAAGTTCGCAGACGACTGATTTTCTTTAGTGCCATAAAAAATCGTTCATTTAGGCGAGGGGTGCGGCCCGTGCCGCGTTAAAAAAAAGGCCGCCCATGGCACTTAATCAGCGTTGCCTTAATATTGCCCAGCCCCGGTGCCTCAAATGAACTCGTCTGCCTCCACCTCCTGAACTTTCCCGCGTTTTAACGACCTCAACTTCTGCCAGACACTATGAATAGTCCTGATAGTTAGGAATATTCATAAGTATATTTGTTATCAGTCTATGGCGAGGCTTTTGACGGACTTGCCGTAGGGATATACTTGCAATTTACCCGCTTTTTCGCTGCGGATACGTGCCGGCATCTTATTGAAGTCCTTCAATATAAGATTTTTCCACACAAAAATTCATAATTGCCGGTACTTACTTATTGACTTAGGTATATTCATAAAGTACATTTATTATCCGTTGATAAGACCTGCACTTCCTTTGCTTAATGCATTGTTGTTTGCTTCGCTGTTTACTTATAAATATCGAGACGAGAAAGACAAAATGACTGAATCTCCTGCTCAATCAAATGGCCCGCATAATCGGCAGTGGCCAGAAAAGAACATTTCTTCAATACCTTTATGGGTTTATAGCGATCCCGAAATCTATCAGCTCGAACAGGAGCGGGTATTCGGCGGCGCAAACTGGAACTACGTCGCACTGAGCGCGGAAATTCCGAAGACCGGCGACTTCGTCCGTTCAAACGTCGGCGACAAGTCGGTGGTGGTGACGCGCGGCACGGACGGCGCGGCAAACGTGTTCGTCAATCGTTGTGCGCATCGCGCCGCGGCCTTCTGCAAAGAAGATCATGGCAACGCGACCAGCTTCATGTGCCCCTATCATCAATGGACTTACGATCTCAAAGGCAATCTTACCGGTGTGCCGTTCCGGCGCGGCTACAAAGGGCAGGGCGGCCTGGGACCGGATTTCAAAATGCCGGAACACGGCGCGCAGCAATTGAAAGTGACCGAACGCAACGGCGTTATTTTTGCCGCCTTCGATCACAACGTGGAATCGTTTGAAGAGTACCTCGGACCGAACATGCTGGGCTATTTCGACCGCGTCTTCGACGGCCGTGAAATCGAAGTGCTGGGCTATACGCGCCAGCGCATCGATTGCAACTGGAAGTTGATGTTCGAAAATCTCAAAGATCCCTACCACGCCAGTGTGCTGCACGTGTTTCTGATCACCTTCGGCCTGTTCCGCCTGGATCAGGAGTCCGCAGTCGAAATGGATGAGACCGGCCGCCACGGCGCGTTGATCAGCCGCAAAGGCGCGCAGGCATTGAACACCGCGACCCAGCAAATGACCAATTTCAGAAGCGATCTGAAACTCAAGGATCCGCGCCTGATCGACGTTGCGAAAGAATATCCCGGCGACATCTCGGTCGTCATGCAGACCGTTTGGCCCAATCTGATTCTCCAGCAACAATCGAACACTCTGGCGATGCGCCATCTGGTGCCGCGCGGCCCGAATGCATTCGATCTCAACTGGACCTTCTTCGGCTACGCCGACGACACGCCGGAGATGCGCGAACGGCGCATCCGCCAGGCCAACCTGATGGGACCGGCCGGACTGGTATCGATGGACGACAGCGAAATTCTGTCGATGTCGCAGAAAGGCATACGGCCGTTTCCGGAAGAAAGCGCGTTCGCCGAAATGGGCGGCGTCGGCACGGAAGATACCAAACACATGATCACTGAAGCCGGAATCCGTGGCTTTTATAAGCACTACATAAAGGTGATGGGCTTATGAGTACGCAATTGCAACCCTCCGATATTTCTACAGACGCGCCGGCAGCCAAGGCGCCGAAGGCCAGAGTCAGCCTCTCGGCGGATCTGCGCTTTGAAATTGCCGATCTTTACGCGGCCTATACCGATACGCTGGATGCGGCGGATTACAAGGCATGGGCCGAGTTCTTCGTCGACGATGCCATGTATCGCATCGTGCCGCGGGAAAATTATATTCGCGGCTTTCCGATTGCAGCCATGCATTGCGAAAGCAAGGGAATGATCGAAGACCGGGCCTATGCCTGCGAACAGCTCAACATGACGCAGCCGCGTGTTTTGCGTCACTTCGTCTCCGGCATCGCCATCGAAAGCGCGGAAGGCAGCGATCGCTTCAAAGTCGGCGCGAATTTCCTGGTGGTGCAGACCTGTTTCGAACAAATGACCGAAATCGTCATGGCCGGCCGTTACATCGATGACATCGTCCGCAGGGATGGCCGGCTGCTGTTCCAGAGCCGCCTCTGCGTCTACGATTCATTGCTGATTCCGACCTCGCTGGTGGCGCCGGTCTAACCCCGACGCCCAGCCAAAAAATATCGCTTTTCTTATACAGCCGGGGAGGATGTCCGCATCCGCCCCGACCCTTACCTTGAAAGTACAGAACCATGAAGATCCCCGGATTAGCCGTTCCCCCATTGACACCATTCAACAGCGATTTGCAAGTCGACGAAGCGCTGTTGAAGGACGAAGTGGATTACGTTATCAATGAATGCAATGCCGCAGTGGTCGTTGCAGCCGGCGTGGAAGCGCAGGAATATCATTTTCTGAGTCTGGAAGAGCGCAAGCGCCTGATCCGTTCGACAGTCGAGTTCGTCGGCAAGCGCCGCCCTGTCGCCGTCGGCATTTCGCATCCGTCGTTCCGCACCGCGATCGAGCTGGCGCATTACGCCGAATCGCTGGGCGCCGACATGGTTCAACTGCTGGCGCCGCTGCGTCCGTTCGGCGGCGAACCGACGCGCGCCGAACTGGTGTCTTATTTCGAAATGGTGTCGCGCGAATCGTCGCTGCCGATGATGCTGTATCTGAATCCGGGTCCAGGCGCCAATGTCGATATCAACACAACTGTCGAGCTGGCACAGTTGGATAAAATCAAATACGTCAAGGAAAGCTCACGCGATCTGTCCCGCGTCGGGCAACTGATCGAGCGTATCGATCAAGGCGGGCATGCGGCTTATCTGACCACCATTCAAATGTTGCTGATCACATTGGAACTGGGCGGCTCGGGTGCTGCCATTCCACCGCCGGCAGCAGAGCTCGGCGCCAAGATTCTCGCCGCGTTCCAGGCCGGTAATCAGGCCGAGGCGATCCGCCTGCAGCGTCAATTCGCGCTATTCCCGGCGAAGTGGATGCATCGCGGCCTGACGCCGACCATGAAGGCCGCCATGAAGATCCTGGGCCGTTCGATCGGCGAGCCATATCCACCGTTCAACACCTTTACCGAAGAAGAAATCGGGGCATTGACGGCTTATGTTAAAACTACCGCTCTGACACCAAGAAACGCCTAAAAACCCAAAGGAAAAAACATGCTTACAGTCAAAAGATTATCGTCCGATGAAGCACGCATTCTGATCGCAGGCGCTGCCGCCAAAGCGAACGAGCAAGGTGTTCCGCAATGTATCGCAGTGACCGACGAATCCGGTTATCTGATCGATTTCTCGCGTATGGACGGCGGCAAGATCAGCAGCATTTCGATTGCAATCGATAAGGCCTTTACTTCGGCTGTCGCGCGCAAGGGCACGCATATCTATGGCGAATTGTGCCAGTCGGGCAAACCGACATTCGGCATCCATATCACCAACGGCGGCCATTTCAGCATCATCGGCGGCGGCCTGCCGGTCACGGTTGAAGGCGAAATCGTCGGCGGCGTGGGCATCAGTTCCGGCACCGCAGAGCAGGATCTGATTGTCGCCGAAGCGGCGCTAAAGCATTTCTACGCTACCACCGGCTACAAAGCTTAAAACAGGAGACTTCGATGAGCGAATTGATTGCATCAAAAAAAGGGGAAGTAGGTTATCTCCATTTCAATATGCCGGGTACCGGCAACAAAATTGCTCATAGCCTGATCAGTAAAATTACCGAAGAATTGCGCGCAATGGGCCAGGACATGAGCCTGAAAGCGGTCGTCATCTCCGGTGAAGGCCAGCACTTCTGCCAAGGCCGCGATGCCGGCAAAAAAGACCCCGCAGCAGCGGTGCCTTCGGCGGTGAGCCTGCGCGCCAACATGATGAAGCCGATCATCGGCCTGTATCAGGCATTGCGTGAAATCCAGGTGCCGGTGATTGCCGTTGTGCAAGGCGAAGCGCATGGCTTCGGCGCTGCACTGGCCGGCTCGGCCGATATCACGATTGCTTCGGACGATGCGCGTTTTTCGTTTCCCGAACTGAAATCCAATATGCCGCCGACACTGGCAATGGCCACCGTGCTCGATCGCGTGCCGCTGAAGACCTTGGGATGGCTGGTCTATACAAGCCAGGTCATCAATGCGCATGAAGCACAGCGCGCCGGCCTGGTAAGCACGGTCACCACCCGCGATGCGCTTGAACGCGTCAGGGATGAAGTGATCGCGACACTGGTATCGAAAGATCGGGAAGCACTGGTCGGCGTCAAGCAATTCCTGGCGACGACGCAAAATACCAGCTTCGAGCAGGCTGCCGCATTCGGCACCAATCTGTTGGCGGGTATTCTTTCTTCGGCCGGCAAGTAAGCACTAAGCAATCATTGCGCAAACAAGCGCGAACCTGATGTGGGATAGCAATTAAAATGGCGTGTTTTAATCGTTCGGTTTAATCGTCAGTTTAATCGTCCCTAACCATCCCATTTGAGATAATTTATGCAGAACACCTCAGGTTCGCGTCCTCGCATCATCGTCGGCATCAGCGGCGCTTCAGGCATCATTTACGGCATTCGCATGCTGCAGGTTCTACGCGAACTCAATGTCGAAACGCATCTGGTCATGAGCCGCTCCGCGCAAGTAACGCTGGCTTATGAAACCGATTTCAGTATTGCCAATATCCGCGATCTGGCCGATGTGTCGTATGCCAATGCCGATATCGGCGCAGCGATTTCCAGCGGCTCCTTCCGCACCATGGGCATGGTGATCGCGCCATGCTCCATCAAGACTTTGGCCGAGCTGGCCACCGGCGTCACCAGCAATCTGCTGTCGCGCTCGGCCGATGTGATTTTGAAAGAACGCCGCCGTCTGGTTTTGATGGTGCGCGAGACGCCGCTGCATCTGGGGCACCTGCGCAATATGGTCTCCGTCACGGAAGCAGGCGCATTGATCTGTCCGCCCATGCCGGCATTTTATAACCGGCCCGATTCGGTCGAAGCGATTGTCGATCACACCGTCGGCCGGGTACTGGACTTATTCGGATTCGACGCCAAGCTGCTGCGCCGATGGGGCGGCGAATAGGCTGTCCTCGACTTTCGGCCTGCTTCGGGCTTACCGCGGGCTTATAACCGGCTCACTGCCGGCTTCTAAAGAGATTCATCATGCGATTGAAAGACCCAACCCTGTTCTCCGAAAAAGCCTACCTCAATGGCCGTTGGTGCGGCGCGGACAGCGGCAGCACGATGACCGTGGCCGATCCGGCGACCGGGAAAAAGATCGGCGCGGTGCCGTTGATGGGTGCCGCCGAAACAAAACGCGCCATCGAAGCGGCGCGTGCGGCGGGTAAGGAATGGCGCAAAAAAACTGCCAAGGCACGCGGCGCCATTCTCCGGAAATGGGGCGAATTGATGCTGGCGCATAGCGACGACCTGGCCGCGATCATGACCACCGAACAGGGCAAGCCGCTCAAGGAATCCAAAGGCGAAATCGAATACGCGGCGTCTTTCCTGGACTGGTTCGCCGAAGAAGGGAAGCGCACCTACGGCGACGTGATTCCTTCGCCGTCGTCGGACAACCGGATCATCGTCACCAAAGAGGCGATCGGTGTTTGCGCCGCCATTACGCCATGGAATTTTCCTGCCGCGATGGTGACCCGCAAAGTGGCGCCGGCGCTGGCCGCCGGTTGCACGATGGTGCTTAAACCTTCGGAAGCGACACCGTATTCCGCATTGGCGCTGGCCGCGCTGGCCGAGCGCGCGGGCGTGCCGCCGGGGGTGTTCAATGTGGTTACCGGTGCGCCGGTCGACATCGGCGGCGAGCTTACGTCGAATCCGGCGGTGCGCAAATTGACCTTCACCGGTTCGACCGAAATCGGCCGCCTGCTGATGCGCCAATCGGCGCAAACCATCAAGAAATTATCGCTGGAACTGGGCGGCAACGCGGCGTTCATCGTATTCGACGACGCCGACCTCGATGCCGCCGTGGAAGGCGCGATCGCGTCGAAATACCGCAATGGCGGCCAGACCTGCGTTTGCGCCAACCGGCTCTATGTGCAGGCCGGCGTCTACGATGCGTTTGCGCAAAAACTGGTCGGCGCCGTCGAACGGATGCAGGTCGGCAATGGGCACGAAGCGGGCGTCACGCAGGGGCCGCTGATCAATCGGGAAGCCGTGGAGAAAGTCGAGGAACATATCGCGGATGCGGTGGCAAAGGGCGCGCGCGTGCTGACCGGCGGCGGGCGCCATGCATTGGGCGGCAACTTTTTCCAGCCGACCGTGCTGGCCGGCGTTACCGCCGATATGCGGGTGGCGAGCGAGGAAACTTTTGGACCGATGGCGCCGCTGTTCCGCTTTGAAACGGAAGAAGAAGTGCTGGCGCTGGCGAACGATACCGAATTCGGCCTTGCCAGTTATTTGTATTCGCGCGACATCAACCGCGTGTGGCGCGTCGCCGAAGGCCTGGAAGCGGGCATGGTGGGTGTGAATACCGGCCTGATCTCAAACGAAGTAGCGCCCTTCGGCGGCGTCAAGCAATCGGGTCTGGGGCGAGAGGGTTCGCATTATGGGATCGACGATTACCTGACCATTAAGTACATCTGCCTGGGCGGAATGGACGCAGGCTGAGGTTAGCGAAACTGGACGGAGGTTTTTGATGAAACTCGATGTTATCCCTGTTGAAGCAGAGCAGCCGAAAAGCCGCGCGTCGGCGGTAAGCAATGCGATGCGTTTGATCAAGCTGTTTTCGGACGACCGCTATGAGATGGGTCTCGGTGAATTGGGGGCGCGGTTGGCGTTGCCTAAAATCACCGTGCAAAGGTTGACGGTTACATTGCTTGAAAGCGGCATGCTGATCCAAAATGCCGAAAACGGTAAATATCGGCTGGGGCTGGCGATATTCGAGTTGGGTGCGTTGATGCAGCGCAAGATGCGCGTGAAGGAAGAGGTCCGCCATGCGCGGCTTTCCTTGATTGAGTTGCGTGACTATCGGTAAGAAAATCATCAAGAAAATCGCGATATATTAAGGCGTTTTTTGGATTGATGCCGTTTGGTTTTGTCGATTTTTTTGGACGGTGATTGCCTGTTCGATCAGGGGTATGGCGGGCTGTTGTACTCCGTTCGTGTCCTCCGGCGACCTTCGGTCACCTCCCCTTTACCTCACTGCGCACAACAGCCCGCCATACCCCTGATCGAACAGGCACTTCGGCACTTCTACAACTATGCCGGACACAACAAAAATTTATTCAAAATAGTCGTCCTGTATATAGGAACGGCGTCCCATAATGCTTCAATTCGTGTTTAAATTAGCAAAAATATAAAAGACAATCAGGAGACAAAATGAAGCCGAACGTATTTTTGCGTATCTGGATCGCTGCGTCATTGTTGGCCGGAGCCGGGGTTGCGTTCGGTGCGTCGGCGCAATCTTTCAGCGAGCTGGCATTGCACGACAGCCCGACGCGTCATCAGGCTTTGGCGGACGCGGCAAAGAAAGAAGGTTCGATCACTTTCTATACATCGATCCCGGAAAAAGATATGGCGATGCTATCCGCCGACTTTACCAAGCGCTATGGCGTGCGGGTCGTCACATGGCGCGCATCGACCGACAAGATCCTGCAACGCCTGGTCGCCGAAAAACGGGCCAATCGCTGGGACTTCGATGCCGTCGACATTTCATCGCCGGAACTGGAAGCCCTGTATCGGGAAAAACTTTTGCAAGTGGTCGATTCCAGCCTGCAAAAAGAATTGATTCCTGAAACCATGCCGGCCCATCGCGGTTGGGCGCCGCAATTTCTGACGGCGTGGGTGCAGGCCTATAACACCAACGTCATCAAGAAAGAGGACTTGCCGAAGTCCTACGAAGAGCTGGCCGATCCGAAGTGGAAGGGGTTGCTGGGCGTGGAAATGAGCGACAGCGATTGGTATTGCGGCCAGGTGAAAGCGCTCGGCCAGGAAAAGGGCACCAAGTTGTTCCGCGACATTGCCGTAAAAAATAAATGGTCGGTGCGCAGCGGCCACTCGCTGCTGGCGAACATGGTGGTATCCGGCGAAGTCCCGCTCGGTTTGACGACCTACAGCTACATGATCGATCAGGCCAAGGCGAAGGGCGCGCCGGTCGACTGGTTTGCGCTGAATCCGGTGATCGCCCGTTCGAACGGCATCGGCGTATCGCTCAAGCCGGCGCATCCGAACGCGGCCTTGTTATTTTATGAATACATGATCAGCGATGCGCAGCCCTTGATGGTGAAGATGAATTATCTTTCGCCGGTCAAGAAGTTGGGTACATCCTTGCAAAACACCAAGCTCCAGTTTGTCGATCCCTTGACCAGCCGGGCGGAAATCGAACGTTGCGACAATGTATTCACAGCGCTGAACAAATTGCAGAACTGAGTTTTAACGGCGTTGTTTTTTGTCGTTTTCTTTATCGTTTCATTTGTCGTTTTAGTCAGGAGCCAAATTGTCTATCACCGTTACCCCGCTTGCTTCTGCGCTCGGCGCATGCGTGAATGGCCTGGATGTCGCAAACATCCGGCCCGAAGATGCGCAAGCCTTGTATGACGCTTTTCTCAAGCATCATGTATTGGTCGTACACGGACCGATTATTTCGGAAGAGCAGTTGATCGAATTCGGCAAATGCTTCGGCACGCTGGAAAATGCCCGCAAGAAATCGGTGCTGGCGTCGCATCCCGAAATCATGGTGATTTCCAATATCCGCGAAAACGGCGAAACCGTAGGCTCGCTGCCGGATGGCGAACTCACGTTTCACTTCGACCGGATTCATCAGAAGATACCCAACAAAGCCGGCGTGCTGCACGCGGTTGAAATTCCTACCGCCGGCGGCGATACCTGTTTTGCCGATATGAGCCTGGCCTACGATACCTTGCCCGAAGCAACCAAGAAACGGATCGAGGGTTTGACCGCCTTGAATACGTATGAGTACGGGCAGACGCACACCGAGAATAAAAAACTGACCGAAGCTGCGCCGACCGCCGTGCATCCTATCGTCAGGACGATTCCGGAAACCGGGCGCAAGGCCTTGTTCATCTGCCGTCTGATGACAGACCGCATCATGGAACTGCCGGAACCCGAAAGCCGCGCGCTGCTCGATGAATTGTGCGACCACGTCGAGAACCCTAAATTCGTCTACGCGCATCACTGGAAGGTGGGCGATATCCTGATCTGGGACAACCGCTGCACGATTCATGCGCGCGAGGACTTCGACGGCAGCCAGCGCCGGCTTTTAAAGCGCGTTACCGTCGGCGATAACACGCCACCGATTCATTAAGCCTTAAAGCAGAGCCACAACGTAAAACGGGCGGACTGTAATTCACAGTCCGCCCGTTTTACGTTTATGTGCTTCTATATTTCCATGCTGCCGATTGCGCACGCTTATTTGGTGCTTATGCTGCGCTTAGTCGTCTGCTTTCACATTCGCTATACGCATGATATTCGCCCACTTCGCCATTTCCTTGGTGATCAGCGCACTGAACGATGCCGGCGAGGAAATCTCGATATCCAGCCCCATGTCCAGCAGTTTTTGTTTGACGTCAGGCATTTTGCTGACCTTCAGGAATTCATCATGCAGGCGATTGATGACAGCCGGCGGCGTGCCGGTTGGCGCCAGGATGCCGTACCAGGTGGAAATCTCATACCCCGGCAGAGTATCGGCAATGGGCGGAATATCCGGCGCCATCGACGAGCGCTTGAGGCCTGTCATGCCGAGCGCGCGCAGCTGTCCGGCTTTCACATACGGCAGCGTCGATGGCATGGCATTGAACATCATTTGCACATGGCCCGCCAGCAGATCGTTGATGCCCGGTGCGCTGCCTTTATACGGCACCAGCAGGATGTCGCTCTTGGACATGTAATTGAACAGCGCCGCGGCAAGATGCTGAGTAGTGGCGCTGCCGAGCGTCGCGGCGCTCACTGCAGACGGATTCTTGTGCGCGTAGTCGATCAGCTCTTTGACCGTTTTGGCGGGCACGGAAGGATTCACGACCAGCAGATTCGGCACCGAGCCGATCACCGTGATCGGCGTCAGATCCTTCAAGGTATCGTAAGGCAGGTTCGGGTAGAGCGTAGGCGCCATGACGAATGGCGGCGCCACGAAGACAATGGTGTAGCCGTCCGGCGCGGCCTTCGCCACGAAGTTGGTGCCGATGGTGCCGCCCGCGCCGACGCGGTTTTCAACGATGACGGACACACCCATTGTTTCGGTCAGCTTCTGCGCGAAAATCCGGGCGATAAGGTCGTTGCCGCCACCTGCCGGATAGGTCACGATCAACTTGATCGGCCGGTCCGGATAAGACGATTCCGCAAACGCCGGCGACATGCCGGCCCAGCCGATGAGAAATGTAAAAGCAACTATAAACGCACGTAGAAAACGATTCATCACAGGGTCCCCTTAAGATCGTCTAAATAAGTAAAATATTTGAATCCAAGTAATCGATAGTTCCTGAACCGGTATTCCTTATACCGGCTTATCGCCCTTGACCGTTACACGGCGCAGCTTGCGTAATTCGTTGGCGCTGAAGTCGGTACGCGCATGCAGCGTGCAACGATTGTCCCAGATTATGACCTCGCCGGGGGTCCAGCGATGTTCATAAATGAATTGCGGCTGTTCCTGATGATCGAACAGCGATTCCAGCAAAGCCGAGCTCTCGTCGCGCGGCATGCCGACCACGGATTCGGTCATCAGGCGATTGATATACAGCGCCTTGCGGCCGGTGACCGGATGGGTAAATACGATCGGGTGCGCGTAGGAACGCGCGGTCGGCGATCCTGCCGACGATGGCATGCGCGTGCGCATCGCGGCGTAGTTGCTGTTGCCGGGGTCGTAAGTATTGACTGCCTTCAAGCCGTCCAGGCGTTTTTTGGTGGCTTCCGGCAACGCTTCATAAGCCTTGTACATATTGGCAAACAGCGTATTGCCGCCGGCCGACGGAATCACCATCGCGTACAACATGGTGGCCA
Source organism: Herbaspirillum sp. (assembly GCA_036500325.1). Taxonomy (GTDB): domain Bacteria; phylum Pseudomonadota; class Gammaproteobacteria; order Burkholderiales; family Burkholderiaceae_D; genus Herbaspirillum. Next base: position 7,376 of record DASYCG010000020.1, on the reverse strand, counting down.
TGGACGGCCGCTCCAGATAGCACATATCGGAATGGAAATACATTTCGCCGTCGGGCAGGGCGCCGACGAATTTGCCGTCCTTCTTCTCGTTGGTAACGTACATCAGCGCAGGATGCACCTTGCCGGCTTCGTATTCGTGCAAGGTCACCGCCAGCTCGCCGAAGCGTTCGGCGAAGCGCACCTGTTCCAGATCGTCCAGCTTTTGACCGGGAATGCACAAGACGCAGTTGTCGTACCAGAGCTTTTGCATGGCGTCGAAGGTCGCATCGTCCATCGGCTGCGACAGATCGATGCCGCTGATTTCAATGCCCAGCGCCGGCGACAGCGGCCTGGTTTGCATGGGTGCGGCGGATGATGAAGCGGATTTCGTAGCGGTATTCATGTTGTCCTCTAATGCGTAAGTTGCAGAGTCGTTTCGAATCGTTTGAAGGATTTTTCCTCCGTGTCGAGCAGGATGCCGGGATCGAGTATCTTCAATTTCACGTCCTTGAGCGGTGATTCGACCTTGGTATTCACCGGCACGTAACCGATGTTTTTTGCCAGAATGGTTTGCGCTTCCGGACTGATCATGTAGTCGTAAAAAAGCAGTGCGGCATTCGGGTGCGGCGCATTTTTTGGAATGCCCATGGCATCCGGAATGGTCACCGCGCGATCGATCACGAACCAGTCGATCGGCGCGCCTTTTGCCTTGGCCTGCGCCACGCTGTATTGATAAACGGTCAGCGCCAGCGGCACTTCGCCGGACGTTACAAGATTGGTCAGCAAGGGATGGCCGATGCGAATCGAAAGCCCATTGCCGGCGGTCAGATCATTGAAAAATTTTGTGCCGTTTTCCTCGCCCATATCATGGATCACCGATGTCAGCCATTCATGATCGGCACCTTCGATGCCGATCTTTCCCTTCCATTTCGGCGCCAGCAAATCCGTATACGCCTTGGGCAGATCGGCCTTGCGGATTTCCTTGGTGTTGTAAGCCTGGACCAGCACGTATTCCACCGTCGAGACCCATTGATGATGGGCCGGCGCGGCGCTGGGAATCAGATCCTTTTGATAAGGCGATATCACTTCCTGCAATACGTTTTCGCGGCGCAATGCTTCGATCGGCGGAGCAATGCAGGCCACCACATCGGCCACCGGTTTATTGGCGCGCGTTTCATTGAGTACGCGTTGCAGGATCAATTCCGAACGCGCGCGCCAGACATTGACCTTGATGCCGTACTTTTTCTCGAATGGCGCAAGAAGCGGCGTAATATATTCGGCCGGCGTCGTCGTGTAGTAGAGCAGCGAACCTTCTTTTTTCGCGCCGTCGATCAGGCGCTGCTGCCGCCCCGCATCGGTGGCGGTGGCCAGTGTTTGCAGGCTTTGCGCCTGCGCGCCGATGCAGGCGCACAAAGAGGCAACGGTAAAAAATGCAGCAGAAAAAAATGCGGCAGCAGGGGTACGGCGGAAGCCGGTTGTCATGAAAGTCTCCTCTTATATTTTTAAACACCGGCTTGATCGCTTCGGCATTCCTGCATCCGGCGACCCGCCTTATTTTATTTATACCTTGTACCCAACTACTTTTATTCTGCTGCCGAGTGCGATCAATACGACACGTTGATGTTCTTGATTTGCGTATAGCTCATCAATTCGCCGATCGAATGTTCGCGTCCGATGCCGCTGTCTTTCCAGCCGCCGAACGGTGCGCCCTTGAAGCGTTTGCCGCCATGGCCGTTGATCCAGACATAACCCGATTCCACCGCGTCCGCCATGCGCAGGCCGGTTGAAATGTCGTTGGTCCAGATGTTGCAGCACAGGCCGTAATCGCTGTCGTTGACTTCTTCCAGCATCTTCGCTTCGTTGTCCCAGGTGATGATGCTCATCACCGGCCCGAAGATTTCTTCGCGTTCGATCTTCATGCCGTGTTTCACGTTGTCGAAAATGGTTACGTCCACAAACGCGCCCTTTTTCAGCAGATCGCCCGGTGCATGGCCGCCGCCGCGCAATACGCGCGCGCCTTCCTGCTTGCCCGATTCGATATACCCCATCACGCGGTCGTACTGACGCTTGGTGATCACCGGACCCATGCCGGTGGCTTCCAGCTCCGGCAGGCCGATGACGATCTTGTTCGAACGCGCCAGCACGGCTTCGACGAATTTGTCCTTGATCGAGCTGTGCACGAACACGCGCGAATTGGATCCGCAGGATTGGCCTTGCGAGACAGTGAAGTTCATGCCGGCGACGGCTGCTGCCGCGACCTTTTCGATATCCACATCCGGATACACGATCAGCGGATTCTTGCCGCCCAGTTCCAGGCTCAGGCTCTTGATGCCGGCATTGCGGGTGATCGCCTTGCCGGTTTCGACGCTGCCGGTAAAGGCGATGCGGCGCACTTCCTTGTGCGCCACGATGGCATTGCCGCAGACCGCGCCTTCGCCGGTGACGATATTGACCACGCCCGGCGGGAAGCATTCCTGAATCAGTTTGCCCATCCACAATGCCGACAGCGGCGTTTGATCGCCCGGTTTCAAAATGACGGTATTACCCGCGATCAGCGCCGGGGCGATCTTGCCGGCGGCAAACGAGATCGGATGATTGAACGGGATGATGCGGCCGATCACGCCGAACGGTTGCGGCCGCGTGTAGTCCAGCCCGCCGCCCGGCGTCGGGATGGTTTCGCCTTTCATTTCCATGCCGAGGCCGGAGAAGAAATCGTGCAGCGATGCACCCTTCTTGGCATCGTCGACCATCGACAGATACGAGTTGCCGCTGTCGATGGCGTCCAGCATGCCGAGTTCCTTGGCCACGCTGCGCACCTTGACGGCGAACTGTTTGCAATACTTGGCGCGGTCGTCGACATGCAACTGGCTCCAGGCCGGGAAAGCGGCTTTGCCCGCTTCCACCGCTGCCTGGATATCGTCGCCGTCGGCGGCCGGCACCTGGGCCAATACTTCGTCATGCGCCGGGTTCACCGACGTCATGGTCTTGCCGGATTTGGCGCTGACAAACTTGTTGTTGATCAGCATTTTCCAGCCTTCGGTTTCCTGCTCGGCGCGCTTCAATACCTCTAGCGCGAATGGATCGCTCAGACTCATCTAAAACTCCTCGAATACGTTATCTAATTTCTAAGCGCATTTGCCCATGCGGGCAAATGCCGGCCAAACGTCAGCTATTAATGCATGCAAGAGCCGCCATCCACGACCAAGGTCTGGCCGGTGATGAAATCGCTGTCGCCGGAAGCAAAAAATACGACGGCGCCGGTCAGGTCGTCCGGGCTTTGCACGCGTTTCAGCGCGCGGCCCGATGAAGCCTGGGTGCGCATCTTGATGATGTCTTCATCCGGATTTTCTTCCGACAGCGTGCTGCCCGGCGCGACGCAGTTCACGCAGATATTGTCCTTGCCCACTTCATTGGCGAGGGTCTTGGTGAAGCCCAGAATGGCGGCCTTCGAAGTCACGTAATGGATGCGGCTCGGCGAACCCTTCAATGCGGTGCCGGAGCTGATGTTGATGATCTTGCCGTACCCTTGCTTGCGCATTTGCGGGATCACGGAGCAGCTGGCCAGCCAGGCGCCCTTGACGTTCACGCTCATCATGCGGTCCCATTCCGGGATCGTGATCTGGTCGAACGGCGAACGCGACATCGGCACGGTGGCGAAGATCGCCGCATTATTGACCAGTACATCGATGCGGCCGAATTTTGCGACGGCTGCCGCCACCATTTTTTCCAGGCTGGCCGGGTCGGCGACATCGGTGCCCACGCCCAACGCTTCATGGCCGGCTGCGTTCAATTCCTGCGCGACGGCCAATGCGGCTTTTTCATCGATTTCGGCGATGACGATTTTTGCGCCTTCGGATGCCAGACGGGTTGCGTAGGCTTTGCCGATACCATGTCCGCCGCCGGTGACGATTGCTACGCGGCCTTCAAGTCTCTTACTCATTTTTTCTCCTGATTTTGAAAAGCCCAGCCGTGGGTTGCGGCCGGGAAAGATCGTGCGATTACAAAAAATTTATCTACTTCACCCCTTTGATGATCTTGTTGAAGGCGGCAGTCCACTTCTCGCTGTTGTCCAGCGCCTTGTTCGTATCGACTAATTTAAGCGGTATTTTTTTCATCGGCGATTCGACATTCTTGTTGGTCGGCACATAGCCGCTCTTGCTCAATGCGCGCTGCATGTCTTCGCCCAAGACGAATTCGTCGAACAGCGTCGCCGCGTAAGGATGCGGTGCGTGCGCCGCGACTGCGATGCCGTTCGAGCGCGCGATGGCCGGTTCGATGACGAACCAGTCGATCGGCGCTCCCTTTTGCCTGGTCTGTTCGGGCATGTAGTTGTAATCGGTCAAGGCCAGCGGCACTTCGCCTGCGGCTACCATATTGTTGAGTAGCGAATGGCCGTTGTGGACCGAAATGCCGTTGGTGGCAACCAGGTCGCGGAAAAATTTCAAGCCGGCGGCTTCGCCCATGCCGTCCACCACGGTATAAAACCATTCCTGATTGTTGCCCTCGATGCCCAGCCTGCCTTTCCAGCGCGGATCGAGCAGATCGGCATAGGTCTTGGGCAATTCATCCTTGCGTACTTTATTGGTGTTGTAGGCCTGGACCCAGACGTTCAGATAATGCGCCGCCCATTTATGATGCTTCGGCACCGCGCCAGGAATCAGATTTGCGAAAGCGGGCGTGCGCACTTCCTGCAAGTCATTTTCGCGCGCCAGCGCTTCCAGTTCGATGCTGGCGATCTGCACCGAATCGACATCGTAGCGACGCGCGCCCTGTTCGGCCATGACGCGTTGCAGGACCTTGTCGTTGGCGGCGCGCCAGACCACCACTTTGACGCCGTATTTTTGCTGGAACACCGACGTCATCAGCGAGACATCGCTGGCGGCGATCGAGGTGTACAAGGTCAGCGTGCCTTCTTTTTTCGCGCCGGCGATCAGGCGTTCCATGCGATCGGGGCCGTCGTAGGTTGCGATATTGATGGTGGCTGCCGAGGCCGGATTTGAAGCCGGATTCGAAGCAGCGTTTGGGGCGCTTTGCGCGAGAGCGGAACCGGCGGCGGATATGACGATGATCGACGAAAAGAATTTCAGAAAATGCTGTCTCATACTTGTCCCCCTGTGGATTTTTATTTTGAGAAATTCAGGATGCGCTGTGGATTCTGTCGCATCATCACGTCGATGTGATCGGCGCTGACGCCACGCTCGCGCAGCATCGGGAAGAAGTCGGAAAAGACCGCACCGTAGCTGGAGCCGCCGTGCCGCATCAAACGATCCCGGCGCGCAACGTCGGAGGATAAGATGATCTGCTTTTCCAGGCCGGCTTCACAGGCATCGCGCACCAGATCGGCCAATTCGGCATTGGAACGGCGCGCAACGAAACCGACTTTATCGATGCCCAGCAACGAGCCGCGGCGGGCCACTGCAATCAGTTCGTCGATATCTTTGGCGGCGCCCATATGGCTGATCAGGATGCGCGACGGATCCATGCCGGCGCGCTCCAGGGTATCGAGATGCCAGAAGGCCTGATCCACGGCCGAGGTGTGCGTAACGACCGCGGCGCCGGTGGCGAGCGAGGCTAGCGCCGCCGCTTTGAACAGGCGATCCGCTTCGGGAATGATGACGCCGCGGTGGGTGCCGATCTTGATGATGCCGGCGCGAATGCCGCTGCCTTCGATGCCGACCGTCAATTCCTGGATCATGATGTCGCGCAGCGCTTCGACCGAAGAGTCGTAGACCACCTGCGGCGTCGGATCCCAATAAAAACCGGATGCGCAGATGACCGGCAATCCGGCGCGTTCGCTGATCTGCTTCAGCCCGACGGCATTGCGGCCGGAACCGAACACGCTCAAATCCACCACGGCTTTCAAGCCGAATTCCATGGCCTTGCTCAGATCGTTGACGACGTCATCCTGATCGGCTTCGCCCAGCACGACATCGGGGCCTTTTTGACAGCACAAATCGATTTGCAAATGTTCGTGGCAGAGAATCGGGCCGCTGATATCGGCGACATCTCCTGTTACGGTTCGAATCATGAAACGTGTTTCCTCATTCTGAAAATTTGAGCGCGTCGACACTGATGGCCGGCGGGAAAATGAAATACGAAGTTGCGAGGCGTGCGCCACGCGTGCCGGTGCAATACCGTCGAGTGATGGGTTTTGTCTCCTTCTTGTAACGCAAAAATCCGCCTGTCAAAGCGGTACGGCTACTCTTTTATATTTGGAAATTATCATATGGTTCGACGCGGGTTTGTGTCAACATAATTTCCGCATATAGGAACGATGTTTCTTATGACGGAATTTGCCGTTATGTGCAGCAGTGGGCGAATTGACTTTTTATAGGGCGCCAGTTAGCATGACTTTCTAAACAGGAACGATGTTCCTTATATAAGAACAATTGGGGAATTACTCAAGTAACACAGCTCAGGTACAGCACAGGCAGGCAAATCGGCACGCCAAAGAAACTTCCGGAGGAACCATCGATGCCCCACGATAAAGACCGCACCCATTGGCACGAGCCGGCGGGAGGCAAGAAAGCCGGCTACGGCAAATTCGACAAGCAGCCGACGCCATACGATGCGTTCATGGAACAGGAAGGCGTGCCGGTATTTCGCGGCATCGGCATCAGCAAGGTGCAGAACCTGGAGCTGTTTCCGTGGAAGCGCAAGGGCGGCCGCGGGCATTTCATCCAGTTGTACGGCACCGAAGGCAAGTGGGGCTGCTTCGTCATCGAGGTGCCGCCGGCCGGCGCGCTGAATGTCGAAAAGCACATGTTCGAAGAGATTTATCTGGTGGTCGAAGGGCGCGGCACGACGGAAGTCTGGCAGGAAGGCGACACCAAGAAGCACGTGTTCGAATGGCAGGCCGGCTCGATGTTCTCGATCCCGATGAACGCCAATTTCCGGATTGTGAACGGCACCTCCAGCGGCGCGCTGCTGCTGGGCGGCAATACGGCGCCGAACGTGATCAACATGATCAACAACACGGCGGCCATTTTCAACAATCCGTTCATTTTCCACGACCGCTTCAGCAGCGCCGACGACTTTTATAAGCCGAAGGACGATATCGAGGCCGATCCGGTGCGCGGGCTGGCCATGCGCCGGACCAACCTGATTCCGGATGCGATGAATTGCGATCTGCCGCTGGATAACCGGCGCTCGCCGGGCTATCGCCGGATCGAGCCGTTCATGACGAATAACTGCTTTTATTTCTGGATCGGCCAGCATGAAAACGGCCGTTACTCGAAGGGCCACGCGCATACGTCGGCAGCGGTATTGATCTGCCTGAAGGGCAAGGGCTATACCTATACCTGGCCGGAAAAGCTCGGGGTCAATCCGTGGAAAGACGGCAAGGGCGATCTGGTGCAGCGCCTGGACTACGAGCCGGTCGGCCTGGTCACGGCGGC
>DASYCG010000019.1:0-18711 GCA_036500325.1 Herbaspirillum sp. | reverse complement strand
AAGGCAAGAGCATCAATATCGCATTACTAAGAAAATTAAATGAGATTCTTGTGCGACAAATTCTAATTACATATGACGATATTCAAATAACAGCTGAAAATTTAGCAGGTTTGCTAGAACAGGTCGGATTTGGCTCTGCATCAACATACTTGGACGTTCCCGATTTTCGTTCAATATTTCTCGGCCCTGGCACCGTCAGTGTTTTTGCTATAGAAAAACCAACTCAGCAGTTAATAGGCTTAGCCCGTGTTTTCACTGACAATCTATTCACCACGTATATTTCTGAAGTATGTGTTCATCCGAACTTTCAGAAAAAAGGAATAGGTTTAAATTTAATAAAAGCGATTACCAATCGATTTGGTCATACCGCCATATTTACTGATGCATTCCGCGGTGAGATTTCCATATTCACTAAAAATTCGATCATGCCAAAAGAAAAGTTAATAGCCTGTAGTTGTAGACCTCATTATCCTGACTTGATAACGCATTAACAATAATCTGCATCTATACGAGACATCATCGGTGAAAAAATATTGTTCAATGGCTTTAGAGACAGCCAATACCCTGCTTATAAATCTTCATTCCGATGGACTACCAGAAAATATATTCGACTGGAATGAGATTTATACCGAAGTGTTGAAAGATTTCACATCAATTGAATTGCAAGCCGATGTTTTTTACCGAGAAAAACAAAATGCAGAACCCCTAATTTTTTCTTCTTTTGTGTCTGATCTGATATTAAAACGAGCCGAACAACTACGCTTATTTTTAAAAAAGCTTGCCCGAGCAATAGAAGAATTTTCCAAACTTATCAATGCCACGCCAAAAGTAACTGCACTAAGATTCTTAGAAGCAGATTCACATAATCAAGGCGAAAAACCAGTTACGTTTCACCTCGCAAAACATGGCTATGTGCTTAAGTTTCGAGATCCCAGACCCTATCAAATCCTTCAACATGTGCTCAGATTTTTGCAAACAACTCTGCAAATAGAACTCCACTCCCCGAACATATGGTGCGCTCCATCAAATGAATGGCATGTGATGCCATTCATAACGGAGGATAACGAAACGTGCCACATAGAGTCCAGTCGCTTTATGATCCGATTAGGAGCCATCACTGCAGTTGCATATTTTCTGCAAATGACGGATCTTCATTTGGACAATGTCATAGTTAGTAAAGGCATCCCAATAATCATAGATCCGGAATGTATCTTTTATGGATACGACGAATATAGTGCCGACACGATTGAAAATCGTCTCTGGAATACCGGCTTGGTCGGTGAAGATCCCGCGCTTTCCGCCATTCGAGGCGGTTCGGTTCCAATTTTTGATTTCTGTGCCAAAGAAGAGCAGGGAAGAATTACATATCTACGCCAAACAAGTAACCGATATCGTCATCGACTATTTGACAGAAAAGGGCATGCAGTCGATCCCGTCGAATTTGAAGCCGAAATTTGGGACGGATTCTCAAAAGCTTACGAAGCACTCTGCAAATCTAAAAATCAGTTGGGCGCCGAAATTGAAATACTAGCATTACCAAGTATGCGCACCAGATTCTTACTTCGCCTAACTGTGCATTACGCAACAACGATTGAAATATTACGAAGGCCAACTCATGAAAACGATACCTTTCGTTTAGGAAAATTAACTTCAACATTCCTCAAATCGGGCGGGATGTCTAAATTAATCGACGACAAAACTAAGCGGTGCGAATTACATGACATGCTTGGCTCAGATTTTCCGTTTTTCTGGACAGAAGACATAGATGGCTCGCCAACATTGATGCACTGGAGCGGCAATGTTAGTAAACTTTCCGATAACGACTCCCTAAAAAATAGAATAAAAAAAGCAATAACTAATTGTTCAATCAGCGACCTACCAAAACTCAAGACCTCCATGAACAAATTTTTTCTTAAAGAAATTTAGCGAGATATTTCATCAAATTTTTCTGTCGCTATCCTCCCTTGGAAGAAATAATGCAGCTTCGCTTCTTAATTAAGTCCGATTTCTTTCGGCAGTCCCTCGCGGATATTATAAATAGCATCGACGGCGCATCTAAGCGCTTGCTAATTCGGGCATTGATAATTGTCATAGCATCAGGACTGTTTCTCAGCATTTCTCCCCTTTACATGGCCAAAGTAATAGATGTCATGACCACACAGGGGACTGAATCAAATAAAAATATATTTAGTTATATTTCACTTTATCTAGCGCTACGATTTATTGGACAGGCCTTAGTTGATCTACGATGGAATATCATAAATCCCGTCCTTTACACCATTTCATATTCACTCTGTACGCTTACAGCATCTCGACTTTCAACTATCTTCCGCCATGAAAGCCGCACCGGTGATAATGCCGCCGCAATAGCAGAACAGGTCTCAGTCATATCAAAAATGGAACTAGGTTCAATTAGTTTGTTGTATGGAGTATTAGTGGTTATCATTCCGACCGCTATTGAATTGCTCGTTGTTTCAATCGCAGTTGGCATCATCGTCGGATTCTGGCTTCTCCTATATATGATCCTTGGCATGATCGTTTTTTTGATTGCCGTTTCATTTAAGCGAGATAAAGAACTTTTGTCGGCAACAGCCGCACATAAGATGGACAACGTTGTTTCTGCAAGCTTTGCTGAGTACATTTCGAATTCAAGTTTAGTTCGTGAATTCAATGCGAGTACCTTTTTGCGGCATCGACTAGAACAACAAATTAAAGTCTCCATTCACGAACACCAACGACTTTTTTCTATCAAGACTGATCGTGGCCTTTGCTTGACAGCGGTGACATGTGCCGTCTATTCCTTGGTTTTATTTGGCGCAATTCTTGGCCAGAAAACCCTTCCTATTAGCGCTGGCGGCTATTTTCTGCTAGTGATTTACCTGGATAGAATTCTTCAACCTCTGACAAACGCCTCCGCGGCAATTAATAATATTCAAAATGGTTTGATCTCGATGAAAGGCGCATATGGACTGTTACAAAATTTTAAAAGGAATGCAGCACGAATGCCTTTTATTAAGGCAAAAGAAAACACATGGAAAACAATTCTAATTTCTCCTGAGCGATGCTTCTTCCACGCTAATCAAGTATTAACTATCGGAAAAAGCGCTTGGATTAGGCTACTTGGCCCTTCCGGATCGGGAAAGTCGACCTATTTACGTCAGATATATCGCAAACTGCTTTCAGATTCAATTCATTCTGGAATAGAAATACATTACTTAAACCCAGTTCCCGTCATCATTAGAGGATCTGTATTGGACAATATTGCTTTAGGAGATTCTTCCATCACAAGGGAAATGGTCAAAACGTATTGGTCGCAGTGGCATTTAGAACTTGGAAACAACCAGATAGATATCGACGCTGATGTCGAGCAACTATCTGCTGGTGAAATGCAATTTCTCGCAATTTGCCGAACTCTCGTGAGAAATCCCAAATTGATAATTCTCGATGAAGCAACAAATTCAATCGATATCGATTCAGAACCCCAAATATGGCCAATGATCCAAAGAACCCTGCCGGAAGCAACGGTTTTTGTAGTGTCACACCGAGAAGTAGGAAACATCCATTTTGACCACGAGGAAGTTATGTCGCATTTTTAAAAGAGATTGCGATTTAGACTTGCTCAAATTGCTTTACCGAGGCCCAACCGGATAAGCCATTGCTCCGCTTCCGGGCGGCAGCGGCGGCAATTCAGGCTCAACCGGCACCGCCTGTACAACCGGTCCTTGTGCCTTGGCCGGTGCGCCCGGCACCGGCACTATCGGCGCTGCAGCCGGGTCTTCCAGCCAACCGCCGCCCAGCGCCTTATACAAGGTCACCGTCGCCTGCAGGCGCTGCAGCTTGATCTGGCCAAGCGCAGTATCGGCATCCGACAAAGTACGCTGCGTATCGAGCACCGTCATCAAATCCTCTGCCCCGATGCGGTAACGCACTTCCGATAATTCGAACGCCAAACGCGCCTGTTCGACTTCAGTGCTTTTCAATTTGTACTGCTGTTCCAGGCTTTGGATTTGCCCCAGTGCCTTTTCCACCTCGGACAGTGCATTGATGACCGTAAAGCGATACAGCTGCACCAGTTCCTGTTCCTGCGCAACCGCCAGTTCGCGTTGATTTGCCAGACGGCCGCCGTCGAAGATCGGCGCAGTCAGCGACAAGCCGAGATTGGCCAGCAGATTGGGGCCGTTGAACAAGGTCAGCAACGCATTGCTTTGCGCGCCGGTAGAGCCGGTGAGGCTGATGCTTGGAAACAATGCGGCGCGTGCTGCTGCAACATTGGCATTGGCTGCAGCCAGGCGCTGTTCATCGCGGCGGATATCGGGACGGCGGGTCAATAATGCCGACGGCAGGCCGGGAGCGATATCGGGCATGGCGATGCCATCCAGCCCGGCCTGTTTCACCGTAAATTCCTGCGGCGGCCTTCCCAGCAAAATAGCCAAGGTGATTTCGGCGGCGCGTTCCTGCTGTTCCAGATCCGGGATGCCGGCGCGCTGCCCGGCCAATGCCGACTGCTGCCGCGCCAGATCCAGTCTGGTCGCCGCGCCGGCGCTGCTTTGCGCCTGCACCAGCGCCAGCACGCGTTCCGCGTTGGCGACGTTATTGCGAGCGATCTTGAGCCGGTCGCGCAAGGACAATACCTGCAGATAGGTCGAGACGATACCGCTGGTGACCGTCAGCGCCACCGTTTCGCGATCGTAAATATTGGCCCGATACGAGGCTTCCGCAGCCGCTTGGCCGGCGCGATTCTTGCCCCAGAAGTCCAATTCGTAATTAACCTGCAGCATGCCGCTGGCAGTCGTCGTGGCGGAGCCGCTGGAAAACGGTATATCGCGGCCGACGCTGGTGCCTAGATCCACTTCGGGCAACAACGGCGCGCCGGCAATCTTGGCCTGCACCTCGGCCTGCCGCACACGCGACACCGCCGCGCCTATCTCATAATTATTCTTCTGGCCTTCACGCACCAGGCTGCTCAGCTCGGTGCTGCCGAAGTGCCGCCACCATTTCATGTCCGGTTCGGCCGCTTTGGCGCCTGGGTCGTCTTTCATCCAGGCCCCCGGCATGGCGACCGGATCGACAGGCTCGATTTCCACGCGGTGCGCAGCGCAACCGGCCAGGATAGCCGACAGCAAGGCCATTGCCAGAGCGATTAAGGGTAATCTCGGCGTAGCGAAAAATGAATTGCGCTTCATGTCACGTTTCATTTCACGCTCCGCCATTGCCCGCGTGCGCCGGCGCCGATATCAATACCACTCGCTCGCCTTCCTCCAACCCAGACAAAACCTGCACCGAATCGGTGGTACGGATACCGATCTTGATGACCCGCGTCGATATCTTGCCGTCCGCGCTCATCATCTCGACGTGATAATTGCCATCGGCATCGCCACGGGCCGGCAATGCGGCGGCCGGAATCTGCAAGGCGTTGTCGCTTTGTTCAAGCACGAACCAGATATCGGCGCTCATGCCGCTCATCAGCTCGCGGCCGGTATTGGCGACATCGAACAACACCGTGTAAAACGCGCGCTTGCCCTGTTGCCCCGATCCCTCCGCCGGCAACGGTGCGATCTGGCGCAACTTGCCGGACCAGCGTTTGCCGGGAAAGCCCGGTGTCGTAAAGTAAGCAACCATGCCCGGCCCCAGGCGCGTGACGTCTTCTTCGGAGACCAAGGCCTGCACCGTCATTTTGCTCAGATCGGCGATGCGCAGCAATACATCGCGGTTGGCGCTGACGATCTGGCCTTCGCGCGCAGACAGCGACACGATCGTGCCGCCCATCGGCGCGCTGACGCGGGTCAGGCTGCGCATGGCGTCATCCTGACGCATGGTCGCTTCGGTTTGCTCGATCTGGGCGTTGATGGCATCCACCTTGGCCGATGCCGAGAACATCGCCATGCGGCTGGATTCGAAGGTATCTTCGCGGGTGGCGTTGGCTTCCTTGAGTTGCGTCTGGCGCTGAAACTGCAATTGGGCGAATTCGGCCTGCGCTTTTTGGCCGGCGAGTTCGGCCTTGAGCTGCGCCAGCTGCGCGCGGTTGTTTTCAGCGCGTCCGGGTTGCACTGCCGGGGTAATTTCGATCATATTTCTGCCGGCTTTGACGTTGTCGCCGATGGCAACATCGACATCGCTGATCTGGCCGCTGATCTGGGCCGCGACATCGACATATTTTTGCAATTGCAACTTGCCTTGGGCCAGCACGGTTTTTTCGATCGTGCCGTGGATTGCCATCGCCGTTTCCGGCTTGGCCACCGGCACGGGCGCGGGCTTGGGCCGCGTCTTGATAAACAGTATCGAGGCCAGCGCAATCGTCAGGATCAACAGCGCGCCCGCACCGATCGCCAGAATGCGATAGTGCTTGATAACGGCGTGTTCAGCCGCGCTGTGCTGCAATTGATTCATTCCGGATTTTCCCTAAAATTTTCGTTCTATCGGCGGCGTCCATTGGTAAAGCCAAGTCTCGGACTGCTGCTTCCCGTCGGCCGTCAAATATACCCGTAAATCGATCGGTGCATCGCCGGCGTCCGGCTTCAAATCGAACATGGTCCGGTAGCCATGCACCGCATCCAGCGGACGCGTCGATACAATCTCAACAGTTCCACGTGACACGGTTATGACAGCGTTCACTTTGTCGCTATTTAGCCGAGCAAGATTGCCGCCGGCAAAATCGAGCGCGAAACGCCAGGAGAAATAAGTGCGCTTCTGGCCCACGATGCCGCCCAGCCCGGTACGCGTGGCCACCACATGGGCCAGCGGCGATTCCGCCGGCATTTTAGCGCCCCAGTACAAGCGGTAACCGTATAACAATTCCTGGCCCGGCTGCGGCTTGGCTTCGGGGTTCCAGAACGCAACGATGTTGTCGAAGGTTTCGTCGTCGGTCGGAATTTCCACCAATTGCACCGAACCCTTGCCCCATCCGGATTTCGGCTCCACCCACAGGCTCGGCCGGCGGTCGTAAAAGATGCCGTCGTCCTGATAGTGATCGAAATTGCGGTCCCGCTGCAGCAGGCCGAAACCGCGCGGATTGACCTCGGAAAAAACATTGAAACGCAATTGCGCCGGATTGACCAATGGCCGCCAGATCCACTCGCCGTTGCTGCGCTGTATCTGCAGACCGTCGGAATCGTGGATTTCGGGACGCCAGTCGTGGGCGGCGCGCCGATCGTTTTCGCCGTACTGGAACATGCTGGTCAGCGGCGCGATGCCCAGCCGCTCGATTGTCTTGCGCGGGTACAGCGCCGCATCGACGTCCATCATCAGCGTGTTGCCCGCCTGTACTTCGAAACGATAAGCGCCGGTAATGCTGGGGGAGTCCAGTAATGCATAGACCACCAGGCGGTCGCTATTGGCCGCAGGCCGTTCCAGCCAGAAAGTGGTGAAGACCGGAAACTCCTCGGGCCGCGAGGTGCCGGTATCGATTGCCAGGCCGCGCGCCGATATACCGTATTGCCACTCGCCCCCGACGGCGCGGAAATAGCTGGCGCCGAGAAACGCCGTGATATCGCGCTGCCAGTCGTTGCGGTAGTTGATCCGGAATCCGGCAAAGCCGAGATCGTTCGGCATTTTGGCGTGTTGCAGGCCGCTCTTGCCGTAGTCGAACATCGCCGGATCGTAGGCAATTTCCTGTGCCTGTCCGGCATTGACTTCGTATATCTGCACCGGCGTTTTGAAATACAGGCCGAGATGAAAAAACCGGGCGCGAAAGCGCAGGTTATCGGCGCCCCACAGCGCGTGGCTATCCCGGTATTGGATCGCCTGGAACTGATCCCAATCGAGATTCTTGACGGCGTCCGGAATGTTGCTGACCGGCGCCTGATAAGGACGCCCGGCCTGAGCACGGGCCTGCCCTTTCAGCCACGCGTAATCGAATGCCTGCGGTGCGCCGAGATGTTTCAATTTGCTGGTTGCAGGAGAGGCGGCGGCCGCGGCCAGCAACGGCATGGCGGGGAAGCCGGCGGCAGCCAGTGCCGCCGACGCCTTTAATAAATCGCGTCGTTTCATCGTTACCTTTGCGATCTCAAGATGGATTTGAGCGATTCAGCGCAGCGCGCCACGCAGGATGCGCATACGCCGAATGCCATACGTCGAAATGCAGCGCCGACAATAATTGCGGATCGTCGAGCACCATGGTGCGTTGCTTCTCAGTCATGCTGTGCGGCCCGTCGCGTAAGGCGCCGCGCAGCATTGCCAGCCTGGCGTGGGTCGCGCTTTGCGGGCGCTGCGGATGCGCCCGGCCGACCGCGCACAATAATGCGTTATAAATCGGATCCACCACGGCATCCACAAAACCGCGCTCAGGACCGGCGGCAGCCAGATGCGCTACCGTTTCCTGTAATTCGCGCGGCGGATATTTTTCTTCCGGAATCAGGAAGAAACCCAGTTTGCGCATCACGCGGCCTAGCGAAACCCGGCTCGACAACACCGACATCGGGATCGATATCGCCAGCGAACCGGTGATCGGCAACAGCCACCACACGTACGAAGGGCTGAGCCAATACACACCGCCGCCCCACGCCACACCCAGCAAACTATGCCAGCCGTGGCGCCGCACCGCCTCACCCCAGCCGGTCTGGTTATCGGCACGCGGCGGCGACTTCCAGCCGACTGCCCACCCCAGAAAAGCGCCAAGCACGTAACGGGTATGAAACAACATGCGCACCGGCGCCAGCAGCATCGAAAATATCAGCTCCAGAACCATGCTGATGACCAGACGCAAACTGCCGCCGAAATTGCCGGCGCCCTTAACGATCAACAGAAACACACTGAGAATTTTAGGCAGAAATAATAAGGTGGCAGTTGCCGAAAACAGGGCCAGCGCTTTTTCCGGATGCCATTCCGGCCAGATCGGAAACAACTGTTTCGGCGCCACGAAATATTGCGGATCGATCAGCGTATGGCTTGCCAGCAGCAGCGTCGACAGAATCAGGAACAGACACCATAGCGGCGCCGAAATATACGCCATGACGCCGGTGGCAAATACGCCGCGGTGCACCGGATGCATGCCGCGCGCCAGGAACAGACGGAAATTCATCAGATTGCCCTGGCACCAGCGCCGGTCGCGGCTAAGCTCGTCCAGCAGATTCGGCGGCATCTCTTCATAACTGCCGTCCAGATCGTAGGCAATCCAGACCGACCATCCGGCACGGCGCATCAGCGAGGCTTCGACGAAATCGTGCGACATGATTTCGCCGGCCATGGGGCCGGAGCCCGGCAGCGGCGCCAGCGCACAATGGCGCATGAACGGCGCGAGCCGGATGATCGCATTGTGTCCCCAGAAATGCGACTCGCCCAATTGCCAGTAGTGCAGGCCCGCCGTAAATAAGGGCCCGTACACACGGGTGGCAAACTGCTGGATGCGGGCGTATAAAGTGTCGCGCCCGGCAGCCCGCGGCGCGGTCTGAATAATGCCGGCGCCCGGATTGACCTGCATCAGCCGCACCAATGTCGAAAGACAATCGCCGCTCATCACACTGTCGGCATCGAGTACGATCATGTAACGGTAACTGGCGCCCCAGCGCCGGCAGAAATCGTCGATATTGCCGCTCTTGCGCTTTACGCGCCGCACGCGGTGCCGATAGAAAATCCGGCCGAAGCCGCGGACCTCGGCGCACAACGCCGCCCAGGCATCGATTTCGGCGGCGCAAATATCGGCCTGGCTGCTATCGCTCAATACAAAGAAGTCGAAATGCGCCAGATCCTTGCCGTCATTGGTGCGCGCCAGCGACGCGTACGTTGCGCGCAAACCCGCAAACACCCGGCTCACGTCTTCATTGCAGATCGGTACGACAATCGCAGTGCGCGCGTCGGCGGCGATACTTTTCTCGCCGGCGGTCTCGCGCGAGATCAGATAACGATCGGCGGCCGGTCCGCGCATGAGCACCATGAAGCCCATCAGCGCAGTCCAGAACCCGGCGGAGACCCAGCAGAACAACACCGCGAACAAAACCAGCATCGCCAGTTCCAGCGGCTCGCCGCCGTGATACGGCAATACTTCGCGCATGAAATAGGTGGCGGTACCGGTTTGCAGCAGCATCAAAAACAGTAACGCCAGACGCCGCACATTACCGCTGCGATGCCAGCGCCCGATTGGATCCGGCCCGTCGACCCATTCCGCATCTTCCTCGCGGCGGCGGCGTCTTTCGGCGGCCAGCGTCGGCACCGGCGGCAGGATAATGCCCTGCTTGGCCGCCTTGCGCTTTGCCGAACGGCGATCGAAACGGCGATTGGCGACATCGACCCAACGCACCAGCGGATTGAGTTCGCCCCAGGGGCGCGGCACCATCGACTTGCGGTTCAGCGGCGGCGCCACGGCGACACATGGCGCACCATTGGATGCAATCGTCAGCGGCAATTCAGTGGAGGCGCCGGCATTTATATCTGTGCCGGCGTCATCGGCCTGGTCGTCCGCCTTGGCTTCGGCGCTGCCATCCTTCGGCTCGCCATAGGCCAATAACAAGCGCGCCAACACCGACTGCGCCGCGCTATCGCCGTCTTCCGGCTGATGATGCCGTGAAAAACTGAAAGCGCTGGCGCCTGCGCCCACTGCGGTGATACCGGTCGCCACCGCGGCTTCCGCGGCCAGGCTGCCGTGCATCGCCCGTAACGCCACATCGGCTTCGATATCAATCGCGCCCGAAGGCGGCAGCAAGCGCTCGCGCTGGTGCGTATTCAGCGGCAGCCGGTCCAGATAGGCGGCAACGACTGACTGTGCCGGGACTTGCTTTAGTTGGGCGGTAATATGTAGCTCCACGTTTCAGACAGGGCCGTATTGCCGGTACGCAAAACCCCGCGCAATTCGACCGGTTTGTTTTCATCATTGCGGCGCAGGCGGATCACCATGCGCCAGCCTTCGGTCACGTCATTGCGCACCACGCGCGTTTCCAGCAGGCGGCCGTTGTCGTCGGCATCGATCACGGCACTCAGTTTGCTGTCGCTCGATAGTTTTTTCAGTCCTGGGCCTTCGAAATCCACGTTCAGCACGATGCTGTCGTCAGGCTTGCCGGGCGGAGCGCCGTTGCCGCGCCTGGTTTGCGTGACCCAAGCCAGCGCCGGCCTGGTATCGGTATCTTTCTGCCACGACAAACGGTATTCGATCGGGAACGGCTTGCCTTGCGGCGGCTGTTTGGCCGGTATCCAATAGGCCACGATATTATCGTTATCTTCATTCGGCGTCGGGATCTGCACCAGCTCCACGCGGCCGTCGCCCCACTTGCCTTTCGGCGTGACCCACAAGCTCGGCCGGGTTTCATAACGCGACGCCAGATCTTCGTAGCTGGAGAAATGGCGATCGCGCTGCATCAGGCCGAAGCCGAGCGGATTATTCGCGCCGAACGATGTCACCAGCAAACGCCGTGGATCGGCCAACGGCCGCCACAGCCATTCACCGCTGCCGGAATGCACCATCAGGCCATCGGAATCATGTACTTCGGGCCGGTAATCTTCGGCATCGGAACGCTGATTTTCGCCGAAAAAATACATGCTGGTCAGCGGCGCGATGCCCAGCTTCGCCACGTTATTGCGCAAATAGAGCTGCGCCTTCACATCGATCGTGGTTTCCACGCCCGGCTTCAAAATGAGCTGATAAGCACCGGTCAGGCTGGCGGAGTCGAGCAGTGCATAGATGGTCAGCTCTTTATCGCCGGCCGCGGGCCGCACGATCCAGAGTTCGGAAAATCGCGGAAATTCCTCACCCGACTGCAGCGCGGTATCGACTGCCAGGCCGCGCGCGGAAATGCCGTAGTTCTGCCCTTTGCCCAGCGCCCTGAAATAACTGGCGCCCAGCAGTGAAAAAATGTCGTCCTTGGTCTTGCTGGAATTAATCGCGTATTGCACGCTGACGCCGGCAAAACCGAGATTGCGTACCTGTTCCGGATCGATTTTATTGTTGCCGTAATCGAAGGCATCCGGCGTGAATTTCAACTCTCGAACGCTATTACCGACGACTTCGCTGATCTTGACCGGCAGGTTATAGGCCGAACCCTCATGCGCAAAAGACAATTCAAACGGCAGCTTTTCGGCGCGCCAGACGTTTTTTTCGGGACGATAGGTGATGTCGGTATATTGATCGTAAGTCAGCGCCTTGATATCTTTCGGCAGATTTTCGGAAGGTTTTTTATACGATTTGGTCGACAATGTCTGCGCTTGCCTGACTACGTCGCCGAAATCGAAAGCCTGGGCAGTCGCGGCGCCAAGCAGGAGCCCGGCCAATAATGCAAACCCGACAAAATCGGCCAGATGGGAACGGCCGCGCAGCTTGAGCGATACCGCGCGAACCATCGCTTTACTCTTATTTAAATACATAAATTTCCATCAGGATTACACGAAATGCGACGCGAATGCGACACGAAAGCGCCATGAAAGCATTGATTGAGGACGCCAACGACGCGATAGCCTAAACCAGTAGTCTTACATAGACTACGATTTAGTAAATATATTACAAAACGATTTTACCGGGATAGCGGACGCCATAAAACCCGAACGTGCATACTTTACTGCTATAAGGGCATACGTGAACGATAAAGTTCCCCCCTACTCTAGTAAGATAGGCTGTTTTAAGCCATCCGATCCCGCCATGTCCGCTCCCCGTCTCAGCATCATCGTCGCCACCGACGCCAACCGCGGCATCGGCATCAATAACACCCTGCCGTGGCACCTGCCGGAAGACCTGGCGCATTTCAAGCGCACCACCAGCGGACACCCGATCATCATGGGCCGCAAAACCTTCGATTCGATCGGACGGCCCCTGCCGAACCGGCGCAATATCGTAATTACCCGCAATCGCGAATGGCAGCATCCGGGGGTCGAAAGCGTCGGCTCGATCGCCGAGGCGGCGGCGCTGGCGACTTCCGGCGATGCCCCGGCCACCGAAGCCTTCATCATCGGCGGCGCGCAAGTCTATGCCGAAGCCCTGCTGCTGGCCGACCGCCTGATCGTCACGGAAATCGCCAAGCGCTTCGACTGCGACGCCTTTTTCCCGGCAATCGACTTGAATTTCTGGCACGAGACCGCACGTGAGGCGCATCACAGCGTTAATGGCGTATTTGATTACGCCTTTGTGACATATGAAAAACGTTGAACAAAATGTTGTTTTGATCGACGATTTTTGCGTCTTGCCGTCTCATAGCCCCACATATCTGCGAAAATTCGGCCACCGCGTTTTCTGATCCTTCGCTTACCCATCTGGGTCTGAATCTGAACACGCATCCGTTTTCCTTAAACATCATGGTCCCGGAGACTGCATGAAATTTCGTTTTCCCATCGTTATCATCGATGAAGACTTCCGTTCCGAAAACACATCCGGTCTGGGCATTCGCGCACTGGCCGACGCGATGCAACTGGAAGGCATGGAAGTGCTGGGTGTTACCAGCTACGGCGACCTGTCGCAATTCGCCCAGCAGCAATCGCGCGCCTCGGCATTCATCCTGTCGATCGACGATGAAGAGTTCGGCGCCGGTTCATTCGAGGAAACCGATTTCGCGCTGAAATCGCTGCGCGCCTTCGTCGAGGAAATCCGCTACAAAAACGCCGACATCCCCATTTACCTGTATGGCGAAACCCGCACCTCGCGGCATATCCCGAACGATATCCTGCGCGAACTGCACGGTTTCATTCACATGTTCGAAGACACGCCGGAGTTCGTCGCGCGCCACATCATCCGCGAAGCGAAGTCCTATCTGGATGGCCTGTCGCCGCCGTTCTTCCGGGCGCTGGTGCATTACGCGCAGGACGGTTCGTATTCCTGGCACTGCCCAGGCCATTCCGGCGGCGTGGCGTTCCTGAAATCGCCTATCGGCCAGATGTTCCACCAGTTTTTCGGCGAAAACATGTTGCGCGCCGACGTCTGCAACGCCGTGGAAGAACTGGGGCAGCTGCTGGACCACACCGGCCCGATCGCCGAATCCGAACGCAATGCAGCGCGCATCTATAACGCCGATCACTGCTATTTCGTCACCAACGGCACCTCGACATCGAACAAGATGGTCTGGCATTCGACCGTCGCACCGGGCGACATCGTGGTGGTCGACCGCAACTGCCACAAATCGATTCTGCACTCGATCATCATGACCGGCGCGATCCCGGTGTTCCTGATGCCGACCCGCAACAACCTCGGCATCATCGGCCCGATCCCGCTGGAAGAATTCACGCTCGACAGCATCCGCCGCAAAATCGAAGCCAACCCGTTTGCGCGCGAAGCCGTCAACAAGAAGCCGCGCATCCTGACCATCACCCAATCGACATACGACGGCGTGATTTACAACGTGGAAACGCTCAAGCAAATGCTGGACGGTGAAATCGATACGCTGCATTTCGACGAAGCCTGGCTGCCGCATGCGACTTTCCACGATTTCTACAAAGACATGCACGCCATCGGCAAGGACCGGCCGCGCGCCAAGAAATCGATGATTTTCTCGACCCAATCGACGCACAAACTGCTGGCCGGCCTGTCGCAGGCCTCGCAGATTCTGGTGCGCGAATCCGAAAGCGTGCAGCTCGATCAGGATGCCTTCAACGAAGCCTATCTGATGCACACCTCGACTTCGCCGCAATATTCGATCATCGCCTCCTGCGACGTGGCCGCGGCCATGATGGAAGCGCCCGGCGGCACGGCGCTGGTGGAAGAAAGTATCCTGGAAGCACTGGATTTCCGCCGCGCCATGAAGAAAATCGATGAAGAATGGGGCAAGGACTGGTGGTTCCAGGTATGGGGACCGGACAGCTTCTCCGAAGACGGCATCGGTTCCCGCGAAGACTGGGTGATCAAGGCCGAAGACAGCTGGCACGGTTTCGGCAATCTGGCGCCGGGCTTCAACATGCTCGATCCGATCAAGGCCACGATCGTGACCCCTGGCCTGTCGCTCGAAGGCAAGTTCGGCGAAAGCGGCATTCCGGCATCGATCGTCACCAAATACCTGGCCGAGCACGGCGTTATCGTCGAGAAATGCGGACTGTATTCGTTCTTCATCATGTTCACCATCGGCATCACCAAGGGCCGCTGGAACACGCTCCTGACGGCATTGCAGCAATTCAAGGACGATTACGACAAGAACCAGCCGATCTGGCGCATCCTGCCGGAATTTGCGCGCGCCAACCAGGGCCGCAACATGCGCTATGAACGGCTGGGCCTTCGCGATCTGTGCCAGCAAATTCACGAAACGTACAAATCCTATGACGTTGCGCGCCTGACTACGGAGATGTATTTATCCGACATGCAACCGGCGATGAAACCGTCCGACGCGTTTGCCAAGATGGCCCACCGCGAGATCGACCGCGTGCCTATCGACCAACTCGAAGGCCGGGTCACATCGATCCTGTTGACGCCTTATCCACCGGGCATTCCGTTGTTGATCCCGGGCGAGCGTTTCAACAAGACCATCGTCGACTACCTCAAATTCGCGCGCGATTTCAACGAAAAATTTCCCGGTTTCGAGACCGACGTGCACGGTCTGGTGAAACGGGAATTGAATGGACGCAGGGATTATTTTGTGGATTGCGTGCGGCAATAAGGACCGCTTTATCCCGGAACGTTTTGCTTGAAAAAAAAGCCCGGACAGCAATGTCCGGGCTTTTTTACTGGCGTTTGAATTGCGCCAGCAGATCGTCCGCCACCGGCACCAGCGCCAAGACCATCAGCAATGCGGCAAGCGGCACCGTCGATGAAAACCCTATGTGCTTGAATCCCAGCGCACCGATCAGGCCGCCGCTGATGAACAATGCGAACAAGGTCGCCATGAAGCGCAGACGGGCATGATCCGAAGCGACATACATCGTCTCGCCTTTGGCGCGCGAGCGATTCCAGTAAAACATCTTGCCCAGTTCGATGCCGATGTCGGTCACCAGGCCGGTCACATGCGTAGTGCGCACTTCGCTGCGCGTGGCTTTGGTGCTGGTGGCATTTTGCAATCCCATGATGAAGCACAGCAACATCACCGTCAGCGGCACAAACAACCAGATATGCGAGGCGAGATAACGCCCCATCAGGCCGAAGCAAAGCAACAGGAACGCTTCCAGCATCAGCGGCAGCGCATATTCGCTTTGCAATTCACGGTGGCGCGCCCAGTTGATCAGTACGGCCGACGTCATGGCGCCGGCCAGGAACGACAGCAAGGCGCCGATGCCCGCCAGAGCCAGGCCGACGTCGCCGACTGCCAGACGATCGGGGATCGACGAGACGATGCCGGTCATGTGAGAAGTGTACTGATGCACTGCCAGAAAGCCGCCGGCATTGGCGGCCCCGGCCACGAAGGCGAGGCAAAACGACAAATGCCGATTGGCCGGTGCGGTTCTTTGCTTGCCGCTGAGGCGTCGCAATGTGTTTATGGGCATTAGGTCAGGTCAGCTGGGCGGCAGTGGGAAGCAAGTTTAAAGTTAGCGCTGAGGTCCGGCTGAAACCCGGCTGAAATCTAGGCCTTGGGCAAAGTCACACCGACTTGCCCCTGATATTTTCCGTTGCGATCCTTGTATGAGGTTTCGCACACTTCGTCGCTCTCGAAAAACAACACCTGGGCGCAGCCTTCACCGGCATAAATCTTGGCCGGCAGCGGCGTGGTATTGGAGAACTCCAGCGTGACATAACCTTCCCACTCCGGTTCGAACGGCGTCACGTTGACGATAATGCCGCAACGGGCGTAGGTCGATTTGCCGAGACAGATAGTCAACACGCTGCGTGGAATGCGGAAATACTCCATGGTGCGCGCCAGAGCAAACGAATTAGGCGGGATGATGCAGACATCGCCGACGAAATCGACGAACGATTTATCGTCGAAATTCTTGGGGTCGACAATAGTCGAATTGATATTGGTGAAAATCTTGAATTCCCGGGCGCAGCGGATATCGTAGCCGTAGGATGAAGTGCCGTAAGAGACGATTTTGTGGCCGTTCTCTTCGCGTATCTGATCGGCGCTGAACGGTTCAATCATGCGGTGTTCCTGCGCCATGCGGCGGATCCACTTGTCTGATTTGATTGTCATTTTTTTGGGTAGGGGTAGGATTAAGCGTTTGTTCGGTTGGATGAGGATTTTACGCCAATCGAGGGCAGGTTTTAGTTTTTTGGCAGCCGGCAATCAAAAGACCATAAAAAAAGAAAGAACCAGCCAGCGAAGCGAAGCTAACCTCCCGCGAATTCCGCAGGAAAAGCCGGATGAAGTTGCAGTTAAGTAGAAGTGGGAATGCCGGGTAGAAGCAGTTGCTGTCCGGCGAGATGTGCCACACAATCAGGGACATACTGTCTGAGCGCAGCGAGTTTGGCCCGTGTGGCGCGTCTCACCGGACAGCAACTGCTTCTACCCGGCCACTTTTGAATAAAAAGACAAACTACCGCTGCAAAGCATCCCAAACCTTCTGCAACCGCTTCCCGGAAACCGGCATAGGCGTGCGCAACTCCTGCGCAAACAAAGACACCCTCAACTCCTCCAGCAGCCAGCGGAACTCCACCATCTTGGGATCGGCAGAAGCACTACGATCCTTCAACGCCCGTTGATAAGGCAAAGCAACCGCCGACCACTCGGCCGTCAACCGCGCATCCCGCACCGGATCGGCCCGCAGCTTATCCAGCCGAATCACAATCGCCTTCAAATACCGTGGCAAATGCGTCAAATTGTCATAAGGCGTATCGGCAATAAACCGCTTGCCGACCAAACCCTGCAACTGCGACTGAATATCCGCAATCGCAGCCGGATGCGCCTTGACGCCCTGCAACTTCTTCGGCAAGCCGTGGAACTCCGCCAGAATCAGACCGGCCAGCCGCGCAATCTCGTTGATCAACAAAACCAGCCTGGCCTTGCCCTGCTCCCGCCGTTGCGCAAACTGCTCCGCATTCATCGGCAAAGGTGCCTGCAAAAAGGCCCGCTCCAAGCCGCTGGCCACGATCTGATCGCGCAACTCCTCCTGCGATCCCAGGCTCATGAATTGCATTCCCATCTGCTGCAGACCGGGGATATTCTTCTCGACAAACTTAAGCTGCTCCTTCATCTGCAGCGCAAACAAACGGCGCAAGCCGATCCGGTGATGGCGTGCCGCTTCAGCCGGATCATCGAACACCTCCAGATCGCAATGCGCGGTCTTATCGACCAAGGCCGGAAAACCGATCAAAGTCTGCTTGCCGCGCTCGATTTCCAGCAATTCGGGCAATTCGCCGAAACTCCAGCCGGTCAATCCGCTGTGCTCCACCGCGACGGCAGGCGATGCTTGCACCGCACCTTGCACCGCAACTTTTCCGCTTGAAGACGGCACCGCGCCGGTCACAAAAGATGCAGACTTGGGCGACGATGACGATGATGACAATGGCGACGCCGCGCCACCACCCACCAACCGCGCCAACGCCGCATCCGAAGCGGCAATCCGGGTATTCTCAGCCAACTTCTGAAAACTCTGCCGCGCCTGGCCGCCGAACTCAGCCTGCAAAGCCGATAAATTACGCCCCATCTCCAACTGCCGGCCATGCTCATCGACAATCTTGAAATTCATGAAATGATGCGCCGGCAAAGTCTCTTGCTTGAAATCGGCCTGCATCACCGCCAGCCGCAACTGCTCGCGGATATCGGCAATAATCGCATCGATCAAACTGCCTTTGCCGAAACGCTCCGCCGCCTGCACCCGCTCGCAAAAGCGCGCCGCGTAATCCGGCAAGGGCACGCAATTGCGGCGCAATTTCTGCGGCAGCGACTTCAGCAACAGATGGACTTTTTCCTTCAGCATGCCCGGCACCAGCCACTCGCAGCGCTCAGCCGG
>DASYCG010000018.1:0-9429 GCA_036500325.1 Herbaspirillum sp. | reverse complement strand
TTACGGTGGAAAACGTTTGCAATCGCGCATTGGCTTTAATCAAAGCGCATCAATAAGCTTACTTCAGCAACGCCGCGCTTTTTTCGGCAATAACGGCCATCAAATCCTGCCACGATTTGCTGAATGCCACGGCGCCGTCTTGTTGCAGGCGCATGGCCAGCGCAGCCTCGTCGATACCGGCCTTTTCAAACTCGGCCAATACATTCTCGGCATCGCCGCCATCGGCCGCCATGCTGCCGTTCACGATGCCGTGATCGGCAAACGCCAGCAAGGTTTTCTCGGGAATCGTCGTAATGGTATTTGGCGCGGCGAGCGCTTCCAGGTAAAGGGTCTCGCGCACCTGCGGGTCTTTGACACCGGTGCTGGCCCATAGCAAACGTTGCGGAGCGGCGCCGCTCTGGGAGAGTTTCCGCCAGCGCGGCGAAGCCAGCAATTCCCGATAAGCCTTATAGGTGCGGCCGGCGATCGCAATGCCTAGCTGATTTTGCAAGGAAGCCGGCGCCCGATCTTTGACGGCGACGTCCCATCGGCTGATAAAAAGCGACGCGACCGAACTGACCTTGGGATCGAGTCCCGCTTTGATGCGGCGCTCGATGCCGCGCAGATAAGCATCCGCCGCAGCCAGATATTGATAGCGCGAAAACAGCAGTGTGACGTTGATCGGCACGCCCGAGAAGATAGCTTCTTCGATGGCGATCAGCCCGGCGGGCGTGCCGGGAATTTTGATGAAAAGATTGGGCCGTTGCGCACGGGCGAACAGCGCCACGGCCTCGCGCACGCTGCCGGCCGCATCGCCGGCCAGCAGCGGCGACACTTCCAGCGACGCCCAACCGTCCACGCCGCCGCTGGCCTGATGCGCAGGCTGAAACAGGTCGGCGGCCTTGGTCAGATCTTCCAGCGCCAACGCGATGAACAATGCTTCGCCGGATTGCCCCGCCGCGGCTTTACTGCGAATCGCCTCATCGTAGAAATCGGTGTTTCGGATCGCCTGATCGAAGATGGTCGGATTCGAGGTCAACCCGGTAATGCACAAGTCGCGCGTGTAACGCTCCAATGTGCCGCTGGTCAGCAGCCCGCGCGTGATGTTGTCCAGCCATAGGCTTTGGCCGAGGCCTTGCAGGTGTTCCGTGGCGTTCATGATGGATGCTCCTCAACAGTGCCGGCGCCGCTTGCAGCGTTGAGCAAAAACGGCAGATCGAGCTTGTTCAAATCGCCGATGCGTTCGATGCTGACATCTGCGGCGGGATACTTAACGGTGTTGCGCGGGTCCAGTGCGTAATGCCCCTGCAGCGGCAAAACGGTTGTCAGCCGCCGGCCCATATGCTTTTTCATTGCAGTCAGGATCGACGGCTTGTCGTCCACCATCACGTAATGATCGGCGGGATAGATTTGCTGCATCTCCTCCAGCATTTTCTCTTTATGGATATAAATCAACACACGTCCCTCGACCGCCTGCCATAAGCCGGCGCGCTGGATTTTACGCGGCTGCAACACGATATCGCCATCGGACAGCACAACCGTTTTACCCCACGCCCCCAGATGCCTGACACCGCTCAGCGCGCCCGTATAGAGCCGCTCGGCAAACGGATAGTCCAGCAGGAATTCCGGCAATTGCAGCAAGGCCGCATGGTTTGCTGCATCCGAGCGGAAGCGTTGCATGGCGCCCAGATAATCGACGTAACCCAGTTCTTCGCGCAGCTGCTCGAAAATACGCCAATAGCGATCCCGCTCCGCCGCGCCGAATTCCTGTTCGATATGCGCCCGCAAATCGTCTTGCACGCGGTCGTTATCGAGCAGCGTGTTGTCGCAGTCGAACAAAAATACGACCTTATCTTTTGTCTCGTTGTTCATTACTTCTCTCGCTGCTGATTTCGCTACCATGCCTTTATTTATCCGGCTTTTCCAGATGGCCGCCGAAGCCGTGCCGCATCGCCGACAAAATCTTGTCGGCAAAATCGGATTCGCCGCGCGAATTGAAACGCGCGAACAACGCCGCGCTCAAAATGGGGGTCGGCACCGATTCATCGATCGCCGCCGCAATGGTCCATCTGCCCTCGCCCGAATCCGATACACGGCCGGCGTAGCTTCCCAATGCGGGATCGTCCAGCAGAGCACTCGCGGTCAGGTCCAGCAGCCAGGAACCGATCACGCTGCCACGACGCCACAGCTCTGCGATTTCTGGCAAATCCAGATCGTATCGGTAGTAATCCGGGTGGCGCAACGGCGTGGTTTCGGCATCGGTCTCATGCGCGCGATTGCCGACGTTGGCGTTGCGCAGAATATTCATGCCTTCTGCATATGCCCCCATCAAACCGTATTCGATACCGTTATGAATCATCTTGACGAAATGGCCCGCGCCTTGCGGACCGCAATGCAAATAGCCCTGATCCGCCGTGCTGCCGGCGTGATCGCTTTTGCTTCGGCCCGGCGTCGGCGTTGCCGCATCGACGCCTGGCGCCAGCGTGGTGAAGATCGGCGCCAGATGGGCCACCACCTCTTTTTCGCCGCCGATCATCAGGCAATAGCCGCGATCGGCCCCGGCGATGCCGCCGCTGGTGCCGACATCCAGATAATGGATACCGTGCGATTTCAGTTCCGCGCCACGGCGGATATCGTCGCGATAATAGGAATTGCCGCCATCGATAACGATATCGCCGGCATCGAGCATTGACGCCAGCAGCGCCAGATCTTTATCGACCACTGCTGCCGGCACCATCAGCCAAAGCACCCGCGGCTTGGCCAGTTTGGCAACCAGGTCCTGCAGCGACGCCGCACCGGTAACACCCGGCTGCAACACCGCCTTGACCGCATCTTCATGCAAATCGAAAGCCACACATTCATGACCGCCCTTGCTCAGGCGTTTCACCATATTCGCGCCCATGCGCCCCAATCCGATCATGCCAATTTGCATCCTGAACCTCTTCGCAGACAAGTTTTGCCGGAACACGGCAACCAGTCTGGTTGACATTCGGTCGGAAAATTCGTTCAGCTTTGGAAGGGTCGCCCGGGAGGAAAACAACACATGAAACAAAACGCAAGACAAGCAATGGCGATTAAAAATGCGGCAGCGGCAGAGTGATTACCCGCTTGCCTCATGAAGGTGAATGCAAAATATCCGACAAAAAATTCTCAATAATTTTACGTTCCTTGATAGTCGTTTTACTCATGCTAAGACTGATTCTGGAGAACAGGCGAACCATTAAATCCCGCTGGCTATCGCTCAAGTCTTCCATTCTGCCTGCCAGAGAAGCGGCATGATCTTCAAGTTCGGGGGCCTTGATCCTTAACAGATCGGTTATTTCGCAATCCAGTATTTTGGCCAGCTGCGCCAGTCGGCCCAGCGTCGGCGAAATAACGCCTGTTTCTACTCTGCTGATGGTTTCCTTTTCAACATTCATGCGCTCTGCGAGCTGGGCCTGTGTCAAACCTCTGGCTTTTCGTATGCCGGCGATGATGCTGCCGACCCGTCTAGCCAACTGCTTATCCGGGGTTTCAATTTCATCTTTCATGACACGCTCCGTCATTCTTGTTGGACGTAAAGTGTCAACCTCTTTCAGTCTTCTGAAAATAACCTAATATGTCATCTTTAATTGATCTAATAAGTTATATTAAGGAATTTTCCGCCAAATTGTGGCTTAAAAATTCGGTTTAACGAAATACGATTCGCCGCCGCCAGTCGGACAAGGGTCTTTACGTCAGAAAAAAGGGAAAAGTGCAACATGCAATTAACCATTACCAATCGTTTGATGTTGACGTTATCTGTTGCATTTTTGTCGTTAATATTTGTTGCAACTTATGGTCTTTACCAACTTCATCACGCCGCCTATCAACGCGCATTCGAGATCATGTTGGCGATCGTGGGAGCGACGCTGCTTATCTCCGGCGCGCTGGCCGGATATCTTTACCTGCTGATCAAACACGGCCTCGATCTTTCAGTACCGGCGCCCGTCGAGCGACTCGATGAAATCGGCCATGCAGTCACAGTATCGACGCAAATCGTCGCCGGCAATCCCGATTTGCCGTCGCCTGCCGAAGAACAGGCCGGTTCGCGGGAAGAAGCCGCTCCTTCCATGGAACAATTAATATCGACGGCCAAGCAAAATGCGACGTATGCACGGCAAGCAAATCAATTGGCCTGGTCGGCATCCGATATCGCCATGCAAGGAAAAATCGCGATTTCGCAAGTCGTCGATACCATGAGTTCCATTAGCGACGCATCCAAAAAAATTGCGAACATTATCGGCACCATAGACGACATTGCATTCCAGACCGATATGCTGGCGCTGACCGCAGCGGTCGAAGCGAAGCGCGCCGGCGAACATGGCCGCGGCTTTGCGACAGTCGCCTCGGAGGTGCGCACGCTGGCGCAGCGTTCCGCCGCCGCGGCCTGGGAAATCAAGAACCTGATTTTCGATTCCCTCGGGAAAGTCGACAGCGGGGTACGGCAGGTCTACGACACCGGCGCCGCCATGAACGACGTTATTGAAAGCATCAAACGCGTAAGCGATATCGTCGGTGAAATCACCGTTGCCGGCCAGGGACGCAGCGCCGGTATCGGCCAGGCCGGGCAGATCGGCAATCCGACGGATTAAATACAATTTCCACGGCAAGTACCGCAAATTGACGTCATGTCATATTTCCGGTTTATTCTTCGGCATCAAATG
Organism: Herbaspirillum sp.; assembly: GCA_036500325.1. Taxonomy (GTDB): domain Bacteria; phylum Pseudomonadota; class Gammaproteobacteria; order Burkholderiales; family Burkholderiaceae_D; genus Herbaspirillum. The sequence goes on along the minus strand of DASYCG010000018.1, from coordinate 4,765 downwards.
CGATCGCGCACCGCATCTGACGATAATTTCAATAACCGACGAAGGCTTACCAAAGGGAAAGTACCGTGCAAAGAACAATTAAAATCTGGATTGCTGCTTTACTACTGATTTCTTGCGGCGTCGCATACGCCCAGACGCCGGCACAGGTCGTCGACCTGCAAACCCGGCCCGGGGTCACGCAAAGAATGATCGTTCTGACGCCGGGCGAACCCAAGGCGACGGTGATTCTGTTTGCCGGCGGCGATGGCGGCCTGGCGATTCAAGCGGACGGCACGCTCCAGCGCGGCAAGGGTAATTTCCTGGTGCGCACCCGGCAGCTTTTTGCCGATCAGGGCTTTGTGGTGGCAGTGGTCGACGCGCCGTCGGATCACCAGGGCGGCATGTTTCTGGAAGGCTTCCGCCAGACCTCGGAACACGTAACCGATATCAAGGCCGTGATTGCCTGGGCTCGCGAGCATGCCAAGGTTCCGGTCTGGCTGGTGGGCACCAGCCGCGGCACGCAATCGGCCGCCTATGTCGCCACCGAATTGACCGGCCCGGACGGACCTGACGGCCTGGTTCTGACATCCACCATTCTGCGCGACAAGAAAGGCCGCCCGGTCACCGCCATGCCGCTGGAGCGCCTGCATATTCCCGTCATCGTCGGCCATCACAAAGACGACGCCTGCCCGCTCTGCGCCTATGGCTTTGTGCCGTCGCTGATGGACAAGCTGACTAACGTGCCGAGAAAGCAATTGCTGACCTTCAGCGGCGGCGAAAGCCGGGATGGGCCTTGCGAAGCCTTTTCTTTCCATGGCTACAACGGCATCGAAACCGATGTCGTCAGTCAGCTCTCCGCCGCCATATTACAGAAATAAAGTGACATTTCGCACGACTGTGCTAACATTCCGAAAATGGATACCCGCACAGCCAAAAGCGAACTGACCCTGACCGCCATCGTCGACGCGGCGCTGGACATGGCCGCTGCCGGCGGGCTGGAGAGCATCTCCCTCGGAGAAGTCGCCAAACGCCTTGGCATCAGTAAAAGCGGCGTCTTCTCGCGTGTCGGTTCGCGCGAAGCCTTGCAGGAGGCGGTGCTCGATGAATTCGACAGCCGTTTCGTGGCGGAAGTATTCACACCCGCCATGGCGCTGCCGCGCGGTCTGCCGCGCTTGAACGCCATGGTCAAGGCCTGGATCGACCGCAGCAGCAGAACCGACGCCTTTACCGGCTGCTTTTACATGTCCGGCGCATTCGAATACGACGATCTCGATGGCCCGATGCGTGAACGCGTGCAATGCAATGTCGTGCGCATGCGCGCCATGCTGTGCCGCACCGTGAAACAGGCATTGGATGCCGGCCATTTAAGACCCGACACCGATCCCGAACAACTTGCCTTTGAAATCTACAGTCTGATGATCGGACTGATGCATGACGCGCGTTTTCTGCGCGACCCCAAGGCGCCGAGCCGCGCGCACAGCAGTTACGAACGCCTGACCTCGACTTACCGCAGTTTCAGCTATACCGGTTGAGCGAAACGGATCACACGTTTGAGATCCTCATTTCGCTCGACTTTTTTTGATTTAATTTCGCACGTATGTGCGAATATGGAAGAAATAATGTCGATGCCACTTCTCTTTTATGCGCTCGGCCTGTTGGGACTATTTGCGGTCCTTGGCGGATTGCTCTTATGGCGTGCCCTTCGTCGTGCAATTCGTGCAATAGGCAGCCTGCCGGCATGCAATGACGATTTTCATTGGCTGTGAGCCTGCCTCCCTCTGCTTGCTTTGCCATGCCCTGTTTATTTGAAATAGCGCTAGACTAGCGGGTCACGAAACGCCTAACGCGATTCTCCCGTCAACGCTTCCGTAATCCGAATAAAACGATGACTGTTCGCATTGAACCATCCTGGAAACAACAGCTTCACGCTGAATTCGAACAACCTTATTGGGAAAACCTGACGACCTTCGTCAAATCCGAATACGCCGCAGGCCCTTGCTGTCCGCAAGGCAAAAACATTTTCCGTGCCTTCGATCTGACACCATTCGATCAAGTCAAAGTAGTCATTCTCGGGCAAGACCCGTATCACACGCCCGGTGCTGCAATGGGATTCTGTTTTTCCGTTCCGGAAGGGAACCGGCCGCAGCCGAGCCTGCAAAATATCTTCAAGGAAATCGACAGCGATCTCGGTATTGCGCGCACCCAAACCGATCTGTCGGATTGGGCCGGACAAGGCGTTTTTCTTCTCAATAGCGTCCTGACCGTGCGGGCGCGGGAAGCCGGATCGCATGCGGGAAAAGGCTGGGAAAATTTTACCGATAACGCGATCAAACAGCTTTCGGATCAGCGTGAAAATATCGTCTTCATTCTGTGGGGCAGTTACGCGATTTCGAAAAAAACATTTATCGACGCCGGCAAACATCTGCTCATTACTTCGCCGCATCCCTCGCCGTTCTCGGCGCATAAGGGGTTCTTCGGCAGCAAACCGTTTTCCAGGGCGAACGAATATCTTGTTTCGAAAGGAAAGCCGCCGATCGATTGGGCCTGATTTTTGGCATGGCGCCGTTCAGGCGACGGGCACACCTTTTTTCCAGTGCCGCCAATCCCCGACAATCGCATTGACCAGCGGCATGCAAGCGCCATGCATGCGAAGACTCAACGTATTGTCTTTTTCAAAGCGATTCCCCTGTTGATATTAGTTACGGCCGCCGACTCGATTTCGAATATTAAAGTAAAGTACCGGCGATACCGCAAATCAAGCCGAAATCAAGTCAAATCCCCATGCCTCAGCAAGCCGACACTTCCTATTCTCTGACACAACCACAAGCACGCCATATTTGGCTGCGCGCTCAAAAACTGGACACCGCAGCGCCATTTGGCAACGGCGCAACAGCGGCGCTGGCGGCGATTGAACATCTCGGTTACGTGCAGATCGATACCATCAATGTCATTGAACGCTGTCACCATCACATCCTCTGGACCCGCATTCCGGACTACCAGCGCCAGCATTTGGCGCAGGCGCAGACCATCGATAAGACGGTTTTCGAATACTGGACACACGCTTTATCGTATGTTCCAACACGCGATCTAAAATATTTCATCGCGGACATGAAGCTTCATCAAAAGTCGCCGAGAAGCTTTTACAGCACTGTAACGGCAAGCGAACTTCGTAAAGTACTGACACGCATTCGCGATAGCGGCGCTTTGTCGATCCGCGATATCGACGACGACGCCCTGGTTGAGAAAACCCATGCCTGGGGCAGCCGGAAGCCCTCGAAGCGCGCATTGCAATTCGCGTTCTATTCCGGAAAACTGGTTGTCAGCGAACGGTCCGGCATGCTCAAAACGTATGAGCTGATCGACCGTCATTTCCAATGGGATAGTCAGCCCAGGCAGGCATCCGAAAGCCAGATCACCGGCTATCTGATAGATCGCTCGTTGAAATCGCAAGGCGTGGTCAGTCTGGATTCGATTTGCCATTTGAATGCGCAACGCAAGCCACTGGTCCAGCGCGCCATTGAAACCAGGGTACGCAAGGGGCTTCTGGTTCCGGTATCGATCGATGGCGCAGGCAAACAACAGCATTGGATAGCGCCGGAAATCCTGGCCGATATTCCCGAGCCGGCGGAAGGCGTGCATATCCTTTCACCGTTCGATCCCTTGGTCATTCAACGCAAGCGGCTGGATTTATTCTTTGCTTATAAACATGTTTTTGAAGCGTACGTGCCGAAGGAAAAGCGACGCTTCGGCTACTTCGGATTACCGGTGCTGGTAGACGGTGAAATCGTGGCGGTGCTTGATTTGAAAGCCGATCGCGAGCGCCGTAAATTACTGTTGCAGCAATGGAGCTGGATCGGCGAGGGCCGCGCATCCCGCCACAAAAAGAAAATCGAAGAAAAGCTCCACCAATTTGAGCGCTTCCAGTTCGCGCCTCACGCGGCATAATTTAAATCAATCCTGGCTTATATCGCGTTCCAAGCGATCCAGCACCTCCATGGCGGGCAGGCAATCCTCAATTCGGGCGATCGGTTTTGCCACGCCGCGAATGGCATCGAAAAAATTCTGATCGGCCGCTTGCAGACCTGACTTGGCGGCGGCGTCGTTTTCCATCTTTACCGCCTCGCCTTTGCTATCGACAATCTCGTCGTTCTTGACGATAAACGTATCTTCATCGCAAATATAACGAAACACCGAGCCGGGTGTTCCCGCGTTGTTGAACGATAAAGAGGTGCTTGCCAGCACATCGGATCGGGTTTTAAGCTGGATCGACATATCGAGCGGAATGCCCAGTGAAGGGCTGAGCGGACCGGCCAGTGCGCGCGCGTGCGTCACGGCCTCGCCGGTCTGGAATAAAAACAGATCGACAGAGTGGCAGGCGTGATGCCAAAGCAAGCTATCGGTCCAGCTGCGCGGTTCGCCCTGTAGATTAATGTTGGTGCGCCGCAGGAAATAAGTCTGGGTCACCATCTGGCGCAATGTCAATTTTCCTTGGCGGATGCGCTTGTGCATCCACGCATGCCCAAAATTAAAACGGCGCAAATGTCCTGCGGCAACGACCAGTCCGGTCGCTTTTTGCATTTCGACCAGCGCGCGCGATTCGGCCAGCGAATCTGCCATTGGGATTTCGACTAGCACATGCCTGCCGGCTTTCATGCACTGGATCGCCTGAGCCGCATGCATCGGTGTCGGCGTGGCCAGGATGATCGCTTCGAATTCGTACGACGACAGCGCCTGGTTAAAATCGGTCGTCCACTTTTTTATGCCGAATTTCTCCGCGACGCGACGC
>DASYCG010000017.1:0-66042 GCA_036500325.1 Herbaspirillum sp. | reverse complement strand
CGCCGCCAGCAAGGCTATCTGGAACCGAGCGTAATAACCGATGCTGCCGGCGTCAGGGTTCTCAGCACGGCTGCGCGCACTACCGTGGCGAATTGGCTGGTGGTTGCCTATCTTCCGGCCGAAGAAGCGTTCGCGCCGGTGCGAGGTGTGGCCAATCGCATTTATACCGGCGCAATATTGATCATCTTTCTCAGCGGCTTGCTGATATGGGTATTACTGCGGCGCGAACTGGCGCCGGTCGAGTCCGCCTCCCGCCAAATCGACGAAGCAGGCGATTCGCTGAAGAACATGCGACCGTTGAAGGTCACCGGTAGCCGCGAGATTCGCAAGCTGCTGGATAATTTCAATCGCATGCATAGTAAAGTAGCGGAGAAAAACGGCATCATCCAGGCCGAGCGCGATCAGCTTGCATTGACTTTCGCCGAACTCAAACATGCCGAAGGCGCGCTGCAGCAACTCAATCAGGACCTGGAAGACAAGGTGGAAGCGCGCTCCAAAAAGCTCAACGATCTCTATCAGATATTGAAAGAGGTGCTGGAGTCGCTGCCTTTCGGCGTTGCGGTCTTCGATGAACAGCAGCAGTTGATTTTGCGCAACCGGCTTTATGGTTCGCTGCTGAATTTTCCATCGACGCTGCTGGAAAAAGATCCTTTGATGTTTGAAGACGTGATTCGCTACTCTTTCGATCGAGGCGATTATCCCGAGCGGCAATTCGAAGAAATTTATACCGGCTTCCTTGCGATGCTGGAAACGCGCCAGGAAACCTGTTTCGAACGCGACATGGCCAGCGGCATTTCTCTCGAAATCCGGACCCGTTCGATTTCGGCCGACTGGACCTTGATGACGTACCGGGACATCACCGCTCAGAAGCTCGCCGAGAAAACGCTGGAAGATGCCAAGCGCACGGCCGAAGCGGCAACCGAAGCGAAAAGCGGTTTCCTGGCCCATATGAGCCATGAGATCCGCACGCCGATGAATGCCGTTATCGGCTTGGCCTATCTGCTCGAAAAGGCAGGGCTGCCGGCCGAACCGGATGGATTGGTCCGTAAAATCACGATCGCCGGCCGTTCGCTGTTAAGCATCATCAACGACATTCTCGATTTCTCCAAAATCGAAGCGGGCCGTCTCGAACTTGAGCATGTGCCTTTCAGCCTGGATACCGTGCTCGATAATCTTGCCACCATCATGAGCGTCAACGTGGGAAGCAAAGACATCGAGCTGATCATTACACCGCCTGAAACACGGATCGACCGCCTGATCGGCGATTCGCTGCGGCTCGAACAGATTCTCATCAACCTGTTGGGGAACGGGATCAAGTTTACCGATCGCGGCCATGTTGAACTGAATGTCAATGCGCTTGCGGCTTCCGATAGGGAGACCACTTTGCGGTTCGCGGTGCGCGACACCGGCATCGGTATTTCCGTCAACAAGCAGAACGAAATCTTCGAGCCTTTCTCGCAAGCGGAAAGTTCGACGACACGCCACTTTGGCGGTACCGGGCTGGGCCTGACCATCAGCCGGCGGCTGGTTGCCCTCATGGGCGGCGAAATGCATGTCGCCAGCGAAGCCGGCCACGGCAGCGAGTTTTCATTTTCGCTGACCTTCGAGCGCGCAGCCGAGATCGATTTGTCGGTGCCGGAGATGGCGCATCTGGATATTTTGATCGCCGACGATAATCCGATTGCCCTGGAGGCTTTGCGCCGCACTACTGCAGCGCTCGGCTGGAATGTAAGCGTGGTGACTTCCGGTCAGGCTGCGTTGGACAACGTCCTGGAGTGCAGCAACCAGGGAGCAGGAAAAGTCATCGTTCTCGATTGGAAAATGCCGGGCATGGATGGTCTCGCTACTGCACGGGCGATACGTGAAGCCGTCAGCGAGGATGCGCTCGGTCCCATCATCGTGATGGTCACGGCCTATTCAAGCGAGGAATTACTGGCGTCGAGCGATAGCAAAATGGCCGACGCGGTGTTGACCAAACCGGTCACGCCTTCGAGTCTTTACAACGCCGTCGCCAATGCGCAGCGCGTGCGTTTCGGCATCGAGGAAAAACCGGGCAGCCGGCCCGGGCAGCGATTGAGCGGTGTTCGGATATTGATCGTCGACGATACCGAAATCAATCGCGAAGTCGCGATCCGTATTTTTGCCGGCGAGGGCGCACAGGTATTTCTTGCCAACGATGGCCGGGAAGCGGTGGATTGGTTATCGATGCATGTCGGCGAAGTCGATATCGTATTGATGGATGTGCAGATGCCGGTGCTGGACGGCCTGGGAGCGACGCGCCTGATCCGCAGTTCGCCGGACCTGCGCGATCTGCCGGTAATTGCGCTGACCGCCGGTGCTTTCAAGGCGCAGGAAGAGGCCGCCAAAGCGGCCGGCATGACAGGCTTTTTGTCCAAGCCTTTCGATGTGGACGTGGCCATCGCGCTGATCTTGAGGAGTGTCTGTCCAAGGACCGGCGCTGCCGGCGGTATGCCGCCGCCTGCGCCAGGCGCTCCTCCGGTTCCTTTGACGCCGGATACGGATCGCGATTTGCCTGGGCTGGCCGTGGGACGCGGATTGATTACCTGGAAAGATGAAGCAGTATATCGGCAGTATCTGCGTAAATTTGCGCGCGATTTCGGCGGCAGCGTCGTGGAAATGGCGCGAATGGCGCCATCCGAGGCGGCGACGCTGGCGCATGCGCTGAGGGGCGCGGCCGGCAATCTGGCATTGCCGGAGCTTACCGTGTTAATGGCAGAAGCCGACCATACGCTGCGCGCGGGCGAGGATGCAACGACGTTGTTCCCCAAGCTGCAGGCGGCGATGGATGTCGTGTTGGCGTCGATCCGGCTGTATGCACCCGAACCTGCGCCTGAGCCGAATGGCGGTCAGGGTGAGGGCAACAATGTCGAGGCTGCCGAACAAATCGCGCCGCTGCTGGCCAGGCTGCTCGATGCGTTCAATACCGACGATCCCGGCGCCATCGGTCCGGTGCTGGCCGAAGTGGATGAAGTATTGCCGCCGGCGCGTGTGGCGGCGATTCACGATGCAGTCGAAAATTTCGATTTCCGCGGTGGCGAAGCGGCAGTGCATGTACTGGCGGCCGACCTTGATATTTCAATGGAGATTTGATCATGCCCGATGACCGTGCTCCTGGCGGCAACAATAGCAACAACAGCAGTCCGATACTTCTGGTCGACGACCAGCCGCAAAACCTCGCCGCGCTGCAGCAGGTTCTGTCGCGCGATCATCGGCTGGTTTTCGCCCGCAACGGTAACGACGCCATTGCCGCAGCGCTGAAACATATGCCTTCGCTGGTGCTGCTGGATATCGAAATGCCGGGCATGAACGGCTATGAAGTTTGCCGTGCGCTGAAAGCCGATTCGCGTACCGAAGCCATCCCGGTCATTTTTGTTTCCAGTCTGGGCGAGGCTGGCGACGAGGCTGCCGGATTTGCAGTCGGCGGTGTCGATTACATTACCAAGCCTTTTTCGCCGGCGATCGTGTCTGCTCGTGTGCGCACGCATCTCTCGCTGGTGCGCGCCACCCTGTTGGAACATAGTTATCGCGATGCGATTTACATGCTGGGTGCGGCGGGCCACTATAACGATGCCGATACCGGCTCGCATATCTGGCGCATGGCGGCTTATTCCGCTGAAATAGCCGCTGCCTGCGGTTGGAGCGCCGACGCCTGTCATCAACTGGAACTTGCAGCGCCGATGCACGACACCGGCAAAGTGGGCATTCCCGATGCCATTCTGCGCAAGCCGGCGGAGCTCGATGATGAGGAATGGGTCGTCATGAAATCGCATTCGCTGATCGGGCACGATATTCTTTCCCGCAGCGACGCGCCGATCTTTCAGATGGCCGCGGAAATAGCGCTACACCATCACGAACGCTTCGACGGCAGCGGCTATCCGAACGGCCTGGCCGGCGAAGCGATTCCCGAGTCGGCGCGAATCGTGGCATTGGCGGATGTCTTCGACGCATTGTCGATGAGGCGTCCCTACAAGGACGCGTGGGATCTCGATCGTGTCATGGCGAATCTGCATGAAGGTTCCGGCAAGCATTTTGAGCCGCGCCTGGTTGAACTCTTCGTTTCCATCCTGCCGCGGATATTGGAAATCAAAGCGGAGTGGGATGCGCGCGAAGCAGGGAAAAAGCAGGAAAAAAATAATACGGATTCCTGATTGGAATTTGCTGAAGATGTGAAAATGCCCTCGCCGGTTCAAGGCGAGGGCATTTTTTTGTGGTGCGGATGATCCTGATTAAGAATAGGCCTGCAAAGAGCCTTTCATCTTTTTCAATGCGACTGTTTCGATCTGGCGGATACGTTCGGCCGATACGCCGAATTCATCTGCCAGTTCGTGCAGGGTCGCACCCGAACCATCGTCGTTGGCCAGCCAGCGCGCTTCGACAATGCGGCGTGAGCGCGGATCCAGCTTGCTCAAGGCGGTTTGCAAACCTTCCGACTGCAGACGGTCGTATTGACGCGATTCCATCACCTTGGTCGGCTCGTTGGTTTCCGAGGATAAATAGGCGATAGGCGCAAACTTGTCGTCTTCGTCGTCGGTCGGTGCTTCCAGCGCCATGTCGCGGCCGGAAAGACGCGTTTCCATCTCGATGACGTCTTCACGCTTGACATCCAGTGTCTTGGCCAGCGCATCGACCTGCGATGGCGTCATCGCGTCCAGGCCTTCTTTGTGGCTGCGCAGATTAAAGAACAGCTTGCGCTGCGATTTAGTTGTCGCCACTTTGACCAGGCGCCAGTTTTTCAGGATGTACTCATGCATCTCCGCCTTGATCCAATGCATCGCGTAGGACACCAGACGAACGCCTTGATCGGGGTCGAAGCGTTTGACGGCTTTCATCAGGCCAATATTGCCTTCCTGAATCAGATCGGCGTGCGGCAAGCCGTAGCCCAGATAGCCGCGGGCGATCGATACCACCAGCCGCAAATGCGACAGAACCATCTTCTGGGCGGCGCCCAGGTCGTTTTTTTCGCGCAGGTTGCGGGCCAACGACATTTCTTCGTCGTGGCTCAGCATCGGCAGACGGTTCACGGCTGAAATGTAGGCGTCGATATTACCCAGACTGCCCGAAAAGCCGAGCGCCAATGCCTGGGTTTCGTTCGCAATAAGTGCATTCTTAGACGCGGATTTCATTAAGACTCCTTGTTCGTAGACTGTTTCAAGTCGATAACTTCTAAAGACACAGCATTCAAGTCAAGTATTCTAGCACTCTCGTATGGTGAGTGCTAATTAGCATAACTGAAGAGGCAAATAGCCGTGGCCTATTACTTTACGCTTGGGCCTCGGTATTTATTATCAGGTAATTAGAACATCAGAGGGGCGTACGGGTTGCCCGCGGACGCAAAAAAGCTGTAACAGTTCGCTACAGCAAAGATGCTTTTTGGTAACTTTCTTGAAGCTTATCAGGGACGTAATCCCGGTATTGCCCGGCGTGGCGCGGTCTTCAGCGCAGGCGGCTGAGATGACGCCGGACCGACAACATGGCGCCGAGCAGCCCCAGCAAGGCGCTGAGTCCCAGCAGGACGGCGGCGGCGACCGGTTGCAAGGGAACCAGCAGGAATTCCGAGCCGTAAAGGCGGGCGAATTCCGCGACAGCCTGGTTCATGGGCTGCAAGCCTGCCGCCACCACCACCAGCGCAAGAGCGCCGGCGCAGCCGCCCAGCAAGGCGCCGGTATAATAGAACGGTCGATGGATAAATGCGTCGGTGGCGCCCAGCAAACGCGACACTTCGATTTCATCGTATTGCGTCATGACCTGTAGGCGGATGGTGTTAAATACGACGGCGACCACAACAACTCCCAGCGTGATCGCGAGAAACAGCAGGGCCAGACGCAATATGTGCAGCAGCGCCGCCAGCCGCTTGACCCAGGCTGAATCGATCTGCACCGTATCGACGCGCGGCAAGGTCTTCAACTTGTCGGCGATCTTGTCGACTTGTCCGGCATCGATCTGAAAACCGGTCAGCTTCACAACATACGCATCGGGCAGGGGATTGCTGCCCAGAGTGGTCAACGCATCGGCCAGGCCGGTTTTGCCTTTCAGGGCGTCCAATGCCTTTTCACGCGGGATGAATTCGATCTTTGCATCGTTGCCGTTCTGCTGCAGATTCTGGCGGATGGCCGGCGCGATTGCGGTTGCCTGGTCGCGCGTAGCGTTCATTTGCATGAACACGCTGATTTCCGGCTGCACGGCCAGTTGCTCGGTTACCGGGCGTACATTTTCCAATAATGTCATGCCGGCGAACGGCAACGCCAATGCAATCGCCACGACCAGCACGTTGAGCAGGAAACTGCCCGGCGCCCGGCGAAAATGCGTGAATGCGTCGCTCAGGGCAAACAGGTGATAACGCAGCCAGTTCATGCTTGCTCCTGCGCATAATCGACGTCGCTGCGCCAACCGTCGACAACCTGCCCGTGCGCCAGATAAACCACGCGTTCGGGTCCGTTCAGATATTGCTCGTCATGGGTGGAAATCAGGCAGGTCACGCCGACTTCGTGAAAGGATTTGAGCGCCGCCAAGACCTTGTTGGCGTTGTCGCGATCCAGATTGGCGGTCGGTTCATCGGCCAGAATCAGTTGCGGGCGGTTCACGATGGCGCGGGCAATGGCGGCGCGCTGTTGTTCGCCGCCGGAGAGCGCCTGCGGAAAAGTATCGGCTTTGTCCAGCAGGCCGACCATGTCCAGTGCGGCGTGCGCGCGTTTTTCGGCATCGCTGCGCCAAGAGCCGGTAACGATCAGCGGCAGCATGACATTGGCCAGCAGATTGCGGTCCGGCAGCAAGCGTTGCTGTTGAAATATCAAGCCCAGCTTGCGGCGCAGATAGGGCAGGCCGGAAGCGGTCAATTTACCGATGTTCTGGCCGTTGACGGTAAGCACGCCGGCGCTTGGGCGCTCGATGGCGGCGATCATTTTCAATAAGGTCGATTTGCCGGCGCCGGATGGGCCGGCCAGGAACACCAGCTCACCGCTATCGATCGTCAGTGTGACATCGCGCAACGCGGTATTGCTGCGCTCGTATTGTTTGGAAACGTGATCGAAAATGATCATGCGCGTTTGCTTCGCTTTCTTGTTATCACTTCAACCCAGCAAGGCATCGACAAATTCTACGGCGTCAAACGCTTGCAGATCTTCAATTTGCTCACCGATGCCGATGAAATACAGCGGTATCGGACGTGTTTTTGCGATGGCTGCCAATACCCCGCCCTTGGCAGTGCCGTCCAGTTTGGTCACGACCAGCCCGGTCAGCCCCAGCGCATCGTCGAACGCTTTGACCTGCGCCAGTGCATTTTGTCCGGTGTTGCCGTCGATGACCAGCAGTATTTCATGCGGCGCGCCGGCCAAGCCCTTGCCGATGACGCGTTTGATCTTTTTCAGCTCATCCATCAGGTGCAATTGCGTCGGCAAACGGCCGGCGGTATCGATCATCACGACATTGGTGCCGCGTGCTTGCGCCGAATGCACGGCGTCGAACGCCACCGCCGCAGGGTCGCCCGATTCTTGCGAGATGACCGCAACATTATTGCGTTCGCCCCAGATCGTCAATTGTTCGCGCGCGGCGGCACGGAAGGTGTCGCCGGCCGCCAGCAGTACCGACTGATGATGCGCCTGCAAGTGTTTTGCCAATTTGCCGATGGTGGTGGTTTTGCCGGCGCCGTTGACACCGGCGATCATCATGACCAGCGGCTGATGCTGGCCCAGCATCAGCGGTTTTTGCAACGGCTTGAGCAAGTCGATCAGCAAATCGCGCAGTGCATCCTTGACTTGCGCCGCATCAAGCAGTTTCTCGGATTTCACTCTCTTTTTCAGCGTATCCAGTAAAAACTGGGTGGCTTCAACGCCGGCGTCTGCACTCAGCAGAGCCGATTCGAGTTCATCGTAAAGATCGTCGTCGATCTTGGCGCCGGTAAACAGCACGGTCAGGTTGGACGATGTTTTGGACAAGCCGCTCTTGAGACGGGTCAGCCAGCCCTGCTTGCTCTGGGCATCTGCTTGCCCTGTGGCAATGTCTTGCGCGAGGGAAATGACAGGCAAAGATGCCGCTTCGGGTGCCTGTGGCGTCGTAGGCAATGCGGGTGCGGGTGCGACCTTAGCCGGTACAGCTTCCTGCGGGGGTTTTTTCTTGAAGAAACTAAACATCTGCTATGTAGGCTGGGTAGATTGACGAACGCGGTACAATCGCTGCGGCGCTCTGGGCGCCTTTACAAATTGTGCAAATTGGCCGGATTGTGGCACTGGATTAATCAAACAAGCATTAGGGAAGCGCTGAGTAAGTGTAGCTGGCAGTTCAAGCTATGGATGAGAAGCGCAGCCGTACGGAGGTACGGTGAGCATCGCAATCCGTAGATTGGGCCGCCAGGTACGCTTACTCAGCGCTTCCTATTGCTTCGCATTCTATCAGAGCAGGGCTTATGAAATTGAAGACAGGGTCTATCGCTGCGGCGTTTGGCATATTACTGAGCGCGACATTGTGCGGGATCTCGACGCTGGCCTGCGCGCAGACCCCGGTAGCGGATCAGGCGCAGGAATTCATGTTGAAAAACGGCATGAAAATCATCGTCAAGGAAGATCATCGGGCGCCGACCGTGGCGCAGATGATTTGGTACCGCGTCGGCTCAATCGATGAAGTCAACGGCACCACCGGCGTGGCGCATGCGCTCGAACATATGATGTTCAAGGGCACCGAGCACCTGAAAGCGGGTGAATTCAGCAGCAGGGTTGCGGCCCTCGGCGGTAGCGAGAATGCCTTCACCAATCGCGATTACACCGCTTATTTCCAGCAAATCGAAAAATCCAGGCTGCCGGCCGTGATGGCGCTTGAAGCCGAACGCATGGCCAATTTGCGTTTCGATCAGAAGGAGTTCGCCAAGGAGATCCGGGTTGTCATGGAAGAACGCCGCTGGCGCACCGACGACCAGCCGTCCGGCCTGCTCAATGAAGCGCAAAATGCGGCGGCGTTCATCGCGCATCCCTATCACCATCCGGTGGTCGGCTGGATGAACGATCTCGAGCATATGACTGTCGGCGATGTCAAAGCCTGGTACCAGCGATGGTACGCGCCGAACAATGCCACCATGGTGATCGCCGGCGACGTGGACGCGCAACAAGTGCGGCAAATGGCTGAAAAATATTTCGGTTCGATCGCGTCCAAAAAGCTGCCGGACCCTGCTGTCAAACCGCAAAATGAGCCCGAGCAGCACGGCGTGCGGCGCGTGGTTGTCAAGGCGCCGGCGGAAAATGCTTACGTATCCCTGGCATTCAAGGCGCCGACGCTGAAAGATGTCGAAAAGGACGAAGATACCTATGCGCTGGACGTGCTGGCGGCGGTGTTGGACGGCTATGACAACGCACGGCTCAATGCCGATCTGGTCCGCACCGCCAAAATTGCCAACGATGTCGACGCCAGTTACGACAATATCAGCCGCGGCCCGTCGCTCTTCACACTGGGAGGCACGCCCGCTGCCAGCGTCAGCGCCGAACAGCTTGAAGCCGCATTGCGCGCCGAAGTAGCGAAAATTGCGGAAGAAGGTATTTCGCCGGAAGAATTACAGCGCGTCAAAACCCAGTTGGTCGCATCGCAAATCTACAAGCGCGACTCGATTTTCGGTCAGGCCATGGAAATCGGCGGCTTGGAAATGACCGGTATTTCCTATAAAAATATCGATCGCATGATCGATAAGGTCAAGGCGGTGACCGCGCAGCAAGTACAGGCGGTTGCGCAAAAATATTTCGGCGACGATCAATTAACGGTTGCCACGCTGGTGCCGTTGCCCTTGACCGGTAAGCCGCGCCCGGCGCCGCCACCGGGCGCTTTGCGTTGATGAATATTGGTAATGCGATTTGATTAATATAACTAGGGAAGCTCTGAGTAAGTGTAGCTGGTGGTTCAAGCTATGGATTAAGACGCGGAGCCGTAGTTTAGTACGGTGACGAATTAAGCCAACCCTGCAATCCGTAGATTGGGCCGTCAGCTACGCCTAATCAGCGCTTCTATTTCTGGAGAACGTCATGCCTGTAATCGTTATCGCCAATCCCAAAGGTGGTGTCGGCAAAAGCACTTTGTCGACCAATCTGGCCGGTTATTTTGCCGCGCAAGGTCAACAGGTTTTGCTCGGCGACGTCGACCGCCAGCAATCCGCCCGCAGTTGGCTCGGTATCCGTCCGCCTTCTGCACGACCGATCGCCACTTGGGAAATCGACGAGGACAATATCGCCAAGCCGCCCAAGGGTACCAGCCATGTCGTGCTGGATACGCCGGCGGGTTTGCACGGCCACCGCCTCAACGATATCTTGAAGATGGCCGATAAGGTGATCGTGCCGTTGCAGCCTTCGATGTTCGATATTCTCGCCACGCGTGATTTCCTGGCGCGGCTGGCCGAGGAAAAATCGGTGCGCAAAGGCGATATCGATGTCGGTATCGTCGGCATGCGGGTCGATAGCCGGACCCGCTCCGCCGAGCAATTGGACCGTTTCGTCGAAAGCCTGAATCTGCCGATGCTGGGCTGCCTTCGCGATACCCAGAATTACGTGCAACTGGCGGCGCATGGCTTGACCATGTGGGATGTGGCGCCGTCGCGTGTGCAGCGCGATCTGGAACAATGGCAACCCCTGCTGGATTGGGTCAACGCACCGAGTCGCAAATCGGCCTGAGGCGCTGGCTGCCGGCCGGCAGATCGATATCGGACAGTCGGTACATCCAGCACAACCAGTACAACCAGTACAACCAGTACAACCAGTTTTACCTGAAATAGTTAATGAAAAAATTCCTGATTATGCTGACGGCGGTATTGTCGTTCGCTCTGAGCGGCAACGCCGCCGCCGTGCTGAAAATTCAATCCTGGGCACTGGATAACGGCGCCCGCGTGGCATTCGTTGAAAGTCACGCCATTCCGATTCTGGACTTCAGTGTCGAATTCGATGCCGGTGCGCGTCGCGACCCGGCTGCCAAGGCGGGACTCGCAGGCCTGACCAATGCCATGCTGGCGCGTGGAATAGCGGCTGGCATGCCTGCCGGTAGCGGCGCTAAAGCTGAACCTCGGGCTGAACTTCAGGCCGAACCCGCGTTGAGCGAAGCGCAAATATTGAACGGATTCGCCGATATCGCAGCGCAACGCGGCGGCGGCGCCGAAAGAGATCGCGCCGGTATCAGCATCCGTACGCTGGTGAGTGTCGACGAACGCGATAAGGCGGTCAATCTGGCGGCGCGTTTGTTGGCGCAGCCGAGTTTTCCGGACGATTTCCTGCAGCGCGACAAGGCGCGTGTGATCGCCGCCATTCGCGAGTCCGGGACCAAACCCGAGGCAATTGCCGGCAAGACCTTTCTGAGGGCGCTTTACGGCGATCATCCCTATGCGCAGCAGGCCACCGAGGCATCGGTCGCGGCGATTACACGCGACGATCTGGTGGCGTTTCATCAAGCGCATTACGTGGCAAACCGCGCCGTGATTTCCATCATCGGCGATATAACGCGGGCCCAAGCCGAACAGATCGCACTGGAATTGACCCGCCGCTTGCCGCAAGGCGCCGCGTTGCCCGCGATGCCGGACGTAGCGGCAGTGGTTAATCCGCATGAGCAGCGCATCGCCCATCCGGCTTCGCAGTCGCATATTCTGATCGGCATGCCGGCGCTGACGCGCGGCGATCCGGATTTTTTCGCGCTGACCGTCGGCAATTACATCCTGGGCGGCGGCGGATTCGTATCGCGGCTGACCAAGGAAGTGCGCGAAAAACGCGCATTATCGTATAGCGTCTATAGCGCCTTCAGTCCGATGGCGCAACAGGGGCCATTCCAGATCGGGCTGCAAACCAAGCGCGAGCAAACCGATGCGGCATTGAAAGTGGTGCGGGATACGTTGGCTGCCTATCTGCGCGACGGTCCGACGGCGGTCGAATTGAAGGCCGCCAAAGACAATCTGGTGGGCGGTTTTTCGCTGCGCATCGACAATAACCGCAAAATTCTCGCCAATCTGTCCCTGATTGCCTACTACCAATTGCCGCTGGACTATCTGGATACCTGGACGCATAACATTGAGCAGGTCAGCATTGCGCAAATTCGCGCCGCGTTCGCGCGAAAAGTGGTGCTATCGCAGTTAAGCACGGTGATCGTGGGCGAAACCAATGCCGACGCCGGTACCAGTGCCAGTGCCGCCCCTGACGCCAATGCCCATGAGTAACGCTACCGGCAAGAAATCGAAATCGGGAAAGCCGGCGCCGAAGGTGCCGCAGCATGCGATCAAACCGCCGCTGGCGCATCAGGTGCGGATTATCGGCGGGCAATGGAAGCGCACGCCGTTGCCGGTGCTGGTGGCCGAGGGTTTGCGGCCGACACCTGACCGGGTGCGTGAAACAGTCTTCAATTGGCTGACGCATTTACTGGGGGCGAACTGGGAACAATTACGGTGCCTGGATTTATTTGCCGGTTCCGGGGCATTGGGCTTCGAGGCGGCCAGCCGAGGTACCGGCGAAGTCGTGATGGTGGAATATCACACGCCCGCGGTGCGCCAATTGGAGGCCACCAAAACCAAATTGCATGCGGAGCAAGTGCAGATCTTGCGGGCCGATGCGATGAGCGCGGCGGAGAAACTGGTGCAGGCAGGCGCTAAATTCGACCTGATTTTCCTGGATCCGCCGTATCGGCAGGACTGGCTGGCCAAGATCCTGCCGCTCTGCGAGCCGTTACTGGCATCGGGCGGATTGCTGTATCTGGAAGCGGAACAGGCGCTGGAAGCAGAGGCGCTTCCCGAATGGTTGTCAGGATGGCAATTGGTAAGGGCCGATCACGCCGGCAGCGTGTTTTATCACTTATTACGGCGCTAGACAGTACACTGGCGCCCGCGGCCGAAAAAGGCATAGCTGAATTCAGGCATAATGCGCGTTCTAATCGCTAGGGAGTCTCCCGATGGTCATAGCAGTTTATCCGGGCACATTCGATCCGCTCACGCGCGGTCATGAAGACCTGGTGCGGCGGGCATCCGGCTTGTTCGACAAGCTGATCGTAGGCGTGGCCGATAGCAAGAACAAAAGCCCGTTCTTTTCACTGGACGAGCGTTTGTCGATAGCCGAAGAGGTGCTGGGCCACTATCCGAATGTGGAGGTCAGGGGTTTTTCCGGCCTGCTGAAGGAATTCGTGCGGGAAAACAACGCCCGGGTGATCGTGCGCGGCCTGCGCGCGGTGTCCGACTTCGAATATGAGTTCCAGATGGCCGGCATGAACCGATATTTGCTGCCGGACGTTGAAACCATGTTTTTGACCCCATCTGATCAGTACCAATTCATTTCCGGCACCATCGTGCGGGAAATCGCCCAATTCGGTGGCGATGTATCGAAATTCGTGTTTCCTTCGGTCGACCGATGGCTAAAGGAAAAAATAGGAAAACTGGAATAGCGTTATGGCCCTGCTGATTACCGACGACTGCATCAATTGCGATGTATGCGAACCGGAATGCCCGAATGGCGCTATTTACATGGGGCCGCAAATCTACGAGATCGACCCGCACAAATGTACTGAATGCGTGGGCCACTTCAATGAGCCGCAGTGCCAGCAGGTGTGTCCGGTGGCTTGTATCCCGTTGAATCCGGCCTGGCTGGAAACGCCTGAACAATTGCAGGCCAAATACGAAAAACTGCAGGCGGAACTCAAAAATCCGCTCTGATCGGCCACCGCGTGGCCCTGACCTTGGATAAAATACGCGGTTGCCCGGCGGCGCCCGGCTATTAGCCCTTGAAATAGTAGGGAATAGCCTCACGTAGCATTGGTTATTGAACAAAGCACAGATTTGTTAGGGGATTTTGAATGCAAGACGACGAAAAGCAAGTGGCAGCGAATGCTGTCGATCAGGTTGAAGATAACGCCGGAACCCAGAACGGAACATCGGAAATTTCAACGGAAGATGCATTGAGGCAACAAGTGAGCGCGGCCGAAGCGAAAGCCGCTGAAATGCAGGATGCTTTCCTGCGCGCCAAAGCCGAAATGGAAAATGTCCGTCGGCGCGCCCAGGAAGATGTCACCCGAGCGCACAAATTTGCCGTTGAGAATTTTGCCGAAAGCCTGCTGGCGGTGAAAGACAGCCTGGAAATGGCGCTGAACATTCAGACGCCGTCAGTTGAATCGCTCAAGGAGGGCGTCGAAATGACGCTCAAGCAACTCTCTGCCGCATTCGAGAAAAACAAATTGCTGGAAATAAGTCCGGCTGTCGGCGAGAAACTCGATCCAATGAAGCATCAGGCCGTATCGGCTGTTCCGGCCGAGCAGGAAGCCAATACTGTAGTTGCAGTGTTGCAAAAAGGATACACGATTTCGGACCGCCTGCTGCGTCCCGCTTTGGTGACGGTTGCGCAATAACCAAGCAATCAATCGAAGCAAGAGCCGAAGCAAGAAATCGGGCAGGAAATTTCGCCGCAGCGACTTGAAAGCCGGCACCCGCTACATATATGAATAACAACATTTAAATTCAGTTATCCCGTCAAGTTATCAAAGGAAAAAAATCATGGGCAAAATTATCGGTATCGATCTGGGCACAACGAACTCCTGCGTGTCGGTGATGGAGGGCGGCCAGCCTAAGGTGATCGAAAACTCGGAAGGCGCGCGTACTACGCCGTCTGTCATCGCTTATCAGGAAGATGGCGAAATTCTGGTCGGCGCACCGGCTAAACGCCAGGCGGTTACCAATCCCAAGAATACGATCTACGCCGCAAAACGCCTGATCGGCCGTAAATTCGATGAAAAAGAAGTGCAAAAGGATATCTCCCTGATGCCTTACGAAATCACTCGCGCCGATAACGGCGACGCATGGATTGCTGCTCGCGGCAACAAACTGGCGCCGCCGCAAATTTCGGCTGAAGTGCTGCGCAAGATGAAGAAGACCGCCGAAGATTATCTGGGCGAAGAAGTGACCGAAGCCGTCATCACGGTGCCGGCTTACTTTAACGATGCACAGCGTCAGGCTACCAAGGATGCAGGCCGTATCGCCGGTCTGGACGTGAAGCGGATCATCAACGAACCGACTGCCGCCGCACTGGCTTTCGGCCTCGACAAGACCGACAAGGGCGACCGCAAGATTGCGGTGTATGACTTGGGCGGCGGTACTTTCGACGTATCGATCATTGAAATTGCCGATGTCGATGGCGAGAAGCAATTCGAAGTGTTGTCGACCAACGGCGACACCTTCCTCGGCGGCGAAGATTTCGACCAGCGCATCATCGATTACATCCTGGACGAATTCAACAAGATCAACGGCCTGGATCTGCGCAAAGACGCAATCGCGCTGCAACGGATCAAGGCATCCGCCGAACGCGCCAAGATCGAACTGTCGTCGTCGCAACAGACTGAAATCAACGAGCCGTACATTGCAATGGCCAATGGCGCGCCTATCCATTTGAATCTGAAGATCACCCGCGCCAAGCTGGAATCGCTGGTCGAAGAATTGATCACCCGCACCATCGAACCATGCCGTATTGCGATCAAGGACGCCGGCGTCAAGGTCACCGATATCGACGACATCATTCTGGTTGGCGGTATGACGCGTATGCCGAAGGTGCAGGAAAAGGTAAAAGAATTCTTCGGCAAGGATCCACGCCGCGATGTGAATCCGGATGAAGCAGTTGCCGTCGGCGCCGCCATTCAGGGTTCGGTCCTGTCGGGCGATCGCAAGGATCTGTTGCTGCTGGACGTGACACCGTTGTCCCTGGGTATCGAAACCATGGGCGGCGTGATGACCAAGATGATCAAAAAGAACACCACGATTCCGACTAAGTTCAGTCAGGTGTTCTCGACCGCGGACGACAATCAGCCTGCCGTGACCATCAAGGTGTATCAGGGCGAACGCGAAATGGCAGTCGGCAACAAGGGCCTGGGCGAATTCAACCTGGAAGGCATTCCACCGGCAGCACGCGGCACACCGCAGATCGAAGTGACTTTCGACATCGACGCCAACGGTATTTTGCACGTCGGCGCCAAAGACAAGGCGACCGGCAAGGAAAACAAGATCACGATCAAGGCCAATTCCGGCTTGACCGAAGAAGAAATCCAGAAGATGGTGCAGGATGCCGAAGCCAATGCGGAAGAAGACAAGCGCCTGAAGGAAATGGCCGAGTCGCACAACCAGGGCGACGCGCTGGTGCATTCGACTCGCAAGGCATTGACCGAATATGGCGACAAGCTGGATGCGGGCGAAAAAGATCAGATCGAAGCAGCGATCAAGGATTTGGAAGAAGCCCTCAAGGGTAACGACAAACCGACTATCGATGCCAAATCTGCCGCGTTGTCGACCGCTGCGCAAAAGCTCGGTGAAAAAATGTACGCGGATATGCAGGCGCAACAAGCTGCGGCCGGCGGCGCTGCAGGTGGCGCCGGTGCCGGTGGTGCAGCCGGCGGCGCTGAAGGCAACGGCAAGCCGGACGATGTGGTCGATGCCGACTTCAAGGAAGTGAAGTAAAAGAGCAGGGGATACGACTGATGTCGTAGCGTCCCGCCAGGGTGGCAGCCGAGAGGCTGCCATTTGGCGTTTCCAATCGGCGTTTTTTTCTTGCTGAAAAACGGCGAATGCAGACGGCGGGCAATAATATTTAGGTTATAGATAAACATGGCGAAACGCGATTTTTACGAAATTCTGGGCGTGGCGAAAAACGCCTCCGACGAAGATATCAAGAAGGCCTATCGCAAGCTTGCGATGAAGCATCATCCGGACCGTAACCCGGACAGCAAGGGTGCCGAAGATAAATTCAAGGAGGTCAAAGAGGCCTACGAGATGCTGTCCGATCCGGACAAGCGTGGTGCTTACGATCGCTACGGCCATGCCGGTGTCGATCCCAATATGGGCGGCGGCGGCGCGGGCGCGGGCGGCTTCGCCGACGCATTCGGCGATATTTTCGGCGACATTTTCGGTGGCGGCGCAGGTGGCGGACGTGGCCGCGGCGCAGGTCCCCAAGTCTATCGCGGCGCCGATTTGCGTTATAACCTGGAAATCACGCTGGAACAGGCGGCACACGGCTTCGACACCACGATCCGGGTACCATCCTGGGATCAGTGCGAAGTATGCGACGGCAGCGGCGCCAAGGCCGGCAGCTCGCCGATTACTTGTCCGACTTGCGCCGGTCACGGCCAGGTCCGGATGCAGCAGGGTTTTTTCAGTATTCAACAGACTTGCCCGAAGTGCCATGGCAGCGGCAAGATCATCCCTGATCCTTGTCCTTCTTGCGGCGGCGCCGGGCGCGTCAAACGCAACAAGACGCTGGAAGTCAAAATCCCGGCCGGTATCGACGATGGCATGCGGATCCGTTCCTCGGGCAACGGCGAACCCGGCATGAACGGCGGCCCGACCGGCGATCTGTATGTCGAAATTCACATCAAGCCGCATGAAGTATTCCAGCGCGATGGCGACGATCTGCATTACGAAATGCCGATCTCATTTGCGCGCGCGGCATTGGGCGGTGAAATCGAAGCGCCGACATTGAACGGCAAGGCCTCGTTTTCGATTCCCGAAGGCACGCAGAGCGGCAAGACTTTCCGCCTGCGCGGCAAAGGGATCAAGGGCGTGCGCTCCAGCATAACCGGCGATTTGTTCTGTCACGTGGTGGTTGAAACGCCGGTCAAGCTGACGGAGCGCCAGAAAGAATTGTTGCGAGAGCTGGAAACATTGACAGCCGAAGGCGGCGCCAAGCATAGTCCGCAAACCAAGACCTGGAAGGACAAGGTGAAGGAGTTTTTCGAATAACTCCGGTATAGTCCTTGTTATGCAGAAAAATGCTGATCTCCGATGAAAAGAGATTGGCATTTTTTACAGCACTCAGTGATAGCAAACGGTTGCAATACCGCGCTTAATTTTTACGGCGGATAAATATGACAGAAAAAAAGCTGGACACGACACAACAGATATTGCTGCAGAACAATCAGAACTGGGCACGTAATATTACGGAAAGAGATCCCGGATTTTTCAAAAAACTGGCGAGCCAGCAATCGCCCGAATATTTCTGGATCGGCTGTTCCGATAATCGCGTGCCGGCCAATGATTTGCTGGGATTGCTGCCCGGCGAATTGTTCGTGCATCGGAACATCGCCAACATCGTCGTCCATACCGATTTGAACTGCCTGTCGGTGCTGCAATTTGCGGTGGATGTGCTGAAGGTCAAACACGTCATCGTCTGCGGCCATTACGGCTGTTCGGGCGTGCATGCTGCGTTGACCAGGCGCCGCGTCGGATTGGCCGACAACTGGCTGCAGCACGTGCAGGACGTGCACGTGAAACATGCGCATTGCTTCCACGAATCGATGAGCGAACGCACGCGCCACGACCGTTTGTGCGAATTGAACGTGCTTGAGCAAGTCGATAATATTTGCCGCACGACCATCGTGCGCGATGCCTGGGAGCGCGGCCAGCAGTTGACGATCCATAGCTTGATCTACGGCGTGGGTGACGGCTTGCTGCGCGCCCTGACTTCTTCGATTGAAAACACCGAGGAATGCGAGCGTTACATACAGGCCAGCCTGAAGGAATACGACGATTTGGCGGATGACGCCAAGTTGCAGGCGGGATAGTCGGTAGTCGGTAGTCGGTAGTCGTTAGTCGATAGCTGCTGCGCGCTTGAAAAAAACGGCGGCCGGAAATTCCGGCCGCCGTTTTTTATTCTCGGGCAGATTTTTCAGAAGCAGTGTTCCTGTGCAGGAAAACTACCGTCCTTCACCGCCGCCACATAGGCGCGAAACGCCTCGGCAATGCTGTCGGAACCTTCCATGAAATTGCGCACAAAGCGCGCCTTGCGCCCCGGGAACGCGCCCAGCATATCGTGCATGACCAGCACCTGGCCATCGCAATCGACACCGGCGCCGATGCCGATGGTAGGCATATGCAGCACGCGTGAAATTTCCTTGCCGAGTTCGGCGGGAATCGCTTCCAGCACCACCATGCAGGCGCCTGCTTCTTGCAGCGCCAGCGCATCGGCCAGCATCCGTTCGGCCGCTTCCGTGGATTTCCCCTGTACCTTGTAGCCGCCCATCAGATGCACCGATTGCGGCGTCAGCCCGAGATGGGCGCATACCGGGATCGCGCGCTCATGCAGATAGCGAACCGTTTCGGCCAGCCATGCACCGCCTTCGATTTTCACCATATGCGCGCCGGCCTGGATCAGCCGCGTAGCATTCTGGCAAGCCGTCTCCGGCGTCGTATAAGTACCGAACGGCATATCCGTCACCACCATGGCAGTTTGATTGCCGCGCGCCACGCAGGCTGTGTGATAAGCCACATCGGCCAAGGTCACGGGCAATGTGGAATCGTGACCCTGGCAAACCATGCCGAGCGAATCGCCGATCAGTAAAATTTCCACGCCGCAGGCATCCATCAGACTGGCAAAACTGGCGTCGTAGCTGGTCAGCATGGTGAGTTTTTCGCCCTTGTCGCACAAGGCCTGCAGTTGCGGCATGGTGACCGGTTTGCTGCGCCTGCTGTGGTTTGCCTTATCGTCTGCCTTGTCGGCTGTTTTGTCCTGTATGTAACCGGCCATCTTTTGTACTCCGTCTTGAATTAACACTAACTTCTTTGATATCGACTTCTGGAAATGAAATATACAGCAGACCGGCAGTTTGCATCCGGACCGGGATTTGCGTCATGACGCGCGTCAATAAAATGGAGGTTCAGGCAGCGTGGCCCGCAGTCTCTAGCTATCCAGGCGTTCAATACGCTGATCGCCGAGCGCGGCAACATATTGCTGTGCCGGGCCGGCAGCCGGGATGAGCAGCGACGGCGCAATTTCGAGCAGCGGCAACAGCACAAAAGCACGTTGCGTAATACCGGGATGCGGCACTGTCAGCGTGGGCTCGGCGATGCGTTGATCGCCGTATAAAAGGATATCCAGATCGAGCGTGCGCGGCGCATGAAAATAGGGCCGCTCGCGGCCGAAGGCCTGCTCGATTGCCTGCAATGCCGCCAGCAATTGCAAGGGCGGCAGTGCGGTCGAGATCGCCGCGACGGCATTGATATAGTCGCCGCCGTCGGCTTCAAACGGCGCGCTGCGGTAAAGCGCGGACCGGTTTGATAATTCGGTTGCGGGAAGTTGCGCCAATGCCGCGATTGCCTGTTGTACCGAGGCGCGCGCGTCGCCGAGATTGGCGCCGAGGCCGATATAGGCGATGACACGGCCTGGCGCATCTGCCTCCGGCTTGCGGGATGATGGCTTTACATCCGGCATGCGCGGTTCACGCTTCGCTGGAGGACGGCGACGGGGAGCCAGGCGGTTTGGCACGGGAACGGCTGGAACGGCGCTTGCGTTTCTTGGCCACGCCGTCGCCTTCTTCTTTCGGCTTCTGTGCGATCAATACTTCGCGGCCCGCGCCGTCGGCCTCCATGAACGACGTCCACCACGCGCCGATCGCGGCATCGACTTCGCCGGAGGCGCAGCGCAGCAACAGGAAATCGTAGCCGGCGCGCAGGCGCAAATGTTCCAGTAATTTATACGGCGATTTGCCGCTGCGGCGTTCGAAGCGCGGCTGCATGGCCCAGATGTCGCGCATGTCGCTGGCGATCTTGCGCTGCAAGGCCAATTTCTCGGTTTGCGCGTTGAGCACGTCATCGGCAGCCAGATGCAATGCAGGAATCGGATATTCGCCGGCGGCCTGATAGGCGCGCCATTTTTCCAGCACCTGATGCCATAGCAGCGATGCAAACAGAAAGCCCGGCGATACCGGTTTTCCCTGCACGATGCGGGCATCGGTATTGCTGAGCGCCAGCGTCACGAACTTCTCGCCCATCGGCTGTTCCAGCACCACATCGAGCAAAGGCAGCAAGCCGTGATGCAAGCCTTCCTTGCGCAATTGCTGCAGGCAGGCCAGCGCTTGTCCGCTCATCAGCAGCTTCAGCATTTCATCGAAGATGCGCGCGGCGGGAACGTTGTTGATCAACGGCGCCATGACTTTGATCGGCGCGGCGGTTTCCGGTGCAATTGTGAATTTCAGCTTGGCTGCAAAGCGGGCTGCACGCAGCATGCGGACCGGGTCTTCGCGGTAACGCGCTTCCGGTGCGCCGATGATGCGCAAAGTCTTGGCGCGCATATCGGCGATGCCGCCGTGATAATCGAGCACCGTTTGCGAAGCCGGGTCGTAATACATCGCATTGATGGTGAAATCGCGCCGTACGGCGTCCTCGTGCTGCGAGCCGAAGGTATTGTCGCGCAGCACGCGGCCATGTTCATCCTTGAGCGCGCCCTCCGAGACGGTGCCGCGGAAAGTGGTGACCTCGATCAGTTCCTGGCCGAACATCACATGCACGATCTGAAAGCGTTTGCCGATAATGAAAGCACGCCGGAACAGGCGTTTGACCTGTTCCGGCGTGGCATTGGTGGCAACGTCGAAATCCTTGGGCTTCATCGACAGCAGCAGATCGCGGACCGCGCCGCCGACGATAAACGCCTTGAACCCGGCTTGCTGCAATGTATCGGTAACGCGTATGGCATTCGGTGAAATCAGTTTTGGATCGATGCCGTGCTCTTTGGCGCTGAGCGCTGTAGGCTTCGGCGTTGCATCGCTGACTTTCTTGTTTTTGCCTAGAATCGAGCGGATCAGCTTTTTAATCATGGGAAGGGGCGTCGAAAAGAGTCAGAATCGGCCAGCCGTGCGCGCGTGCGTGGGCTTCCAGTTTAGGGGTGGGATTGGTCGCAATCGGATCGCTGACCAGGGACATCAGCGGAATATCGTTTTGCGAATCGCTGTAAAAATAACTGCGCTCGAAGTCGGCGATGGTTTTACCCATCTGCGCCAGCCAGGCTTCGGTATGGCGGATTTTACCTTCTGCAAAGGTCGGCGTGCCCAGCAATTTGCCGGTGAGGCTGCCATCGGGCAGCATTTCGGGTCGTGCGGCGATCAGATGTTCGACGTTGAATGCCTTGGCGATCGGGCCGGTGACGAAGCTGTTGGTCGCGGTGACGATGGCGACCAGATCGCCCGCATCCAGATGCTTTTGGACCAATTCCAGCGCGGCCGGCGCCAGGGCGGGCTTGATGACCGTTTGCATGAACTGGTCATGCCATCGATCCAGTTGGCCGCGGGGGAAGCGGGCCAGCGTGCCCAGCGCAAACTCCAGATATTTGACCGGGTCGAGCGTGCCGGCCTGGTAGTGCTCATACCATTCGTCGTTGCTTTTACGGAAGGCTTCGGCGTCGATGGCGCCTGTAGCGGCCAGAAAATTACCCCATTCGTGGTCTGAATCTATCGGCAGGATGGTGTGATCGAGATCAAATAAAGCGAGATTCATAGAGTGCGTTCTTGTATTTCCATTTGTAAAAGACTGCGTAGCAGCGGCAGCGTGGCCGGCCGCTGGGTTTCCAGGGAATAAAGATCCAATGCATTCAGCATTGCCGACAAAGAGTGCATATCGCGTCGAAAATGCGTAATCAGGTAGGGCAGCAGGCCCGGCGACAGTATCATGCCACGCGCGGCGGCGGCCTGGGTCAGTGCTTCGATCTTTTCTTCGTCGCTGAGGCTGTGAATCTGGTAAATCAGGCCCCAACCGAGCCGGGTGCGCAAATCTTCGCGTACTTGCAGCTGCGCCGGCGCGGCGTTACCTGCGCTGACCAGGAAGCCGCCCCGCTCGCGAATCTGGTTGAACAGGTTGAATGCATCGATTTGGGGGCTTGCGGGCAGTTGTTCGCAATCGTCGATCAGGTACAAAAGAACAGCGGGGTCGTAATCGAATGCTTGCGAGGGGGCATCGGCGCCGATATAGCGGCTTTTTCCGCCGCCGGCCCGGGCCAGCGCGCGCAGGAGATGGCTTCTGCCGGAGCCTGCTTCGCCCCACAAATAGACGAAACGGTCGTCTGCGGAGGGTGTGCCGGCCGCAGCACGGCCGATTTGCCGCAATAAATGGCAGGCCTCTGCATTACGGCCAACCACAAAAGTCTCGAAGTCGGGCGCCTGTTCTGCGTTTAAATCGAGGAGTAACTGTCTCATACAGGCCGAAGGATGGTGTCTTAAAGGTGTCGCTAAAGGGAAGGGTTTGATAAAATCACGCTTTTGGCGGATTCTGGCTGGCGTAACGCAACTCTCGCCGTCGCCGTTTTTGCCCCCACCCGCTATTTTACCGCTGCTTACCGCTGCCAGACACAAATGACATCATCATCCAAGATTTCTCTTTCCTATCGTGACGCCGGCGTGGACATCGAAGCGGGGGATGCTTTGGTGGAAGCGATCAAACCGCTTGCCAAACGTACCTCGCGCGAAGGCGTGCTGGGCGGCATCGGCGGTTTCGGCGCTTTATTCGAAATCAGCAAGAAATACAAGGAGCCGGTACTGGTTTCCGGCACCGACGGCGTCGGCACCAAGCTGAAACTGGCTTTCATGCTGAATCGCCACGATACCGTCGGCATCGATCTGGTGGCCATGAGCGTGAACGACATTCTGGTGCAGGGCGCCGAGCCGCTGTTCTTCCTGGACTATTTTGCTTGCGGCAAACTGGATGTGCCGAACGCGACCGATGTCGTCAAAGGCATTGCGAACGGTTGCGAACAGGCCGGTTGCGCGCTGATCGGCGGCGAAACCGCGGAAATGCCGAGCATGTATCCGGACGGCGAATACGATTTGGCCGGTTTTGCGGTCGGCGCAGTGGAAAAATCGAAAATTATCGACGGCAGCAAGATCAAGCCGGGCGACGTGGTGCTGGGTCTGGCTTCCTCGGGTGCGCATTCGAACGGTTATTCGCTGGTGCGAAAAATTCTGGAAGTGGCAAAACCGGACCTGAACGCCGATTTTCATGGCCGCAAGCTGGCCGACGTGCTGATGCAGCCTACCCGCATCTACGTCAAGCCGCTGCTGGCGCTGATGGAAAGCATGGAAGTCAAAGGCATGGTGCACATCACCGGCGGCGGTTTGCTGGAAAACGTGCCGCGCGTGCTGCAGCCGCATCTGACTGCCGTCCTGCATCGCGATGCATGGGCCATGCCGCCGTTATTCACATGGCTGCAGGAGCATGGCGGCGTGGCCGACGCGGAAATGCATCGCGTCTTTAACTGCGGCATCGGCATGACGGTGATCGTGGCGGCTGAAAATGCCGATGCGGCGCTGGCGCAATTAAAAGCGGCCGGCGAGACTGTGACGCGTATCGGTGAAATCCGCGCGCGGGCTGAAGGCGAAGCGCAGACGATTGTTCTGTAATCGGTATATCGGTATAACAACGCGAAAAATCAAAAAAACCCGGGATTGCGCAAGTTGCGCAATCCCGGGCTTTTCTTATGACGTCCGGCTTTAGAATTGTTCGGAATCAGGCTTCTGATCCGCCAGCGTCTGCTGCGGCAGCGGATGCGCGTCGCGCGACAAGCTGCCAGGCGGCTGCACCCGGACCGGCACATTGCCGTGATTGATGCCGGATAACACATTGTCGGTCGTTTCCGGTGCGGCATCCCAGACCGGATTGGCGGTGGTTTCAAACACCCGTTTCAACTGATCGCCCCAGGTATTGCGAATCATCTGGAAATACTGATTGCGCTCGTCGATGGTGACGAAGTGGCTGATCGCCAATTTATCTTTTTCATACAATAACAAGTCCAGCGGCAGGCCGACCGAGATATTCGAGCGCAGCGTTGAATCCATGGAAACCAGTGCTGCCTTGGCCGCTTCATCCAGTGTCGTGCTCGGGCGCATGACGCGATCCAGAATCGGCTTGCCGTATTTCGCTTCGCCGATCTGGAAATACAGATTCTCGTCGTGCGATTCGATGAAATTGCCGGCGGCGTACATCTGGAACAACCGGCAGGGTTCCCCCTTGATCTGGCCGCCGAAGATAATGCTGACATTGAAATCGATGCCGAATTTCTGCAATTCTTCCGCATCGCGGTCATGCGCCTGGCGGATCGCATCGCCCAGAATCTGTGCCGCTTCATACATCGTTTTCGCGGTCCACAGATTGTGCCCCTCGGCATTGCTGCGGTCGGCGACGATCTGGCGGATCGATTGCGATATGGACAAATTGCCCGCGGTCATCAACACCATTACCCGCTCGCCGGGAATCTCATAGACATTCATCTTGCGATACGTGCCGATCTGATCCACGCCCGCGTTGGTGCGCGAGTCGGACAAGAAAACGAGGCCGTCATTGAGACGGAGGGCGACGCAGTAGGTCATGATGTCGAATGAAGGTATAAAGGGTATAAAACGCGTATTTTACCGGAGTGTTCGGGGAAATTGGCGGTGACGGTGACGGTGACGCCGGCCGGTGAGCGGCCGGGTCTTCCGTTTTCGTTTAGGGCGTGACTGAATAAATCATGGGCCTTGAGCGCGTAAGCGGCTAGAGCAGCGCAAGCTGTGCAGGAGAAGCGGAGCCGTACTTTGATGTACGGTGAGCATCGGAGTGCGCAGATTGCGCTGCTCTAGCCGCTTAGGTGTTTAAGGCCCGCGCATTTCATCGATCCAGGCGATGGTTCGCGCGTCCGGCGGCGCCGTCAGCAGGCTCACGATGACGATCGCCGCGATGCCGGCCGGCACGCCGAATACGCCGGCCGATATCGAGGCGATGTGAAACCATTGATTCTCCGCGCTGCCGCCGAATGACGGATGGGTCGCCACCAGATAATACACACAGACTATGAAGCCGCTGATGATGCCGGCAATGGCGCCCGGCTGGTTGGCGCGCTTCCAGAATATCCCCAGTACCAGAACCGGAAACAAGGTCGAGGCAGCCAGCGAAAACGCCGCGCCGACCATCGATAGAATGTCGCCCGGTTTTAGCGAGGCCGCATAGGCCGCCAGCAGCGCCACCACTAACAGCAGCAGTTTTGAAATCGTCACACGCTTCTGGGTGGAAGCGCGGGGATCGACCACCTTGTAATAAATATCATGCGACAGTGCGTTGGAGATGGTCAGCAACAAGCCGTCTGCGGTCGACAAGGCAGCGGCCAGGCCGCCGGCCGCCACCAGGCCGGAAATGAAATACGGCAGCCCGGCGATTTCCGGCGAAGCCAATACCAGGATGTCGCCGTCGATCGAAATTTCGGCAAGTTGCACGGTGTGGTCGCCGTTCAGATCGGTGATGCTGACCAGCGGATTGACCTTGTCGATATTGGCCCAATACGACACCCAGTCCGGCAGATGCGAATAGTCGGTGCCGACCAGGGATGTATAGATTTCGTATTTCACCATCACCGCCAGCGCCGGCACGGCGATGTAAATCAGGCAGATGAAGAACAGCGTCCAGAACACCGACTTGCGGGTCTGGTCGACCGATGATGTGGTGTAGTAGCGTGTCAAGATGTGCGGCAGCGACGCGGTGCCGATCATCAGGCAGAACACCAGCGCCATGAAGTTGTTGCGTTTGATGTCGGACGCCTGTTTGCTGTCGCCGGGAAAGGGCTGCGTTTGCGAGACCGGCGCTGCGGAGCGCGCCAGATTGGCGTCGCGTGCTTCGCGCCATTTCTGCTGCGCTTCTCCTACGCTTTTCGGATACGAGGATACGGCGCGGCTGGCGCTCTTGATTTCCATCAGCGTGGCGCGGCTGTTGCGTTTCAAATCCTGCGCGTGCTCTTGCACTTCGGCGCGGCCGTCTTCCCAGGAGGCGGGCAGCGAATTGAGTTGTGCTTCGAGCTGGCCGGCGCGGGCTTTGAATATCGCGCGCACTTGCTGTTCACGCGGGTCGGTGTTCAATTTCTTTTCAAGCGCGGTCAGTTTCGGAATCACCGCGCCATAGGCGACTTGCGGAACCGGCACGCTGGTATGTTTGGCCGAGAGCCAGATGACCGGAATCAGATAGGCGAACAGAATGATGATGTACTGCGCCACCTGGGTCCATGTGATGGCGCGCATGCCGCCCAGGAACGAGCACACCAGAATGCTGGCCAGCCCGAGGAAAATGCCGATCGAAAAATCGATGCCGGTGAAGCGCGAAGTAATCAGGCCGACGCCGTAGATTTGCGCCACGACGTACGTAAATGAAATGATGATGGTGGCAATGACAGTCAGAATGCGAATAACGTTGGGGAAGTGCCCGACATAGCGCGCGGCAAGAAAATCGGCTACGGTGTATTGGCCGAATTTGCGGAGATAGGGAGCAATCAGAAAGGCCACCAGGCAGTAGCCGCCGAGCCAGCCCATGATGTACGCGAGGCCGTCGAAACCCATCAGATACAGACCGCCCGCCAGGCTGATGAATGTGGCGGCGGAAATCCAGTCGGCGGCGGTCGCCATGCCGTTGAACAGCGCCGGCACGCGGCGTCCGGCGACGTAATATTCGGGCACGTCGGCAGTGCGGCTGAGCAGGCCGATGCTTGCGTATAACGCGATGGTGACGAACATGAACAGATAGCCGATCCAGGCGCGCGGCATGCCCTGGTATTCCAGTATGGCGAGCACGAACAGGAAGGCAATGAAGCCCAGCGTGTACCAGCTGTAGTAGCGCGTCAGGCGCCAGAAAAAAGCTTTATCCTGCATGGCCCCGCGCCCCTTCATTTTCTTTTTTGTTTGGCAGATCGTCGGCCTGCATGGCAATTTCCATTTTGCGGATGCGCCGGTTGTAAATGACGATCAACGCCAGATAAACCAGCGCCAGGCCTTGCGCCGCCATGTAATACGACAAAGGCCAGCCGAACAAGCGCATTTTGTCCAATTCGCGCGCGAAATAAATCACCGAAAATGTACTGCACAACCAGATCGCCAATAGCTGCGCGGTGAGCCGGCGCTTGCGGCGCCAGTAGTCGGCGGCCTGATCGGACAGAACGGGAGGGCGGGGAAGTCGGGGGAGGCGAGAAACGCGAGGCTTCATTTTAATATTCCAATTGGCCTTGCCATAACTGTATCGGCAGCTTGAAGGTGACCCGGAATAGACAGCCGGGCCATTTGGGATGATCGCTGCGGGGATTATTAAAGATTTCGACTGTGGCATCGTGCTGTTGCGCGATCTCGCGCACGATCGCCAATCCCAGCCCGCTGCCGGTATTGTGCGTGCCCAGAATGCGATAGAAGCGATCGAATACCAAGCCTCGTTCGGCCGGCGCAATGCCCGGTCCGGTATCTTCGACTTCGAGAATGGCGACGGCGTGGGCTGCGTCGATGTAGGTGCGCACGGTGATGCTGCCTTGCGGCGGCGTGTAATGCAGTGCGTTGTCCAGCAGATTGACCAACAACTCGCGCAGCATGATCGGATCGCCGGCGATGGTGACCGGATACGGCGGCTGCTCGAAGCCGAGGTCGATCCGCTGCGCCAACGATAACGGCACCAGATCCTGCATCACATTGCGCGCCAGCAGCGAGAGCTCGACTTCCGCCAGCGCGCTAGTATGTGTTTGCACGTTTTCGGCGCGCGCCAGCGACAATAACTGATTGACCAGCCGGGTCGCGGATTCGGAGCTTTTCGCTACCTGCTCCAGCGATCGATGGAGGTCGTCGCGGTCGGTCTGGCGCAGCGCCAGTTCGGCCTGCATCCGCATGCCGGCCAATGGCGTTTTCATCTGATGCGCCGCGTCGGCGATGAAACGTTTCTGGACATCGATGGTTTGCGCCAGGCGCGACAGCATGTCGTTGAGCGAATTGACCAGCGGTGCGATTTCTTCCGGCACTTGCCCGGTTTCGATCGGGCTCAGATCGTCCGGGCGGCGCATGCGGACGCGCCGTTGCAAATCGCTCAGCGGCGACAGGCCGCGGGCTAGCGCAAACCAGATCAGCGCCAGTGCAATCGGCAGGATCACGAATTGCGGCAGGATAACGCCTTTGATGATGTCGTTGGCGAGTTGCGCACGCTTGTCCAGCGTTTCGCCGACCTGCACCAGCGCCAGCCGCGGCGGCGGCTGTGGTTGCTGCTGTTGAATATTGCGTTGGGCGCGATGGCGGCGCAGATCGACTTTGGCGTAAGCGACGCGAATATCGGTGCCGTGCAGCACGGTGTTATAAAACTGTACTGCGCCGATCGGCAATTTCTCGTCGATAGCGGGCGGCTGGGGTATCTCGCGGTCGCCGTCGATATATTCGCCGTTGACGCCGGTAATCTGAAAATAGATGGTATCGACTTCGTCGGCACGCAGCAGTTCTCGCGCCGAAGCCACCATGCCGGTGCCGACCTTGCCGTTGATTTCGGTTACTTGCTGCGCCAGGACGGTGACGTTGTCTTCCAGGGCGCGGTCGAAGGGCTGATTGGCGATCGATTGCGCGATCAGATAGGTGACGGCGATGCTCATCGGCCATAGCAGTAGCAGCGGCGCCAGCATCCAGTCGAGAATTTCGCCGAACAAGGAATGCTGCGCGCCTTCTGCACCGGATTCGTCATCGGTATTGCGCATGATCGGCCGGTCGAAAACTAAGCGCCGGGTAGCGGATTGTCGCCGTTAAGGCCATTCATTGGTGTGGATTGTGCGGGTTGCGTTGGCTGCGCAAGCTGGGCGGCCGGGATTGATGGTGGCGATGTTGTTTCAGGCAATTTCTCAAGGCAGTAGCCGAGGCCGCGGACGGTGGCGATGCGCACGCCGCCGACTTCGATTTTCTTGCGCAGCCGATGGACATAGACTTCGATCGCATTATTGCTGACCTCTTCGCCCCACTCGCATAAATGATCGACCAATTGCTCCTTGGAAACCAGACGGCCGGTGCGCAGCAATAATATTTCCAGCAGCCCGAGCTCGCGGGCGGACAGATCGAGCATTTGATCGTTGATATAAGCGATGCGGCCGACCTGATCGTAGCTGAGCGGGCCGTGTTTGACCACGGTAGGGCCGCCGCCTGCGCCGCGCCGCGTCAGCGCCCGCACACGCGCTTCCAGCTCGGATAGTGCGAATGGCTTGGCCATGTAATCGTCGGCCCCCAGATCGAGCCCCTGGACGCGTTGTTCGACTGAATCGGCTGCAGTCAGGATCAATACCGGCAAGCGTGAATTACGGGCGCGTAGACGGCGCAATACTTCCTGGCCGGACATTTTCGGCAGCCCGAGGTCCAGAATCAACAGATCGAAATCCTGTGTCGACAGGGCGGAATCGGCTTCCATGCCGTTTTTGACGCAATCGGTGGCGTAACCGGAATGCCGCAATGAGCGGGTTAAGCCATCGGCAAGTACGCTGTCGTCTTCGGCAAGCAGAATGCGCATGGTGGGCTGGTCCGGTCAGAGTTGAAATAACATTAATATTGTGAATAACAGATATAACGATTGATGTAGTCTAGTTCGTTTTCGGGACAGCAGCAAGAAGCCGTTTTCAGGGGCTCAGCAGGGCGAATCCTCGACCGGCGAGCGATGGCCGGACTAAAATAGCAGCCGGCGATATCAGGAATAAAGAGGATAAATACATGCAGACAGGAAAAATTGCGCTGGTAACAGGCGCCGGCTCAGGGATTGGACGGGCTATCGCGCTGGCGCTGTTGCATGCCGGCTATTCGGTGGTGTTGGCGGGGCGGCGTTTGAGCGCCCTGCAAGAAACTGCGGAGCTGGCCGGCGAAGATGGCTGCCGTGCGCTGGCGGTGCCGGCCGATGTCAGCGATCCGGCCTCGGTGAAGGCCTTGTTCGCACAGACGCAGACGCATTTCGGCAGATTGGATCTGCTGTTTAACAACGCCGGTGTGTTCGCGCCGCCGGTGCCGTTGGAAGACCTCGGCTTCGAGCAATGGCAAGCGGCGGTATCGATCAATCTGACCGGTGCTTTTTTATGTACGCAGGAAGCGTTCAGAATAATGAAAGAGCAGCAGCCGCGCGGCGGGCGCATCATTAATAACGGTTCGATTGCGGCGCATACGCCGAGGCCTTTTTCGGTGGCGTATACCGCGACCAAACATGCGATCACCGGGCTGACCAAGAGCGCCTCGCTGGACGGACGTCAATACGATATCGCTTGCGGCCAGATCGATATCGGGAATGCTTCCACCGATATGACGGCGCGGATGGAAAAGGGAATTTTGCAGGCGAACGGCGCAGTGCAGGTGGAACCGACCATGGCGGTCGAGCATGTCGCCAATGCGGTGCTTTACATGGATAGCCTGCCGCTGGATGCGAACGTGCAGTTCTTGACGGTGATGGCGACCAAGATGCCGTTTATCGGACGCGGCTAGGAAGCCTCGCCCCCGCAAATCGCTTGCCGACACCGACAAAGGCTTTATTCGTTTTGCGGGTTTTGCGTTGCAGACTTACGCTTGCAGCAATGCTTTCAGTTCACCGGATTCATGCATTTCGTTCATGATATCGGTGCCGCCTACAAATTCGCCGTGGACATACAGTTGCGGCACGGTAGGCCAGTTCGAATATTCTTTCACGCCTTGACGCACATCCGGATTTTCCAGCACATTGATTGTGACCAGGCTATCGACGCCATTCGCTTTCAGCAACTGAATTGCGCGTCCCGAAAAACCGCATTGCGGGAATTGCGCAGTGCCCTTCATGAACAGAACGATCGGGTTGGTCGTCACAGTTTCTTTGATCCAATCTTGTACTTCGCTCATGGCAAACCTCAAATTAATTAACAGAATAGGGTCATTATATGAAAAACCCCGCAAGCGTGTCGGATTGCTGCGTTATTGGTGTTGCATAAAATGAAAAACGCCCCGAACTTTGAAATTCGGGGCGTTCCTTCTTATTTGTTACCCTTTCCTTATAGTGCCGGCACGGCCAACGGTTCTTCAGGCTGTCGTTTGACGCCGGAATGGTGCTCTTGCACTTTATTCTTGTATTTCATGACCTGACGGTCCAGTTTGTCCATTAAGCAATCGATTGCGGCATACATGTCCTGGGCGATGCCCTCTGCATGCAGATCCTTACCTTTGACGTGTAAATTGATTTCGGCTTTTTGTCGTTTTTCTTTTTCAGTCAGCTTATCCACGCTCAGTATGACGGTGATGTCGAGGACATCGTCAAAATGACGCTTGATGCGGGACAGCTTGCTTTCTACATATTCACGGATGGCGGGGGTTAAATCGAGGTGATGTCCACTAATTGTCAGGTTCATACAGCGCTCCTTTAGTGAGGTTGCCGGCGGTTCATCTTTATTGCCGAATGTCGGCGTGAACACAGCAACGTTACGGATGGTAGATCTGCCGGGAGATAGTGATCTCGGGTGCCACGGTGCTACAGGTGTTGCGGATAAAACAGGATGAAGCAAACTGTTTATATTGTATAAAAATTAATAACGAAATTAATAAACAAAATTAATAACGAAGCTAATAGTGATCAAATTAATAACTATTGATAATGTTTTATAACGATTTCCGAAGGGTGACCGACGGTATTTTCAATACTTCACGATACTTGGCCACAGTGCGTCTGGCGACGACCATGCCTTGTTCCGCGAGCATGTCCGCGATTTTGCTGTCAGAGAAGGGATTTTTCGGGTCTTCAGCTCCTATCAATTGTTTGATTAGCGCCCTGATTGCCGTTGACGATGCTTCGCCGCCGGCATCGGTAGTGACGTGACTGCCGAAGAAGTACTTTAACTCAAACATGCCATGCGGTGTAAGCATGTATTTTTGAGTTGTAACACGCGAAATAGTGCTCTCGTGCAGACCCAGTGTATCAGCTATTTCGCGCAGCACAAGGGGGCGCATTGCAACAGCGCCGTGCGAGAAAAAATTACGCTGGCGCTCCACAATTGCCTGCGAGACACGCAGGATCGTATCGAAGCGCTGGCGCATATTCTTGATCAGCCACTTCGCGTCCTGTAGCTGCGAACCGAGCGAGGTATCGCCTTTTTGCTGTTTCAGCGCGTTGGCGTACAGCGCATTGATGCGCAGGCGCGGCATCACTTCGCGGTTGAGCGTTACGCGCCAGTCGCCCTTGCTGAATTTAACCACGACGTCCGGCACGACATAGTCGGATGCGCCGCCGGAAAATGCTGCGCCGGGATGCGGATCGCAAGCGCGGATGACGGTTTGCGCTTCACGCAGATCTTCGTCGTCGCAATCCAGCGCTTTTTTTATTTTGTTGAAATCGCGTTGCGCGAATTGCGGCAAATGGGTGGTCACAATCGCCAATGCCATCCGGCGCGTGACGAACGGCACCTTCGGCATGCGCTTGATTTGAATCGCCAGGCATTCGGAGGCGTCGCGCGCGCCGATGCCGGGCGGATCGAAAGTCTGCAGCATGTTCAATGCTATCTGCAATTCCTGTAATTCGATTTCCAGTTCCAGCGGCAGGCGGCCATGTATATCTTCCAGCGATTCTTCCAGATAGCCGCGTTCGTCCAGTGCATCGACAAGCAGTTCCAGCAATGCGCGGTCGCGCGGCTCGCGCACTGATAAGCGCATTTGTTCGAGCGCGTATTCGCGCAAGGTAATTTCGTTGGCTTCGAGCTGCGGCCGGCTGCTTTCGTCGTCGCTGCTTTTCGATACGCGTCCGATGTCGCTGTTGTTCCAGTCGCCGTCGTCGGCGGACGGCGCGTCGCCGCCTTCCTGGCCGTCGCTGGCTTCGCCGGCAGCCTGTTCGGTCGCGGCGGCGTCCGACGGCGGCTTGTCGGCGTTGCTGGCGGACTCTGCTTGCGGCGCCGCGCTAATCAACGCGCCGTCCGCCATCAGCCGGGTGGCATGATCGAGCGCATCGTCGAGACGCTCCAGCAACGGATTGTCGGTCAGCATTTGTTCCAGCTCCTGGTGCAGTTCCAGCGTAGACAATTGCAGCAGCCGGATCGACTGTTGCAATTGAGGCGTCAGCGCAAGATGCTGCGACGTGCGGAGTTGGAGGGATTGTTTCATCGCGAGCTACAGCGTGTTACATGCGGAAGTGTTCGCCGAGATAGACTCTGCGTACCGATTCATTGGCAATAATTTCGTCCGGGCTGCCGCTGGCCAGCACGGTTCCCTGATTGATGATGTAAGCGCGATCGCAGATGCCCAGCGTTTCGCGTACATTGTGATCGGTGATCAGCACACCGATGCCGCGCTCCTTGAGAAAGCGCACGATGCGTTGAATTTCGATGACGGCGATCGGGTCGATCCCGGCAAAGGGTTCGTCCAGCAGAACGAAGCGCGGGCTGGTAGCAAGCGCGCGCGCGATTTCAACCCGGCGCCGCTCGCCGCCGGACAAGGACAGCGCCTGGCTGTCGCGCAATTTTTCGATTTGAAGTTCTTGCAGCAGATTGTCCAGGCGTTGTTCGATGACTTGTTTCGTCAACGGTTTGCCGTCTTCGCTTTGCAATTCGAGTACCGCGCGGATGTTGTCTTCCACGGTCAGCTTGCGGAATACCGATGCTTCCTGCGGCAGATAAGACAGGCCGAGTACCGCGCGCCGATGGATCGGCAGGCGCGAGATGAATTCGCCATCGAGCTGAATCTGTCCGCCGTCCATCGGCACCAATCCGACAATCATGTAAAACGAGGT
Source organism: Herbaspirillum sp. (assembly GCA_036500325.1). GTDB lineage: Bacteria > Pseudomonadota > Gammaproteobacteria > Burkholderiales > Burkholderiaceae_D > Herbaspirillum. Next base: position 31,796 of record DASYCG010000017.1, on the reverse strand, counting down.
GGTTTTGCCGGCGCCGTTGGGGCCCAGCAGACCGACCACTTCGCCGCTTTCGATTTCCAGCGAAACGTCTTGCACTACCTGGCGCGCGCCGTAACTCTTTTTAAGACCGCGCACGATGAGCGAGCTGACCGTCATGTCATTGTTCCTTTGCCGGTGCAACTGGTGCGGGCGGTGCCGCCGGTGCAGATGGCGCCCCTGGCGCCACATCGGGCGAAGCCGGCAGGACTGTGGTCGAACGTGTATTGGGTGTGCTGCCTGCCACCGGCACGCGCGGCTGGATCACGGCTGTGATGCGGCCGGAACCGGCCTTGCTGGTGCCGTCGCCGGTGGCGGTATTGTTGACGGAATAATATTCGGCGCGGCTGTCGTAGGAAATAAATTCGCCCCGGACTTCGTCGGTGACTTTGGGGCCGGTCAGGCGCTGCATTTTAGCGTGCGAAAACAATTTGGCGATTTCGGTTTTGCCGTCGTATTCGATGCGGTCGGCTTCGCCTTCAATCCATAGATCCGGGCCGCCGTCGCGCTTCTGGCGGAAGGTCGCGAGCTTGCCGTTGCCGGCATACAGGGTAGCAAACTGATAGCCGTCGGGATCGGTCGTGACGACGACTTTTTCCGCATGCATGATCAGCGTGCCGCGCGTCATCACGACATCGCCGGTGAAGGTATTGACCTGTCGGACGTCATCGTAAGTCATGTGGTTCGAATCGACCACGCTCGGCTTTTGGGAATCCGCTTTTTCCGCGCGCGCGGCCTGGATGATTGCCAGCAACGCCCACAAGGAAATAAAAATAAATCGTTTCATGATGTTCCTACGCAAAAAAGGTGGAATGGCGTCGATGTTCAGCGCGGCGTTGCATAATAAATACCGTGTACCCGTTCGTGCAGCTCCAGTTTCAGTTCGGCATTGTTGGCAAGCATGCCGACACCATTCAAAACAGAATTGCCGAGCATGATTTTGACCGGCTGATCGCTGGTCACTTGATCATCGTCTGGCAGCAACAGGAGATATTCGGAATTCACGGTCAGCTTTTGCGATTTGCCGACCGGATCGCGTTCGGCATAAGCGTTGCCGTACATATGGATTTTGCTGTTGTCGTCTTCGATGAAAGCCCGGTCCGAGCGCAGCAGCATTGGCGGTTTGGCTTTGTCCAGGTTGCGAATAAACGGCAGTTGTACTTTGAATGAATCGTTGATCGGGTAGTGTTCCATGCGCTTGCCGGTGATCGAATAGCGCGCTGCGCCGTCCAGCGCCATTTTGACGTAGACGAAATTTTCAACGTAGTAATCGGCCTTTTGGCTGGCCGCCGCCGGCGTCATTGCGGCGTTGTTGTTGCGCATGACCTGCAACACCCAGAAGCTGCCCAGCGCCAAGGCGATCAGAACCGCCAGCAGTACGGCCAGGCGAATCCGCGCGGCAGTTGCTGCGCCGCCGCCACGTCCGCTTCCAGTCCCCCCGCTCATGCCAGATACGACATCAGCGCCGCCTCGTAATGCCCTTGCGCCCGTAAAATCAGATCGCATATCTCGCGCACGGCGCCGTGACCGCCGCCATGGCGGGCGACATAATGCACGCGCGGGCGCACTTCGGGATGGCAGTTGGCGACGCTGGCGGCAAAGCCGACGCGGATCAGGATAGGCAGATCGATCAAGTCGTCGCCGATATAGCCGCACTGCGTTGTGGAAAGTTCGAGTTTTGCGGCGAGTTTTTCAAGCGCGGCGCGCTTATCGTGCGCGCCCTGATAGACGTGGGTGATGCCCAGGCCGGCGGCGCGTTGATTCACGATTTCGGATTGCCGGGCGGTGATGATCGCGGTGTCGATGCCGAAGCGCTGCAGCAGCTTGATGCCGGCGCCGTCGAGCACATTGAAGCGCTTGAACAGTTCGCCTTCGTCGCCGTAATACAAGCCGCCGTCCGTGAGCACGCCGTCGACGTCGAAGATCATTAATTTGACCTGGGCGGCGCGTTCCAGCACGTCGGCCGACACGTTGGCGCCGGCATCAACGCCGGTATCGACAACTGCGCCGGCATGCGCGGACGCCTCAGAATTATTTCCGGTAACTGGCATCAGATAACCTTGGCGCGCGTCAGATCGTGAATATGCAGCGCGCCGACCAGCACGCCGTGCGCATCGGCTACCAGCATCTGATTGATGCGGAATTGCTCCATGACCTGCACGGCGTCGACCGCCAGTTGATCGGGGCCGACCGTGCGTGGCTTGGCATGCATGACATCGGCGATCCGGTATTGCGAGAAATTCTTGCCTTCGCCGATCAAACGCCGCAAATCGCCGTCGGTAAAAATACCGACCGGTTTGAATTGCTCGTCCACCACGGCGGTCATGCCCATGCCTTTTTCGGAAATTTCGAGCAGGGCATCGGTCAGCGTGACTTGCGGGCCGACCGCAGGAATGTCGCTGCCGCTGCGCATCACATCGCGCACGTGGGTAAGCAGGCGCCGGCCCAGCGCGCCGCCGGGATGCGAACGGGCGAAATCTTCTTCACGGAAACCGCGGGCGTCGAGCAGGGCAACAGCCAGTGCATCGCCCATCGCCAGTGCGGCGGTGGTGCTGGCCGTGGGCGCCAGATTGAGCGTGCAGGCTTCCTTGGCTACACCGACGTTCAGATGGACATCGGCCAATTGCGCCAGGCTGGAACCGTCGTCGCCGGTCATGGCGATCAGGCCGACATCCATGCGCTTGATGATCGGCAGGATCGCCATCAGCTCGGCGGTTTCGCCCGAATTGGAAATGGCGATGAAAATATCGCCGCTGCCGACCATGCCGAGATCGCCATGCGCGGCTTCGGCCGGATGGATGAACAGGGACGGGGTGCCGGTGGAGGCCAGGGTGGCGGCGATTTTACGGGCGATATGGCCCGATTTGCCGATACCGGATACCACCGCGCGGCCGCGGCCGTTCAGCATCAGCGTCAGCGCTCGCGCGAACGGTTGCTCCGGATCATCGGAAATGCGTTGTTTTAGTGCGAGAACCGCATCTGCTTCGATTTGTAAAGTCTCGCGCGCGACGTTTAACGCGCGCCGGATATTTTCGGCAGAAAAAGTTTTCGGCTGGATTTTGTCATCGGTTACACTCATTCGTGCAGTATAAACCAATAAACCTAAGCAAAAAACCTGCCAGCGCCACGACAGGCAATTTTTCAGGTGATTGTCCTTAAATTTTTGATGTACTCGATGTAATGTGACGCTGCCCATGTTTTCCGGACTTGAATTAACCTTGTTTTTATTAGCCACCGCGGTATTGGGGGTGGTGGCGTTCCGCATGATGAATTTGCCGCCGATGCTGGGTTATCTGGTCGTCGGCATCGCTATCGGTCCGCATGCGCTGGGCCTGGTCGGCGATAACGCCGCGACGCACGGATTGGCGGAATACGGTGTCGTATTTTTGATGTTTTCGATCGGGCTGGAGTTTTCGCTGCCCAAGTTGATGGCGATGCGGCGTATCGTGTTCGGCCTGGGTTTCGCCCAGGTAATATTGACGATTGCCGCAGCGATGGTGTTCGGCTGGGCTACTGCCTATGTGTTGCCGCAATTCATTCGGACCAGCTGGGAAGCTGCATTTGCGTTGGGCGGCGCCCTGGCGATGTCTTCCACCGCCATTGTTTCCAAGATATTAACCGAGCGCGTCGAGCTGGAAACGCCGCATGGGCAGCGCATCATCGGCGTGCTGCTGTTTCAGGATTTGGCGCTGGTGCCGTTGCTGATCATCGTGCCGGCGCTAACGAGCGAAAGCGGCGACCTGGCCGGAACGCTGGCCTGGGCCAGTTTCAAGGCGGTGGTGGTGCTGACGCTGCTCCTGTTCTTCGGCAATAAACTGATGCGGGGCTGGTTTCAGATCGTCGTCAAACGCCGTTCCCAGGAACTGTTCATGCTGAACCTGCTGCTGGTCACGCTGGGTGCGGCGTGGATCACGGAACGCGCCGGCCTGTCGCTGGCGCTGGGCGCTTTTGTGGCCGGCATGCTGATTTCGGAAACCGAATACAAACATCAGGTCGAGGAAGACATCAAATCTTTCCGCGATGTGCTGCTGGGCCTGTTCTTCATCACCATCGGCATGCTGCTCAATTTCCGGATGGTGATCGATCATTGGGTATTGGTGCTGTTGTTGCTCAGTGGTCCGGTGCTGCTGAAATTCATGCTGATTACCGGACTGGCAAAGATATTCGGTGCGCCGACCAGCGTGGCGCTGCGGACCGGGCTGGGTCTGGCGCAGGCCGGTGAATTCGGTTTCGTGCTGTTGAGCCAGGCCGGCGGTTTGCGATTGGTGGATCCGCTGCTGATCCAGGTCATTCTGGCGTCGATGGTTCTGTCGATGCTGATGGCGCCGCTGATTCTGGCGAAATCCGATGCCATCGTCATGAAGCTGTCGTCCAATGAATGGATGCTGCAATCGCTGGCGCTGACCCAGTTGGCCACACGCACGATGGCGGCCAGGCAGCATGTGCTGATCGCCGGTTTCGGCCGCAGCGGACAGCGTCTGGCCAAGCTGCTGGAAGGAGAGGGCATTGCCTATCAGGCGCTGGAGCTCGACCCGGAATTGGTGCGCGACACGCAGGCTGCCGGCGCCAATGTTTCCTATGGCGATGCGTCGCGGCGCGAGTCGCTGGTGGCGGCCGGGATACACCGCGCCGCGGCGGTGGTGATCACCTACGCCAGCACGCCGATGGCGTTGAAGGTTTTGCATCACGTCCATGAACTGGCGCCGGGATTGCCGGTCATTGTGCGCAGCCAGGACGATACCGATCTCGATAAGCTGATTGCCGCCGGTGCGTCGGAAGTGGTGCCGGAAGTATTGGAAGGCAGCTTGATGCTGGCTTCGCATGCGTTGATTACGCTAGGCGTGCCGTTGCGCCGCGTGGTGCATCTGGTGCAGGTTGCCCGCGGTGAACGCTATGAATCCTTGCGCGGGTATTTCCATGGTTCCGGCGATTTCTCGGAAGCCGATGAGCACTTGCAGGTAAGGTTGAGCCTGGTCACGTTGAGCGGCGACGCGTACGCCAACGGCAAGTCGCTGGCCGCGCTGGCATTGAATGATTTGGATGTGGAAGTCACCATCGTGCGGCGCGGCAAGAACCGTCTGGAACTGAGCGGCGAAACCATACTGCAAGCCGGCGATATCGTGGTGTTGCGGGGCTCGGCCGAGGGCAATGCCCGGGCCGAGCACCGTTTGCTGATCAAAAACTGACGCGGCTTTTTTACAGAAACGCTTCCCGGAAATTTTCCGGGAGGTATTTTCCCGGGCGGATTATTCCAGGCAGAGATCCGGCGCCGCCGCCGAAGGCGTACCTTCCACCGGTGCATTGCTCGCGCCATAATAGGCAAACACCACCGACATTTTCAACTGCTCGGTATCGTTGCGGCCACCGGCATGAAACAGGCCGCTGTGAAACATCACCACATCGCCGGTACGCAGATTCAGTTGCTTGCCTTGCGCAAATAAAGCCTGATTGTCCGGGTGTTCCGGGCGCAGGAAATCGAGTGCATCCATTTGATCCGGACGCATCGTCAAGCGATGCGAGCCGGGGATGAACTGCAGGCCGCCATTGGTTTCGTTCTCGTCGCCCAAGGCCAGCCAGACCGAAATCAGGTCGGGTTTTTTAAACGACCAGTAGCGAATGTCGCGATGCCATCCGGTTGCGGTGCCATAGTGCGGATGTTTGGTCATGACGCAATTGTGATGCGCCAGCGTGATGCAGACCGGCTCATCCATCAATTGGTGCAGCATATCGATCAGATGCGGCGCCTGCGCCCAATGACGGTAGCAGGCATCGCGCTGGAAAGCGCCGCGCAGGCGGCGTGCGGTGCGGCCGCCTTCGGCGTCGAGCGATGCCGGCGCGCCGGGATAGCCGACCTCGGCTTCATATTCCAGCGGCGGTACCGCCCGTTCCAGATGATCCAGGGCGACGTTACGCATCTGCGCGCATTCTTCCGGCGTGACCATTTTTCGGATAACCAGATAGCCCAGTTCGTGAAAACGGGCGATCGGTTCCGAGGACAAAAGATTATTCATGATATCGATTCTTGCTTGCTAAATTGCTTGCTGGTTTATTCGTCTCTCTTACTTCTTACTTCTTCTTTCTCAGCAACGGCGCCAGATATTTTCCGGTCACGCTGTCCGGATTTTTAGCCACCGCCTCCGGTGTGCCGGTTGCGATAATCAAACCGCCGCCGGCGCCGCCTTCCGGTCCCAGATCGATCAGCCAGTCGGCAGTCTTGATCACGTCCAGATTGTGTTCGATGATGACCACGGTGTTGCCCTGATCGCGCAGGCGATGGATCACCTTGAGCAGCAAATCGATATCGTGGAAATGCAGGCCGGTAGTCGGTTCATCCAGAATATACAACGTACGACCGGTATCGCGCTTGGACAGTTCCAGCGACAGCTTGACGCGCTGCGCTTCGCCGCCGGATAGCGTGGTGGCGCTCTGGCCCAGGCGAATGTAGCCGAGGCCGACGTCCAGCAGCGTATGCAGTTTGCGGGCGATCAGCGGCACCGGTTTGAAGAATTCATAGGCTTCCTCTACCGTCATCGCCAATACTTCGGTGATGTTCTTGCCCTTGTATTGCACTTCCAGCGTTTCACGGTTGTAGCGTTTGCCGTGGCAGACATCGCAAGGCACGTAGACATCCGGCAGAAAATGCATTTCGACTTTGATCACGCCATCGCCCTGGCAGGCCTCGCAGCGGCCGCCCTTGACGTTGAACGAAAAACGGCCGGCGCTGTAGCCGCGTTCTTTCGCCATCGGCACCGTCGAAAACAAATCGCGGATCGGCGTGAATAGGCCGGTGTAAGTGGCGGGATTCGAACGCGGCGTGCGCCCGATCGGGGCCTGATCGACGGAGATGACCTTGTCGAAATGTTCCAGCCCGCTGATGGTTTCATGCGCTGCCGGCTCGGTTTGCGAACCGTATAAATGACGCGATGCAGCCAGGTACAGCGTGTCGTTGACCAGCGTCGACTTGCCGGAGCCGGAAACGCCGGTCACGCAGGTCAGCAAGCCGACCGGCAGCGTGAACGTGGCGTTCTTCAGGTTGTTGCCGGTGGCGCCGGTAATAGTCAATTGCTTATTGATATCCAGCGGCACGCGCTTGGCCGGCACCGCAATTTTCAGCGTGCCGTTCAAATATTGCGCGGTCAGAGATTTCTTGTTCTTGAGGATGTCCTTGAGCGTGCCCTGAGCGATGATTTCACCGCCGTGCACGCCCGCGCCCAAGCCCATATCGACCACGTAATCGGCAGTGCGAATGGCGTCTTCATCATGCTCGACCACCAGCACGCTATTGCCGATATCGCGCAGATGCCGCAAGGTTTCGATCAGGCGATCGTTGTCGCGCTGATGCAGGCCGATCGACGGCTCATCCAGCACATACATCACGCCGGTCAGTCCGGAGCCGATTTGCGACGCCAGCCGGATACGCTGTGCTTCGCCGCCGGACAAGGTATCCGCGCTGCGTTCCAGCGACAGATAATCGAGGCCGACGTTGTTCAAAAAAGTCAGCCGCGAAACGATTTCCTTGACGATGCGGTCGGCGATATCTTTCTTGGAGCCGGTCAATTCCAGTTCGCTGAAGAACGCCAGGGTTTGCCGCAGCGGCAGTGCCGACACTTCGAAAATGGCGCGTTCCTGTGCGCCGTTGCCGACCTTGACGAAGCGCGCTTCCACGCGCAGCCGCGCGCCGTGGCAGGACGGGCATTCTTTTTCATTGATGAATTTGGCCAGCTCTTCCTTGACCGCCATCGAATCGGTTTCGCGATAGCGGCGCTGCAAATTATTCACCACACCCTCAAACGTGTGCTCGCGCACCACGGTGCGGCCGCGTTCATTGACGTAGCTGAAAGGCACGGTTTGCTTGCCGGAACCATATAACACCACTTGCTGCGCCTTTTCGGGCAATTGCTCGAACGGCACATCGACATCGAAATCGTAGAAAGCGCCCAGATTGCTCAGCATCTGGAAATAGAACTGATTGCGCCGATCCCAACCCTTAACCGCGCCGCTGGCCAGCGAAAGATTCGGAAACGCCACGATCCGCCTTGGATCGAAAAACTCGATATGGCCGAGGCCGTCGCACTCCGGGCAAGCGCCCATCGGATTGTTGAACGAGAACAGGCGCGGTTCCAGTTCCTGCAGCGAATAGCCGCAGATCGGGCAGGCGAATTTGCTGGAATAAACGTGCTCTTTGGCGCTGTCCATTTCCAGTACCACGGCGCGCCCATCGGCCAGGCGCAGCGCGGTTTCGAAACTTTCGGCCAGGCGCTGTTTCAGATCGTCCTTGACCTTGAGGCGGTCGATGACGACATCGATGGTATGTTTTTCGGTTTTCTTCAGCTTCGGCAAATCGTCGACTTCGTATACTTTCGCGGCGCCGGCGCCGGTTTGAATACGGAAGCGGACAAAGCCCTGGGCCTGCATCTGTTCGAACAGATCGACATGCTCGCCCTTGCGATTGGCGACCACCGGAGCCAGAATCATCAGCTTGGTTTCTTCCGGCATGGCCAGCACGGCATCGACCATCTGCGAGACGGATTGGGCCGCCAGCGGATTTTCAGGATGATCCGGGCAATAAGGCGTGCCGACGCGGGCGTACAGCAGCCGCAGGTAATCGTGGATTTCGGTGACGGTGCCGACGGTGGAACGCGGATTATGCGAAGTGGCTTTTTGCTCGATGGAAATGGCCGGCGACAAGCCTTCGATCAGATCGACGTCCGGTTTTTCCATCAATTGCAGAAACTGGCGCGCGTACGACGACAGCGATTCGACATAGCGCCGCTGGCCCTCGGCATACAAGGTATCGAACGCCAGCGAGGATTTGCCCGAACCGGACAGACCCGTAATGACAATCAGCTTGTTGCGTGGCAAATCGAGATTGATATTCTTCAGATTGTGCGTACGTGCGCCGCGAATGCGAATTTCTTCCATGAATGCTTTCAAGCGAGAGGTTCGCCGGTGGGCCTTGGGGCGAGGTTTCCGGACTGACAACCTGACACTATATCAGGACTGTCAATGGTAAGTTGAGAGCCGATAAAAGCAATCTATAAGCAGAGGTAAGCCTTTGTTTTAAAGTGCCAGGCGCGTTATTTTTTATAAATATTGCGTTGATGCCCCTGCGTATACCTACTTTTGCCTAGATTTTTTTAGGACGGCACCGATTATAATGTCGAGCTTCTTCGCCGGCCTGCGTGATCCGCAGCCGGCGCTCATTCATTGCCTTAGACTTTTACCGACAATCTCAATGCAAGCTGAACCGGTTGTGCCTCGCTCTGCTCTTCCCGATCCCACTGTTTCGCCATGGCGTGCTTTTTTCCGGCAATTTTCGCCGGATGCGCCGTCGATACTGCCCTTGGTATTCCTGATATTGCTGGCCCATCTGTTCTTGTGGACGGTGCTGACCGGCCTCAGCCATAGCGCACCCGATCTCGACAATATGGAAGAGCTGGTCTGGGGCAATGTTTTCGAATGGGGCTATTACAAACATCCGCCATTGCCGTCGTGGCTGATCTTCGGCCTGACGCGCCTGTTCGGCAGACCGGTGTGGCTGACCTTTTTTGCCGGGCAATTGAGCGTAGTGCTGGCCTTGTATTTCATTTGGCGGCTGGCATGCGAAATGACATCGCAAAAAAATGCGCTGATTGCCATCCTGCTGATCATGCCGATCACGTATTTCACGACCCGCGGGGTGATTTCTAATCACAACACGATTCAATTCTGGTCGATCGCCGGATCGATATGGATGTTTTATCGCGCCTGGCGTTATCAGCAAATGCGCGACTGGTTGTTGCTGGGCCTGTTCTGCGGATTCGCCATGCTGACCAAATACAGCGCGCTGGTGCAGTTTGCGGTGTTTGCGATGTTCCTGTTGCTGAGTGGCAATCTGTTCCAGGCGCGTACATGGAAGGGCATCGCCGCGGCGACCGGCGTATTCGCCGTGATGCTGGCGCCGCATATCTGGTGGATGAGCGGCCAGGCCAAAACACCCATCGGCTACGCCACCGCGTCGCTATCGCACGAATTGACGCGCGCCGAGCACTGGCGCCTGATGGGCGATGTGTTCGGCACCACCGGGGCGCGATTGGCGCCGATGGTGCTGGCCTTGATCCTGATTTCCTGCGGCTTGGCATGGCGCCGCCGGAAAGATACCGGGGCTGTAGCATCTTCGACAGCGGCGCCGCAAAAACTGGCCGCGCAATTGCGTCCGGAAGACCGGCGTTTCATCCTGCTGGTCGGGTTGGGACCGTTTGTGCTGACATTCCTGGTGGTCATCGCACTGAAGTCGCCGATGATCGCCGACTGGGCTTCGACCTTTTATCTGATGTTCGGCTTTTTTGCATTCTGGCTGTTTTCCAGCCCGCCCGGCGACAGTACGCGCCTGCTGCGTACCTGCCTGAAAGTGATCCTCACGATCCAATTATTGACCGTGATCGGTTATGCCTTGGCGCGTGGTCCCTTATCGAATATGACCGGACGCGCAACGCGGGCGACGTTTCCGGGTGCGGTGATTTCGCAGCAATTGCAAATCGAGTGGCTGCAGCACGCCGGAACGCCGTTGCGGCTGGTGGCGTCGGATACCTGGCTGGGCGGCAATATCGCGATTCATGCCGGACCGCAGGTCGATGTGCTGATCGACGGCGACATCGAAAAGTCGCAATGGGTAACGCAGGAAGAGGCCAGTGCTTGCGGCATGCTGCTGGCGATCAACCGCAGCGCCGACGCTTCCGATGGCGTGCCGCCCAAGGTGGTGGAGCTGATGACGCACGCAAACTGGAGCGGCATATTGCAATTGCCGGCCAGTAAAAAACTCGATGGCCCGCAATTGAAGATCGAATGGGGCATTATCGCCCCTACGGCAATTTGTCCAGCTAGGCGCTAACTTGGATAGAATTCAGGCTTTTTAAATGTACTATTAAGAATTCTCTGTTTAAGATCTTAGCTTTTACAAGATCGCAGGAATATTAATGTCGCCGGCACCGGTAAAGCCTGAAGAGGAAGTCCTATGGTAGCGCTGCCCGCTATCCCGAAAAATCGCCCGTCTACCTTCTGCATTTCATGCGTGGTGCCCGCTTATAACGAGGCGGCCCATTTGTCCGCGTTCCTGAACGATTTGCGGCGCACCCTGGCAGCCGTCAGCAATTCGTATGAAATCATCGTCGTCAACGACGGCAGCACCGATGCGACCGAAGAGGCCATACTGCCGCATCTGTCGCAGCCCGGTATTCGCTACCTGGGGCTGGCGCGTAATTTCGGCAAGGAAGCGGCGCTGACTGCAGGGATCGAACATGCACGCGGCGACGCCGTGATCCTGATGGATGCCGATTATCAGCATCCACTGGAACTGCTGCCGGAAATGGTGCGCTTGTGGCTTGATGGTTACGACATGATTTACGGCGTGATTGTCGACCGCAGCGACGAGCGCCGCTTGAAACGCTGGGGCACCGGGCTGTTCTATAGTCTGATGGAAGCCGGATCGTCGATTCGCATTCCGCGCAACGCCGGCGACTTCCGCCTGTTCGACCGCAAAGTGGCCGATGCGCTGCGCCAATTGCCGGAGCGTAATCGCTTCATGAAGGGTTTGTACGCATGGGTCGGTTTCAAGACCATTGCGCTGCCGTTCGTGCCCGCGGCGCGCGCCACCGGCACCTCCAGTTTCGGTTTGCGCAGCCTGGGCCGCCTGGCGCTGGCCGGCGTGACCGCCTTCACCACCTTGCCGTTGCGCGTATGGAGCGCGATCGGCGTGACCATTTCCCTGATCTCGATTTTGTACGGTTGTTATATTGCGCTCAATTCACTATTCTTCGGCAACGACGTTCCCGGCTGGTCGACGCTGTCTGCCGGCCTGATGTTCTTCTCGGGCGTGCAATTGGTCTCGATCGGCATCCTCGGCGAATATATGGGACGCGTGTATGACGAAGTCAAACGGCGTCCGCTGTATCTGTTGGCGCATGACATCGACAACGGTACGGCAAAAACGGATCTGAGCGCCGTTACGGACATCTCGGCGCCGGCGCAGGAAACCAGCGACTATGCGGCTGGCTGAGCGGCTGAGCGAACGTTTGCGCTTAATGCGGTTCGGCATCATCGGGGCTGTGGCTGCGGGGATTCATTACCTGACGGTAATCGCACTGGTTGAACTGGCCGGGATGGCGCCGTTGCACGCTAATATCGGTGCTTTCGCGGTGGCTTTCTGGTGCAGCTATTTCGGACATCGGCACTGGACGTTTTCCGATCGGCGCGGCGGCAACGCGCTGGCGTCTTTCCTTAAATTCCTGGCCACGGCGTTGCTGGGTTTCCTGTTGAATCAATGGTTGTTTTATTTGTTGCTGACTTATCTGCAACTGCCGTATTTCATTTCGCTGGCGATCGTCATGGTGATCGTGGCGGCGTCGACTTATCTATTAAGCCGGCTCTGGGCTTTTCGTGCTGAGGAATTATCGTGATACATGCTGACGGCACGCTGCCGAATCACCCTATCGATCCAACTGGTCTTATCCCGATCGCCTTGTGCGCCGACGATTATGCGCAAAACCAGGCAATCGACGATGGCATTCTGAGCCTGCTGGCCGAGCGGCGCCTGAGCGCGGTGAGCTGCTTCAGCACGGCGCCGCGCTGGCGGCAGCAATCGGCGCCGGCCCTGCGCGAGGCAGCCGCAGCCAATGCCGCGGATGTGGGTTTGCATTTCAATCTGACCGAAGGGTTTGCCCAAGAGGCCGCGCCCTATCGGCTGCGCAGCCTGATTTTGCGCAGCCTGTTCACCCGGCTTGATGGCAAATGGCTGTATCGGCAACTGAACAAGCAATTGGATGCGTTCGAAGCCGGTTTCGGCAAACCGCCTGCATTCATCGATGGTCATCAGCATGTGCATCAATTACCGGGCGTGCGCCAGGTGTTGCTGCATGTACTGGAAGCGCGCTATGCGGAGCAGCGGATCTGGGTGCGCAATACAATGCCGGCCAGCCCCGCGTGGCGCGGCAAGCCGGTGATACTGAAATTACTGGGCGGCGCGATGACCGCCACGGCATTGCGTGGCGCCGGCGTGCGCAGCAATCATGGCTTTGCGGGCGTATACGGATTCGACCGGCAGGATTACGCGGCCTGTTTTGCAGAATGGCTGACGGCTGCCGCGCCGGGGATGCTGATCATGTGCCATCCGGCTGCGACTGTCGCAACCGGCGGCAATGACGAAATCGCTGCGCAAAGGCTGGTGGAGTACCGCTTTTTCAAGTCGCCGGAATTCGCCGGGATGCTGCAGGGAGCAGGCGTGGCCTTAACCCCGCTGTCCGGCATGGATTTGGGGTATTAGGCGAGTAGCCTCGCGTATAATCGTTGCTAATGAAAAAATCGTCCCCGGCCGGGATACCCCTTAAGACGGCTGTGCGGCATCTTTATTAAATCAGGAGAAATTATGGCATCGGTCAATAAAGTCATCATCGTCGGCAATCTGGGTCGTGACCCTGAAACGCGTTATATGCCGAACGGCGACGCCGTGACCAACGTAGCGGTCGCGACGACCGAAAGCTGGAAAGACAAGAATTCCGGCGAAAAGAAAGAATTAACCGAATGGCACCGCATCACCTTTTATCGCAAGCTGGCGGAGATCGCCGGCCAGTATCTGAAAAAGGGTTCGCAAGTCTACGTAGAAGGCCGTCTGCAAACGCGCAAATGGACCGATAAGGACGGCATCGAAAAATATACGACGGAAATCATCGCCGATACGATGCAAATGCTGGGCAGCCGGCAGGGGATGGGTGGCGGCGCGGGCGGGCCGGACGACGGTTACAGCAGCGCACCGCCATCGCGTCCTAATCCGGGCAATGCCAGCGCCGGCGGTAGTGGCGGCGGTGCTTCAAGACCGCAGGCGCCATCGCGGCCTGCGCCGAATTTCTCGGATATGGATGACGATATTCCGTTCTAATCTATACTTGGTTTGATTTTGTAAACAAACGGCTTGGATACTTGGTATCCAAGCCGTTTTTCCGTTTACAGATCAAAAACACTTCGAATTTTGTAAAGAGTTCGAAGTGTTTTTTTCGTTTTTTTTCGCGGTGTCAGCGTTTTTCACAAGTAATGCCAAGCAATTTGGAAAACTACATAAGCAGGGGCGTCCTGCGCGTCGTTTTTGCTCTTGATCGAGCCGGTCTGCACAATCGCCAAACTCATCTATAATTGCCGAAAATCAACAAATGGGCTGCCCTTAACGGTCAGGCTCGCATTCTTATGCCATTCCGATCCATTTGCACCTGTTTCATTGCTTTCGCGGCCATTGCCTGCGCCTGCACAGCGGCGGCGGCCGACAAGGCGGGCACCGTAAAAATCGTGCATGGGTCGGTCAGCGTGCAACGGCAACAAACGGTATTGCCTGTCGCCGTCGGCGACCCACTATACGCGGGAGACCACATCGTTACCGCCGGAGACGGCTCAATCGGTATGACTCTGCGCGACGATACGCTGTTGTCGCTGGGGCCGAAAGCCAGCTTTGTACTGGAGCAATACCAATTCGACCCATCCGACAACAGCGGCAAAATCGACGCCAGCATCATCAAGGGCACACTGCGCTTTGTTACCGGCCTGATCGGCAAGTTGGCGCCTGAAAGCCGGCAACTCAGAACGCCGGACGCCATCATCGGCATTCGCGGCACCGATTTTATTGTGGATGTCCCCGATGAATAAGCGCTTGATGGGGGTCATGCTGCCCCTGCTGATATTGGCCGGTTGCGCAAGCAGGGAACGGTTTGTCTTGCTGCCGCAACCCGATGGCACGCCCAGCAGCATCGTTATTCGCTCCAACAGTGGTGGCGAATCGACCTTATCGACACCTTATGCTTCGGTGGAAACCCGGGGCGGCAACGCGGGCAAGCAGACTATGCTGAGCGAAGCCGAAGTGAGTGAGCGATACGCACCGGTGATGACATCCCTGCCGCTGCGTCCGCGTAAATATCTGCTGTATTTCAATCTGGGCAAAGACCTGCCCACCCCGGCCTCGAAGGATTTGCTGGCGCAGGCCATCAAGGACTTCAAACAGTTTCCCGCCGGTGAATTCCTCGTAACCGGCCATGCGGACGATCTGGGCGCCAAACGGCTTAACGACCAACTCGCGCTGCACCGCGCACAGAAAATTCAGCGTGAACTGGTTCGCGCCAAAGTCGACTCGGTTAGCATTGAAGTAATCGGCAGGGGCGCCGACGATCCCCTGGTGCCGGAAAAAAAAGGGCGGCCGGAACCGCGCAATCGCTACGTCGAAATCAAGATACGCTGATGCGTTGAGCGCCGGATATCGGCGATTCAACGATCGAGGCTATGGGGGCGCGACCGGCTAATTTAACCATTGGCACGGCGTATTCAAGACTTAAATAACTAAAAAAATGATAATTATTCGTCAAGAAAAACGCGTGCACCAAGGGCTCTAAGCCAAGGCGGATAAGCTTTTTCTACCCGTGCTATGGCTGCTGTTTATATTGTCACTTGGACTATCCCAATGGCATGACACGCTCTTAATCGCTTTATTGGTTGGCCTTCCTGTAGCACTGGTACCGACGCTGCTGATTTTTCAGCCAAGAACAACGCGATGGCATCGAATTAGTCAATCAGGCGATTTCCCAGATGGACGAAATGACCCGGCAGAATGCTGTCCTGATTGAACGCGCCTCAGCCGCAGCTGAAAACATGCGCAATCATGCCTTGCAAGTATCGCAAGCAATGGATGCCTTGAATCAGGGCGATGCGAAAAAAAATATATCGTTGATAGACGGGCCCGCGCCCGCGATGTGACGGGGCTTATTCGAACGATTCGATGTGGAATTGAAGGGTAAATCCTACGCACTTTCGCATATCGCTTCCCGCATCCAGGATGTACCCTGTGCAAATATAGCAACTTTATAGCTATGGTGAAATCAAGAATTGATTTGTGACGCAGAAGCATCGGACTGCAACGTTTTTCCTTTGAAATATTTAACCGTAAATATAAGGATCGCTATGAGTAATACGCTTACCGTAAGTAATTCAGGAACAGCCTGGATTAAAGATATGATGGCCCAGGGGAAAGATCCCATCGGTGGATGGCAGAACAGCCCAAAAGCCGCCTACTATGCGTCGCTTGATAAGCAGAGCCCCGGCGACCTCTCGACACCGACCGCTGCCGCGTTGCCTACCTCGTTCGCAGACATAATGAAACTCCAGGCAGACGCGGTTAGCGGCAAAAAGCCGGCCTAGCAGACATCGTCCCGCAGCAGATGGCTGCACAGGTTAATGTTAAAAAAGAATGGAGCCTTATGGCTCCATTTTCCTTATCGCGAACACCCTTGTGCCTATCGTGCCGATAACCGGCAAAGGAGTAATATTTCAAATATAAATATGCAGAGTAAAGGAATCATGATGAATCCCATTACAGCATTTCTAGTGTTTGTCTTTCTCCTCGCGGGACTCGCCGTCGGAAACTGGGTGAATCCGTATTTCGCTTTGGTTTTCTTCGGCGTCGCATTGATCATTGCTGCTTCGCTGAAGATGGCCAATGTCTGGCAAAAGTTTGTGATCCTTAGATTGGGAAAGCTTCAAAGTGTCAAGGGCGCAGGATTATTTGCAATCATTCCGGTCATTGATAATGTGGTTGCCGTGATCGATTGCCGTATCCAGACCACCGCCTTTAACGCCGAGCAGGCGCTCACCAAGGACACTGTGCCGATCAACGTCGATGCGATCATTTTCTGGCACGTGGAGGATGCTGAAAAAGCTGCATTGGCGATCACTAATTATCGGCAAGCTATCGACCGGGTTGCACAGACTTCGCTGCGCGAAATGATCGGCGCATCGATGTTGGCCGCCTTGTTATCCGACCGCAAGGAGGCTGATGAGGAACTGAAGAACGCGATCAGCCGAAAAACCGCTCCATGGGGTATATCGGTGAGTTCGGTGGAGATCCGCGATGTCGCCATTCCAGAGGCGCTGCAAGATGCGATGTCCCGTCAAGCTCAGGCCGAACGCGAGAAGCAGGCGCGGGTGATTCTCGGATCGGCTGAGGCGGCGATTGCCGGAAAATTTGTCGAGGCTGCCAATATTTATGCAGGGAATCCAGTCGCGCTGCAACTTCGCGCGATGAACATTATTTATGAAACCACGAAGGAAAGAGGGGCCACGATTCTCATGCCGAGTTCGATGGTCGACAGTTTGAATCCTTCGGCAGCAACCCTGGCGTTTGCGCTCGCGGGTAAAGATATACCTGGGCAAGAGTCCAGTACAAAGGCGCATGCCGATATACCGAAAAAACAGCTTCAGCCTGCAAATTTAACAATACAAGAGGTGTGACAGCACTACAGCGGCTTGGGCTGATCCGGACGGTTTGATCGATCGTAAAGGCGTAAAAAAAATAGCAGCCGGATGATGTAAAGAGTCAAAGCCAGGAAATATCAAATGAAAATAGAATAAGTCTTTGATTTTAATCAGTTAAATAGAAATAGAAGCCTCTTTAATCTGTAAGGATGAAGAGGCTTTTTTCCGCCCATCTTTACAATGTAAAAGCAGCCGAACAAAGGCAGGCATATCGCAAAATCATGTCAGCCAGCAACTTGAATAGGTGGGCGGCAGCAGTAAAGATATTGGAATTTCGCAGTATTTGAAATTCTATTATCAGAAGCAGTGATAAGATTCGCCTGTCATATATGCTGTTACATACGTTAACGAATGTATTCAGTACAATTCGCCATCGGCTAGTCTGCCAGCTTGTTTTTCCTTCGGAACGGTATTTCGTTCATCCCAGCAATTAACATTGAGGTCGGTTCATGCGTGTTGAATGGTCTACCTGCCGTTTAGTCAGTGCCGCATCGCTCGCAGTAATACTCGCAGCTTGCGGACAAAAGCCACCTCCTGCGGCGCCCCCGGCGCCTGAAGTCGGTGTATTTACAGTTCAGCCGACATCGGTGCCTGTCATCAGCGAACTGCCGGGTCGCACCAGCGCGTTCCTGGTGGCGCAGGTGCGCTCACGGGTCGATGGCATCGTGCTCTCTCGTGAATTCACGGAAGGCGCCGATGTAAAGGCGGGGCAACGCCTCTACAAGATCGACCCGGCGCCATATATCGCTGCGCGCAATAATGCGAAAGCGGCGCTGGCCCGGGCGCAAGCCAATCTGGTAACGCAGAACGCGCAGGTTGCCCGCTTCAAGATCCTGGTCGAAGGCAATGCAGTCAGCAAGCAGGATTACGATAACGCGGTCGCCACACAAGGCCAGGCCGCCGCCGATGTTGAAGCCGGCAAGGCGCAGCTCGATACCGCAACCATCAATCTCGGTTATACCGATGTCACCGCGCCGGTATCGGGCCGGATCGGCCTGTCGCAAGTCACGCCGGGTGCTTATGTGCAAGCCAGCTCGGCAACACTATTGACCACCGTGCAGCAGCTCGATCCGGTGTATGTCGACATGGCGCAATCCAGCGTGGACGGACTCAAATTGCGCCGCCAGATACAGGAAGGGCGCCTGCAGACCAGCGGCGCCAATGCGGCCAAAGTCAGACTGACCCTGGAAGACGGCCGCGCCTATCCTGAAACCGGAAAATTGCAGTTCTCGGACGTCAGCGTCAATGCCGGCACCGGTTCGGTCACGGTGCGCGCTATTTTTCCGAACAAGAGCCGCGTGCTGCTGCCGGGCATGTACGTGCATGCCAAGATCGATGAAGGCATCAACGACAAAGCGCTGGTGGTACCGCAAATCGGCGTGACGCATGACGCCAAAGGGCAGCCTACCGTGCTGGTAGTCGGCCCGGACAATAAGGTCGCGATACGCCAGATCGCCACATCGGGTACTTGGGGCAGCAACTGGGTAGTCGAGAGCGGCCTCAATCCGGGCGAGCGGGTAGTCGTCAACGGCGTGGATAAGGTCAAGCCCGGCGCTACGGTCAAGCCTGTTGCCGCGACGCTGCCGCCTGCTCCTGCAGAGAACGGCACAACGAGTGCCGCCGGCGGTGTGCAAACACCTGCGCCGGCTTCTGCTGCCGCACCAGCGCCGGCATCCGTATCTGCCCCTCAACAATCCGGCTCGAAATAACCAGGAGCCAGCTTCATGGCAAATTTCTTTATCGATCGCCCGATTTTTGCGTGGGTGATCGCCATTATTCTTATGCTGGCGGGTCTCGCGTCGGTTTTCAGTCTGCCGATCGCGCAGTATCCGACGATCGCGCCGCCGGCCATCCAGATCAGCGCCAACTATGCAGGCGCGTCGGCCAGCACGGTTGAAAATACGGTAACGCAAGTTATCGAGCAGCAAATGAGCGGCCTCGATCATCTGCTTTATATCTCCTCCACCAGCGACGATTCCGGCAGCGCAACGATTACGCTGACCTTCGCCGCCGGCACTAATGCGGATATCGCCCAGGTGCAGGTGCAGAACAAGTTGCAGCTCGCTACGCCGTTGCTGCCGCAAGCCGTGCAGCAAAACGGTACCAAAGTCACCAAATCCAGCAGCAGCTTCCTGTTGTTCATGGCGTTCGTTTCCGAAGACGGCAGCATGGGCCGCAACGATCTGACCAACTACGTGGCCTCCAAGGTGCAGGATCAGATCAGCCGGGTCGACGGGGTCGGCACGGTGCAGCTGTTCGGTTCGCAATACGCGATGCGGATCTGGCTCGACGCCAACAAGCTGAACAACTACGCCCTGACGCCGCTCGATGTCAAGAACGCAGTCGCCGCGCAGAACGTGCAGATCGCCGCCGGCGGTCTCGGCGGCGCGCCGTCGGTGCCGGGCCAGATGATGCAGGCCACGATTACCCAGTCGACCCTGCTGCAGACTCCCGAGCAATTCGGCAACATTCTGATGAAGGTCAATGCGGACGGTTCGCAAGTGCGCCTGAAGGACGTCGCGCGCATCGAACTCGGTGCTGAAAACTACAACTTCGATACCAAATACAGCGGCCAGCAAGCCGCCGGCTTCGGTATCCAGCTTGCCACCAATGCCAATGCGTTGGACACGGCAAATGCCGTGCGCGCAAAAATCCAGCAACTGTCGAAAAACTTCCCGCCGGGCATGGTGGTGAAGTATCCGTATGACACGACGCCTTTCGTCAAATTATCTATCGAAGAAGTATTCAAGACGCTGATCGAAGGCATCGTGCTGGTGTTCCTGGTGATGTATCTGTTCCTGCAGAACTTGCGCGCCACGCTGATTCCCACGATTGCCGTACCGGTCGTGCTGTTAGGTACTTTTGCGATCATGTCGGCAGTGGGCTTCTCGATTAATGTGCTGTCGATGTTCGGGATGGTGCTGGCCATCGGCTTGCTGGTGGACGATGCGATCGTGGTGGTGGAGAACGTCGAACGGGTGATGGCCGAAGAGGGGCTATCGCCGCGAGACGCCACCCGCAAGGCGATGGGCCAGATTACCGGCGCGCTGATCGGCGTGGCGCTGGTGTTGTCGGCGGTGTTCGTGCCGGTGGCGTTCTCGGCCGGTTCGGTCGGCGCCATCTATCGCCAGTTTTCGTTGACGATCGTGGCGGCGATGGTGTTGTCCGTGCTGGTCGCGTTGATTCTGACGCCGGCACTCTGCGCGACGATTCTGAAACCGATCGAAAAGGGCGGCCACCATGTGGCCAAGACCGGTTTCTTCGGCTGGTTCAACCGTACCTTTGAAAAGAGCCAGAAAAAATATCACAGCGGCGTGATCCACGTTATCCGTCGTTCGGGACGCTGGCTGATCATCTACGCCGCAGTCATCGCGGTAGTTGCGCTGTTGTTCCTGCATATGCCGAAATCGTTTCTGCCGGATGAAGATCAGGGCAATATGTTCGTGCTGGTGCAAACGCCTACCGGCACCACGCAGGAACGCACTGCCAAGGCGCTGGCCGATGTCACCAGTTATTTATTGAACGACGAAAAGTCGGTGGTGCAGGCAGTCTTTACGCTGAACGGTTTCAGCTTCGCGGCCCGCGGCCAGAACTCTGCGTTGGTGTTCGTGCAGATGAAGGACTATGCAGATCGCCAGGCGGCCAATCAGAAGGTGCAAGCCTTGGTTGGACGCATATTCGGGCATTTCGGATCCTATAAGGATGCGACGATTATTCCGGTCAGCCCACCGCCGATCCGCGAACTCGGCACGGCGTCCGGCTTCGACTTCGAACTGGAAGATCAGGCCGGCGTCGGTCACGCCAAGCTGATGGCGGCGCGCGATATGCTGCTCGGCATGGCTGCCAAGGACCCCTCTTTGGCGCTGGTGCGGCCGAACGGCCTGGGCGACACGCCGCAGTTCAAGGTCAATATCGATCGCGAAAAAGCCGATGCGCTGGGCGTATCGCCTGCCGATATCGACCAGACTTTCTCTATCGCGTGGGGTGCTTCGTATGTAAATAACTTCCTCGATACCGACAGCCGGATCAAGAAAGTCTACGTGCAAGGCGATGCGCCTTATCGCATGAGTCCGGAAGATATCAACAAATGGTATGTGCGCAATGCGTCCGGCGGCATGGTGCCGTTCTCTTCCTTTGCCACGGGTTCGTGGACCTACGGTTCGCCGAAACTCGAGCGCTACAACGGTATCTCGTCGGTCGAAATCCAGGGCGCCGCGGCGCCGGGCAAATCCACCGGCCAGGCCATGAACGCCATTGAAGCAATCGCAGCCAAGCTGCCGCCTGGCATCGGTTACGAATGGACCGGCCTGTCGGCGCAGGAACGCCAATCGGGGTCGCAGGCGCCGGTGCTTTACGCGATCTCCATCCTGGTCGTGTTCCTGTGTCTAGCGGCGCTGTATGAAAGCTGGTCGATTCCATTCTCGGTGATCATGGTGGTGCCGCTCGGCGTCTTGGGCGCGCTGACTGCCGTGGCCTTGCGCGGACTGGAAAACGATGTGTTCTTCCAGGTCGGCTTGCTGACCACCGTGGGCCTGTCGGCGAAAAACGCGATTCTGATCGTCGAGTTCGCCCGCGATTTGCGGATGCAAGGCATGAGCACGGTCGACGCGGCGATCGAAGCAGCCCGTCTGCGTTTGCGGCCGATTCTGATGACCTCGCTGGCCTTCATTCTCGGCGTGCTGCCGTTGGCGCTGAGTAACGGCGCGGGTTCGGGCAGCCAGCACGCCATCGGCACCGGCGTGATCGGCGGGATGTTGACGGCTACCTTCCTTGCGATCTTCATGATCCCGATGTTCTTTGTCGTGATCAGCCAGATCGGCAAGGGCAAAAATAAAGAGCAGCGGTCGCCCGGCAGCACCGCCAGGATCGAAGGCCAGAGCGGTGGTGGCGATGGTCGCGGCGATGCCGGCACAGTGGAAGGGCATTGAGATGATGAAGCACACTCTCGTCGCTACAGCGGTCGCGCTGCTGGCTGCCGGCTGTTCGTTGCAGCCGACTTACGAACGTCCCGACGCGCCCGTTTCGGCGACCTTCCCCAAAGGCGGCGTGTACGAATCACAGCCAAATGCAGCGTCCGCGAAAGACGGCCGCAGCGCCAACGCGCTGGCGGCAGCCGACATCGGCTGGCGCGACTTCTTCGCCGATCCGCGTCTGCAACGGATCGAAGAACTCGCACTGAAAAACAATCGCGATCTGCGCGTGTCGATGCTGAATGTGGAAGCCGCACAGGCGCGTTATCAAGTCACGCGTGCTGGGCTGTTCCCGACGATCGATGCGGCTGCGTCGAAAAACAAGTCGCGCACGCCGCTGGATCTTTCTTCTTCCGGCAAGCCGATTTCGAACACCTATTCGGTGGGACTCAATGCATCGTGGGAAATCGATTTCTTCGGCAGGATACGCAGCCTGAAGGATCAGGCGCTGGCGCAATATCTGTCGACCGCGGAGGCACGCAAGGCTGCGGAGATCTCGCTGTTGTCGTCGGTCGCGGCGCAGTACCTGACCATGCTCGCTTACGACGATCAATTGGTGGTGACCCGCAATACGCTGACCAACACCCAAGAGTCGTACCGGATCGCCAAGCTGCAATTCGATACCGGTACCGGATCGGAACTCGACTTGCGTCAGTCGCAAGGCATTCTGGAGCAGGCTTCGGCCAATCTGGAATCGCAATTGCGCTTGCGGGCGCAGGCTGAAAACGCGCTGGTCCTGCTGGTAGGCCAGCCGTTGCCGGACGATCTGCCGCCGGGGCTGCCGATGGACAGCCAGAACCTGCTCGCCGATATTCCGGCCGGCCTGCCGTCCGATCTGTTGAAGCGGCGTCCGGACATCGCTGAAGCCGAACAGGCGCTGCGCGGGGCGAACGCCAATATCGGCGCCGCGCGCGCTGCGTTCTTCCCGGAAATTTCGCTCACCAGCACGCTGGGTACCTTGTCGCCGACCTTCGGCGGATTATTCAGCGCCGGTTCCAAGGCCTGGTCGTTTGCGCCGCAAATCTCGCTGCCGATCTTCGCCGGCGGTTCCAACGTCGCCAATCTGCAATTGGCGCAAGTCGAAAAACGCATCGAAATCGCCAATTACGAGAAAGCGATCCAGACCGCATTCCGCGAAGTGGCCGACGGCCTGGCCGCACGCGGCACTTACGACAATCAAATCCAGGCGCTCGAGCGGTATGCCACGTCGCAAGACCGGCGGCTGGTGCTATCGAATCTGCGGTATCACAACGGCGTGGATAGTTACCTGACGGTGCTGACCGCGCAAACCGATTTGTACAATGCACAGTTGCTGCTGATCAATGCGCGTCTGCAACGGTTGACCAATCTGGTCGATCTGTATCAGTTTCTGGGCGGCGGCTGGATCGAACACACCGGCGATCAGCCGCGTCCGGCCGATAGCGAATAATCGCGGGATAATAAAGTTCCATCGGCCAGCCGCCGGTGTAGTTGTTCAAATGAGGTGTTCGATGGCCAGAAGCACCAAGGAAGAAGCGCTTGAGACGCGCAGCCGCATTCTGGATGCGGCAGAAGATGTATTTTATGCGCACGGCGTGTCGCAAACGTCGCTGGCCGACATCGCTGCGGCCGCCGATGTGACGCGCGGCGCGATTTACTGGCATTTCGAAAACAAAAGCCATCTCTTTAACGCCATGTGCGAACGCGTCAAGCTGCCGCTGGAAGCGATGATGGATGCGGAAACCGAGCTGCGCGCGACCGATCCGCTAGGACAATTTCTGATCGATGCCGTGCAAGTGCTGCGCCATGTCGTGCACGACCCGCGTACCCGCAAGGTATTCGACATTCTGTTCAACAAGTGCGAACACGTGGAACCGGACGACCTGATCGTGGTGCGCCGCCGCGAGAGTTTCATGAAAGGCAAAACGAAAATCAAAAAGATGCTGGCGAATTCGATCGCGTGCGGGCAGCTGCCGGCCAATCTCGATATCGATCTGGCGTATGTGATGGTGCACGCCACGTTTTCGGGTTTGCTGCATGACTGGCTGTTCGAGCCGGACAATTTCGATCTGTCGAAAGACGCCGAGCGGCTGTTTTCCGCCACCATCCATATGGTGCGTATGGCGCCGACATTACGCAAGCCTATGGCGTAAAACCGGACACTTATTTTGACAAATTCTGTCGTATAAAAAATCCGCTGCGAAAATATCCGCAGCGGATTTTTTATTGAGGTCTTGAAGTTCGAGGACAAATAAAATCAATAACTATCGACTTCGATCACTGCCTGTGCGAACGCCTGAGGCGCTTCCTGCGGCAGGTTGTGGCCGATGCCGCCGGTGAGGGTCTGGTGCTTGTATTTCCCCGAGAATTTGCTGCGGTAGGCCTTGGGATCTGCATGTGCCGCACCATTGGCATCGCCTTCAAGCGTGATGGTGGGCACGGTAATCACCGGTCCTGCAGACAGGCGCTTTTCCAGTTCGTCGTATTGGGGCTCGCCTGCCGCCAGGCCTTGCCGCCAGCGGTAATTGTGGATAACGATGGCGACGTGATCCGGATTGTCGAAGGACGCTGCACTGCGGTCGAAAGTGGCGTCATCGAAATGCCACTTCGGCGAAGCCTGCTCCCAAATGAGATGGTTAAAATCGTGGCGGTTTTGCTCGTAGCCCAACTGGCCGCGGTCCGTCGCGAAATAAAACTGATACCACCATGTGTATTCGGCCTTCGGCGGCAACGGACGCTTGCTGTCATCGACGTTGGTCATCAGATAGCCGCTCACCGAGACCATCGCTTTGCAACGCTCCGGCCAGGCTGCCGCGATGATGCAGGCGGTTCGTGCGCCCCAGTCGAAACCGGCGAGGATTGCTTTCTGGATCTTGAGCGCATCCATCAAAGCGATGATGTCGAGCGCAACCACGCCTTGCTGGCCGTTCCGGAATGTGTCCTTTGAAAGAAAGCGTGTCGTGCCATAGCCGCGCAGGTGCGGGATGATTACCCGATAACCTGCCGAGACCAGCAAAGGGGCGACATCGACAAAGCTGTGTATATCGTAGGGCCAGCCATGCAAGAGGATGACCACAGGACCGTTGGCGGGGCCGGCTTCGGCGTATCCGACATTCAGGAGACCGGCATTGATCTGCTTCAGCGCGCCGAACGATGTGTTCGTGCCTGGCTTGATGGCCGCCGGATTGCCCGGTTTGGTGTTGGCGGTCTGCGCTTTGGCGGAACCGATCAGGCCGAGTTGAGCAGCGGCAAGGGTGGCTGTCGCAATGCCGAAAATACGGCGGCGATTCTGGTTTATATCGTTAGACATGGAACGATCCTTTATAAGATTGTGGGACTTCACTATATAAAAGGAAGTGCCGAGTGAGTGTAGCTGGCGATCCGTAGATTGGGCCGCCAGCTACGCTTAATCAGTGCTTCCCCTGCGCATTAATCCTTTTGCGCCAACAGGGCCTTGATCGTGGCTTCGGTCTGGTCGTACTGGCCTTCGCCGAAATGGGTGTAGACCACTTGCCCTTTCTTGTCGATCAGATAAAACGCCGGCCAGTACTGGTTGTTATAGGCGCTCCATGTCGCGTAGTTATTGTCCTGCGCAACCGGGTATTTGATATCGAAGCGCTTGATGGCGGTCTTGACGTTATCGGTGCTGCGCTCGAACGGATATTCAGGCGTATGGACGCCGACCACGACCAGGCCCTGATCCTTGTATTTCGAATACCAGCTCTTTACATGAGGCAGGGTGTTAATGCAGTTGATACAGGTATAAGTCCAGAAATCGACCAGCACCACCTTGCCGCGCAACTGCTGCATGGTCAGCGGATCGCTGTTGAGCCATTTTTCGATGCCGGTGAATTCCGGTGCGCGGCTACTGTTGGCGGGTGGCGCAGCCAGAGCGGCGCCGGTGGTTGCCGCGGTGACGGCGAATGCGGCCACTGTGGCCAGTGTCTTGAGTCGGGAGAGCATGTCAAAGTCCTTTCAATGGGCGGAAAAGTTCGAGAAAAAAGCGGCGATCCAGGAATAAGCCAGGACGTCGTACTGCAAATAGATGGCGAGCGCAGTCAGCATCACCAGCACGCCGAATACCTGTTGCAGGCGGTGTGCATGGCGCGCCACGATGCGTGCGCGGCGGGTCATGTATTGGCCGCCGTAGATGATGGCCAGCATGGGAATGGCGGCGCCGACGGCGTAGATGGTGAGCAATAGGGCCGACCAGCCGAGGTCTTGCGCCTTGACCACCAGCACCAGGATCGATGCCAGCACCGGTCCGGCGCATGGCGTCCACACGGCACCGAGCGACATGCCGAGCACGAAGCCGCCGGCGTTGCCCGGGCCGGCGCTTATGCCGCTTATGCCGTTGGCGCCGAGGCGTTGCAGCGGTTGCTCCAGTCGCGCCACCAGCCATTCGTACGGACGCGGCCACAGACGCAGCAGGCCGGAAATCGCGAGCAAGGCGATGGCTGTATTGCGCAGCGCTTCCTGCGCCACGTGAATCACGCTGGAGACGGCGCCCAACAGCATTGCAAAAGAAGCAAAGGTCAGGATGAAACCCAGCATGATGAACAAGGGGCGGACCCGGCCAGGGCGGTCGACCGAGGTGCCGAGCAGGATAGGCACCACCGGCAGGATGCAGGGCGAGGCGATGGTGAGCAGGCCGGCGAGCAGGGCCAGCGGGGTTTCGATGAGATTATGCATATCGGCGCTTCCTTTGATTGGGATAGCCGTATTTGAACGCCCCAACGTATCCGGTATGTGTCCGCAATGCCGCGCGAGTGCAATGTTTTGTATCGATGCCGCGCCGGATACATTGAGACACAAATCGTTGCCGGGCTTGCGCTATAAGTTACGCAACCGCAACCCAACTGTGTAGATATTGCTAACCGGAAGAAACGCATGAGCAACGATGCATCGAACGAATCCCGCCGCGGCGGCGCCGTCCAATCGGAAGTCCGTACTACCGCCGACCGTGGGGGCATGAAGTACCGGCGCCTGTTTGCCATACTGGCCTTCGTAGCGGGCGGTTTCGCAGCAGAAATGAGCGCGCCGCTGCAGTGCACGCTGATCCATGCAAGCCGTCCATATCAAAAGCGTCGTAAGGTATGATTCCCGAATGGAAAATCTAGATCACATATTGATCGTCGATGACGATCGCGGCATCCGCGAACTGCTCGCCGCCTACCTCGAAAAGAACGGCTTGCGCGCATCGCTGGCCGCCAACGGACGCCAGATGCGGGCCGTGCTGGAACAGGGCGCACCGGATTTGATCGTGCTGGATTTGATGCTGCCAGGCGAAGATGGCTTGGTATTGTGCCGCGAATTGCGTGCGGGCAAATTCCGTACGGTGCCGGTATTGATGCTGACCGCGCGCAGCGAAGAAACCGATCGCATCGTCGGCCTGGAAATGGGCGCCGACGATTACCTGGCCAAGCCGTTTGCGGTGCGCGAGCTGCTGGCGCGCATCCGCGCCGTGTTGCGCCGGGCGCGCATGCTGCCGGCCAATATGCAAGTCACGGAAGCGGCCCAGATACTCAGCTTCGGCGATTGGCGGCTCGATACTACGGCGCGCCATTTGCTGGATGCCGACGGCACCATGGTCGCCCTGAGCGGCGCCGAATACCGCCTGCTGCGTGTATTCCTCGACCATCCGCAGCGCGTGCTGACGCGCGAGCAATTGCTTAACCTGACGCAGGGCCGGCAGTCGGATCCGTTCGACCGCTCCATCGATCTGCTGGTCAGCCGGCTGCGCCAGCGCCTGCTGGATGTAGCGCGCGAGCCGCGCTACATCAAGACCCTGCGCAGCGAAGGCTATGTGTTTTCGGCGGCGGTGGTAGTGAACGGCGGCGCGCAATGATGCGGCCGGCGGCGCTGCTGTCGGCGCTACCTGCGCCGCGCTCGCTGTTCGCCAGGCTGGCCTTGATTCTATGCGTGGGTCTGGCCCTGGCGCAGGCGCTGTCGTTCTGGCTGACCATGACCGAACGCAATCACGCTACCACCAACATGATGATGGGCAATATCGAACGCGAGGTCACCGGTGCGGTTGCACTGCTCGATTACCTGCCGGCTGCCGAGCGTCCCAAATGGCTGGCGCGGCTGGCGCGGCGCAACTATGAATTCATTCTCGGCCCCGGAATCACCGGTGTCGCGCCGGATGCCGTTTTGTCGGCGCGCGTGGCCAAGTCGATTGCCGACGGCATCGGCACCACCTATCAACTGACGGCCAACGCCGTGCCCGGCCAGCACGAGCGCTTCCAGGTGCACTTGCGCCTGACCGACGGCATGCCGCTGACCATCGATGTGCGGCCGGTAGCGCGCTTGCCGCTATCGCCCTGGCTGCCGCTGGTGCTTATATTGCAGCTAGCCGTATTGGCCTGCTGCTGCTGGCTGGCAGTGCGGCTGGCGACGCGCCCGCTGCACCAACTGGCGCAGGCAGCGGACGCATTGGGGCCGGATCTGAAAGCGGCCCGTCTGCCGGAAGACGGGCCGTCGGAAGTGTCGCGCGCCGCCAAGGCCTTCAATGCAATGCAGGACCGTATCGCAATCTACATGACCGAGCGCATCCAGATCCTGGCGGCGATCTCGCACGATCTGCAAACGCCGATTACCCGGATGCGTTTGCGGATCGACGTCATGGATGACAGCGAACAGCACACCAAGCTGCAACAGGATCTGCAGGAAATGGAAACGCTGGTAAAAGAAGGCGTGACCTATGCGCGCACTTTGCACGGCGCGGCAGAAGTACCGTGCCGCATCGATCCCGATGCTTTGTTCGACAGCCTGGTGTGCGATTACGTCGACGCAGGCCAGGAGGTGAGCCTGGAGGGCCGGGTCGGCAACGCGCTGGTAACGCGTCCGCAGGCCTTGCGCCGCATCCTCTGCAATCTGGTGGACAACGCCTTGAAGTACGCCGGGACGGCAGAGATTGCGGTGTCGGCGCTGGCGGACGGTCAGGTAAAAATTTCAGTGTTCGATCGCGGACCCGGTATTCCGGCGGAGGCGCTGGAGGCAGTATTCGAGCCGTTCTATCGGCTTGAAGCGTCGCGCAATCGTCATACCGGCGGCACCGGCCTGGGGTTGGCGATTGCGCGTCAACTCACGCTTGCGATGGATGCCACATTGTCCTTGCATGCCCGTGACGGCGGGGGGCTCGAAGCGCGGCTGATGTTGAAAAATCTTCAAAGCTGATAGCGCAAAATCCCTTTGATATATATGTTTATGTATCTGCTTGCAGTTGCTTACATTCACATACAAAAAGCGGCATCCAGAGACACATTCCAGATACAGACGATCCGCATACTTGGAATCAGTCGCCCAGCCAATAAAGGCAAAGCGCTGATTATCCGAAAAACGATCCACTATCTGAAAGAGAGTCTCAAAATGAACGTCAAACAACTCACAGCATTATTGTTACTGTCCGTTTCTGCCGGTGCTGTTCTGGCCGATAGCGATATCCCTTTGAATCCACCTGCCGGCTTTACCCGGACTCGCGCCGAAGTCGTGGCTGAACTGCGCCAGGACAATTCGCAACACTGGCAGGCTAACGGCGATGCGGAATATCCGATACAGCCGGCAGTCCAGTCGGGCAAGTCGCGTCAGCAGGTTGAAGCAGAATTGCAGACAGCACAGGGCGGTCTCGTTTCCAACTCTTTATATCGCGGTTCGTAAGCATTCCATCGATGGTCCACAAGCAGCGCGCCGGCAATATTTCTGTGGCCGGCGCGCGACCGATAGCCAGACGCAGCCTGCCTGCGGCTCCGCGCTCGGCCAACCGCTGCATTTTGCCGATATTGAGAATCATGCGACATCCGTCAGCGCCGAAATCGCCGATTCTGCGTATTGAACAGCTGACATTTGCCAGTGAAACCAAGCCGCTGGTCTTCGAATACCTGCATTACCGTGCCGAAAGCATTAAATGACAAGTGAAGGTGCTGCGCTGGATTTTCTTGGACATATCTGCAAGAAATGGCATTTAGCGCGACAATACCGGACTTTACAGAATCTTTGATGAAGGAATGGCACGATGAGTAATTTTTATGAGGCTGAGGTTTTGTCTGTGCATCACTGGACGGATCGCTTGTTTTCTTTCACGACCACACGGGAAACCAGCTTTCGGTATCAGAGCGGGCAATTCGCCATGATCGGCTTGAACGTCGAGGGCAAACCGCTGATGCGGGCCTATAGCATGGTCAGTCCTCACTATGAGGAAAAGCTTGAATTCCTGAGTATCAAAGTCGAGGATGGTCCATTGACCTCGCGTTTACAGAATATCAAGGTAGGCGACGCCATTCTGGTGGGCAGGAAAGCATCGGGTACTTTGCTGAGCCAGAATCTGTTGCCCGGCAAACGGCTTTATCTGCTGGGGACCGGTACCGGCCTGGCGCCGTTCATGAGTATCGTGCAAGACCCGGATATCTATGATCAGTATGAAAAAGTGATTCTGGTGCACGGCTGCCGCCACATACACGAATTGGCGTATCAGGATCGCATTTCCAACGAGCTGTTCAATCATGAGTTTCTGGGAGAAATGGTTACCGACCGCCTGCTTTATTACCCGACAGTGACCAGGGAACCGTTTGTCAATCAGGGCCGTATTCCGCAATTGCTGGCCGGCGGCGAATTCTTTGAAAAGCTCGGCTTGCCCGCTTTCAGCATGGAAGACGATCGTTTCATGTTGTGCGGCAGTCCGGCCATGCTCAAGGACACCGTGGCGGTGCTGAAGGAGAAGGGTTTGACAGAGGGCAATATGAGCCATCCCGGCCATTTCGTAATTGAGCGCGCGTTCGTGGATAAATAAATCCGGTATTAAAAGCAGGACGGAGTTAATGCGATGAGCGCATTGATTCCGGTAAAGCGGGCGGTGGATTTCAACATCAAGTCCATGTTGAAATCCGACAGCTTCGATATCGGCTGATCAGTCGATATTATCAGCCGATCCAAGTAAATTCATTCAGTAAAACGCATGCATATCCGCCGTCTATTTTGGCGTCGGGCACCTTGCAGCATCCTCCCTCAATTCAATGCCGCAAACCAGGTGTCCTGGTTTGCATTGTCATGCAAAGTCCGTTCGTAATTGACAAGGAAACGGGGCAGGTTTATAGTATTCAAAAAATGATTAGACTAGCTATACAGTGAATAGACGCAAACACCCCGACACCTTAATCTCAGCTCAGGAGTTAGATCATGCCCCACGATAAAGACCGCACCCACTGGCACGAGCCAGCGGGAGGCAAGAAAGCCGGCTACGGCAAATTCGACAAACAGCCGACGCCATACGACGCGTTCATGGAACAGGAAGGCGTACCGGTATTTCGCGGCATCGGCATCAGCAAGGTGCAGAACCTGGAGCTGTTTCCATGGAAGCGCAAGGGAGGCCGCGGACATTTCATTCAGTTGTACGGCACCGAAGGCAAGTGGGGCTGCTTCGTCATCGAGGTGCCGCCGGCCGGCGCGCTGAATGTCGAAAAGCACATGTTCGAAGAGATTTATCTGGTGGTCGAAGGGCGCGGCACGACGGAAGTCTGG
>DASYCG010000016.1:0-42102 GCA_036500325.1 Herbaspirillum sp. | reverse complement strand
GTGTTCACGCGCATCCTGCTGGCGCTGTTCGGCGTGATCGGCTGGCCGGCGGTGCCGATGATGCTGCCGGAAATCATGCTGCTGCCGAAATGGTTTCCGTTTCATCTGTCGAAGGTTTCATACTGGGCGCGCACGGTGATCGTACCGCTGCTGGTGTTGCAGGCATTGCGCCCGCGCGCGCGCAATCCGCGCGGCGTAACGATCGACGAACTGTTCGTCGGATCGCCGCTGGCCACCGTGCCGATCAAGAAAGCGCCGCATCAGACCCGCTTCTGGTACACCGTATTTTCGGGTGTCGATAAGGTATTGCGTCTGACGAACATCTGGTTTCCGAAGTGGCTGCGGCAGCGTTCGATCAATGCCGCGGTCCGCTTTATCGAGGAACGGCTGAATGGCGAAGACGGCCTGGGCGCGATTTTCCCGGCCATGGCCAATTCCGTCATGATGTACGACGCGCTGGGATATCCGGCCGACCATCCCCAGCGCGCGATTGCGCGGCGTTCGATCGACAAGCTATTGGTTGTCGGCGAAGAAGAAGCGTATTGCCAGCCCTGCCTGTCGCCGGTATGGGACACCGCATTGGCGGCGCATGCGTTGCTGGAAACCGGCGACGCGCGCGCCATCGAGCGGGCAAGGCGCGGCCTGGATTGGCTGGTGCCCTTGCAGATTCTCGATGTGCGAGGCGACTGGATCGTCCGGCGCGAAAATGTGCGCCCGGGAGGCTGGGCATTCCAGTTCGCGAATCCGCATTATCCCGATGTCGACGATACGGCGGTGGTGGTGATGGCGATGCATCGCGCGGATCAGTTGTCAGGCCAGCCCCAATACCAATATGCAATCGAACGCGGCTGCGAGTGGGTGGTCGGCATGGAAAGCAGCGAAGGCGGATGGGGCGCGTTCGAACCTGAAAACACGCATCTGTATCTCAATAACATCCCGTTTTCGGATCACGGCGCATTGCTCGATCCGCCGACCTCCGATGTATCGGCAAGATGCCTTTCGATGCTTGCGCAGTTGCCGCCGAGCGCAGAGCGCGATGCTTCCGCGGCCCGCGCCGTCGCCTATCTGCTCGACGAGCAGGAAGCCGATGGCAGTTGGTTCGGACGCTGGGGCATGAATTACGTCTACGGCACCTGGTCTTCGCTGTGCGCATTGCGCGCGAGCGGCATGGCGCCGAATGCAGCGCCGCTGCAGCGCGCCGCGCAATGGTTGTCTTCGATCCAGAACCAAGACGGCGGCTGGGGCGAAGCCGGCGATAGCTACAAACTCGATTATCGCGGCTACGAACCTGCGCCAAGCACTGCATCGCAAACGGCATGGGCGTTATTGGGATTGATGGCGGCAGGCGCCGAACACGGCGCGGCTGTGGCGCGCGGTGTCGAGTATCTGCTGCGCACCCAGAACCTGAATAGCGACGGCTTGTGGGACGAAGAACAATTTACCGCCACCGGTTTCCCGCGCGTTTTCTATCTGCGCTATCACGGCTATCGCCAATTCTTCCCGCTGTGGGCACTGGCCCGCTATCGCAATCTGACCGTGCGCAACGCCTGTCTGGCGCCGTGCGGGATGTGATGGATGCGGCGAACGCCGGCCCCATTTTGGTGGTGACCGGCTTGCAGTTCGAAGCGGACATTGCTGCGAGGGGCGACACCGGCGTCGAGGTGATCTGCCGGCAGAACGCCGGTCTGGCAGCGCTGCTGGAAACAAAACTAAGGCAAGGCTGTTCGGGGATCGTCAGTTTCGGCACCATGGGCGGCTTGATCGATGGATTGCGGCCCGGCGACTGGGTGATTGCGCAGGCGCTGCTCGATGGCGCGGAGCGGATTGCCTGCGATGCCGTCTGGTCGCAGGCGCTGTTGCGCGCATTGCCGCAAGCGCATTACGCCGATATCGCCGGGGTGGCGGCTCCCGTGGCAAGCACGGAGGCGAAACGCGCGTTGCATACGGCCACCGGTGCGGCTGCGGTCGATATGGAATCCCAGATCGTGGCTCGGATCGCACAAGCGCACGCCCTTCCCTTTGTCTGTTGCCGGGTTGTCATCGATCCTGTCGAGCGCTCGCTGCCGCACGCGGCCCTGGCCGGCATGCGGGAAGACGGTTCGGTTAATGTATTTGCGGTGCTGCGCTCGCTTTTTGCGCGGCCTGGGCAGTTGCCGGCATTGCTGGCGCTGGCTCGTGATGCGCGGATCGCTCGTCGCGCGTTGGGGCTGGGGCGGAGCGAAATCGGTTACAAATTTGGATTCGAGCGCGGGTTCGAACGCCAGATCTAGTACTGTTCAGTATCACCGGCGAGCCTGCGCCCGCCCCTTCCACATCCCGCCCCGCCCGCGCCAGTGCTGCAGCGCGGAGTCGAATGTGAAGGCGGCGTAAAGCGCAGCGACACCCGGCAATAACGGTCCCCACCAAGCGGACTGCCGATAGAAGCGCAGCATCGGCTGATAAGCCAGCGTCATGGCCAGCCATGCCAGCGCGCCCATCGCACACGCCGCACCATGCGCAAACAAGGCCAGCAACGGCGGCGCAATGAACGTCAGCAACAACGACAAGAGCGTGCCGGCCAGCAGCAGCGGCGAATATTGGAGTTGTGCGTACGCGGTGCGGGCCACCATTTTCCGGATCTCGCCGAGATTGTCATAAGGGCGCACGCTGACTGCGCGCTCGGTTAATCCAAGCCAGATCGCGCCCTGCGTTTTCATTTGCCGGCCCAACGCGCAATCGTCGATGATTTCGGCCCGGATCGGCTCGATGCCGCCCGCCGCTTCCAGCGCGTCGCGGCGCACCAGCATGCAACCGCCGGCGGCAGCGGCCAGGCGATGATCGCGGCGGTTAACCTGGGAAAACGGATACAGCATCTGGAAGAACAAAACGAAAGCCGGTATCAGCGCGCGCTCGAATAATGCATCGTTGCGCAGCTTGGCCATCAGCGATACCAGTACGCGATTGTCGTTGCGGGCGCGCATCACCAGCATGCGCACGTTGTCCGGCGCGTGGGCGATATCGGCGTCGGTCAGCAACAGGAATTCGGGGGGCGACTCGGCAGCGCCACGGTCTCTGCACGCATGGGCGATGCCCCGGCTTACCGCCCAAAGCTTGCCTGTCCAGCCGGCCGGAACCGGCGTGCCGCTCAAAACATCCAGCCGTGCGCCGGCATCGACGCCCTCATCAATTTTCTCGGCGGCAGCGCGCGCGCAAGCGGCAGTGCCATCGTCGCTTTGATCATCGATCACAACCACCCGCAAGCGGCCGGGGTAATCCTGGCGCAACAGGCATTCGACGGTTTGCGCGATCGATTCGGCCTCATTGCGTGCCGGGATCACCGCTGTTACGTCAGGCCATTCGGCCGATACGCCGCCAGCGCCGAGTGCAGCGGGGTTGCTGCCGGGCCGGCTATCCAACCCGTCAAATCCATCCCGATCGTCCCGCTCGCGCGCCAGCCAGAAACCGCCACGGGCAAGCAGCAGGTAAATCCAGATGATCAGCGATATCGCCGCGATCGCCGCCCACAAGACGTTCAACGCAAATACCCCGAACCGCGGAACCAGTCGAGCGCGTCGCTCAGCCCTTCCGCATAGGGGCGGGCCCGGTAGCCCAGCTCGCGTTGTGCTTTTTCAGAGCTGAAAAACATCAGATATTGCGACATCTTCAAGCCATCGACCGTCAGGAACGGTTCCTTGCCGGTGAATCCGGCGATGCCTTGCGCGGCCAGCGCCAGCGGATACAGCGGCCAGCGCGGCAACTGGATCGTCGGCGGCTTCCGGCCGACCATGCGCGCGATCACAGCAAGCATCTCGCGCAGCTTCACGTCCTCGCCGCCCAGGATGTAGCGCTGGCCGATCCGGCCGCGTTCCAGCGCCAGCAGATGGCCTTGCGCGACGTCGTCGACGTGGACCAGATTCAGGCCGGTATCGACAAATGCGGGAATTTTACCGAGCGCGGCCTGGACGATGATGCGGCCGGTTGGCGTGGGTTTGATATCGCGGGGTCCGATCGGCGTCGATGGATTGACGATCACGGCCGGCAACTGTTGCGTGGCGATCATCCGTTCAACCAGGCGCTCCGCCGCGACTTTGCTGCGCTTGTAGACGCCGATCGTATCCTGCTCATCGGCCGGCGCATCTTCGTCAAACAGCGCATCCACCGGCGCGCCGTGGCTTGGACCGGACGCACCCTTGATGCGCAGCGTCGCCACGCTGCTGGTATAAACGATTTTCTCGACCTGGGCGTGCAGCGCCGCTTCCATGACGACGCGGGTGCCTTCCAGATTGGCGCGCATGATCTCTTCCGGATCGGGCGCCCATAGCCGGTAGTCGGCGGCCACGTGCAGTAAGTAGCGCACGCCGGTCAGGGCGCGCTGCATCGACGCCGGGTCCCGCATGTCGCCTTCGACGACCTCGACATCGAGCTGGTCCAGATTGCTGCGTGGACTGGTGGGGCGAACCAGTACCCGCACCTGCCAGCCTCGGGCCAGCGCCGCGCGCGCCACCGCCGAGCCGACGAAGCCGGAAGCGCCGGTCACCAGTACCAGATCGCCGGGTTTGACGTCGACGCCGACTTCGATTGCCGGCGGCATTTCAGCAGGCGAGGATGGTCCGGAAAACACGGGAAGCACTACGCTTTTTGTTCGCGCAGTTCGTGTATCTTGATTTCAACCTGGCGTGAGAATACGTATTCAGCGGGACGCTGTTTGTCGAAAGAGACGTCGGGGGCCATGGCGCCGGAAGTTTTCACGCCCTTCAATGCCACGCCAAGCGCGCGCAATGGATGGCTCAAGGTGTCGTTCACCGCGGTTGCTTCGAAGCCGCTATGCACCATGCAATCCGCGCATTTTTCATAGTTGCCGACACCGTATTTATCCCAGTCGGTGCTGTTCATCAGTTCGGAGTACGTCTTGGTATAGCCTTCGCCGAGCAGATAGCACGGACGCTGCCAGCCGAACACGGTGAGCGTCGGGTTGCCCCATGGCGTGCAATGGTAGGTGCGGTTGCCGGCCAGGAAATCCAGGAACATGCTGGATTGGCTGAAGGCCCAGTCGCGGCCGCCGCGGCCGAGCTTGAGGATGTCGCGGAACAATTGCTTGGTCTTTTCGCGATTCAGGAAATGCTGCTGGTCGGGCGCGCGCTCGTAGGCATAGCCTGGCGAAACCGTGATGCCGTCGACGCCGATGCCCTTCACGCTGTCGAAGAAGCGCGCAACCTGTTCCGGCTCGGCGTTGTTGAAGAGGGTGCAATTGATATTGACGCGGAAGCCGCGCTGCTTGGCAAGCTTGATGGCGGAAACCGCGCGATCGTATACGCCGTCCTGGCATACCGATTTGTCATGCATCTCTTTATCGCCATCCAGATGCACCGACCAGACGAAGAACGGGCTCGGCTCGTAATCGTCCATCTTCTTTTCCATCAGCAGTGCATTGGTGCACAGATAGACGAATTTCTTGCGCGCGATGATGCCTCTGACGATTTCCGGCATTTCCTTGTGCAGCAACGGCTCGCCGCCGGCGATCGACACCACCGGCGCGCCGCAATCGTCGACGCCTTTGAGCGCGTCGGCCAGCGAAACGCGCTGGTTCAGGATTTCATCCGGGTAATCGATCTTGCCGCAGCCGGCGCATTCCAGATTGCAGCGGAATAAGGGTTCCAGCATCATCACCAGCGGATAGCGCTTGACGCCCATCAGACGTTTTTTTACCAGGTATGCACCGACATATGCCGATTGTCGAAAGGGAATAGCCAAAATTGAAACTCCAGTGTTGAGTGGTGAACCGGCGTTGCGCTAGCGCGCAATAGCGCCGGCGAAATAGGGTTCGGATTTGATTTCGATGAGTTCCGACGGTAACCGGAACTGAATGTTTTCTTCAATACCATCCATGATACTGACTTCGACCGGTCCTAGCCGGCGCAAGGTGTTTATGACGTCGTCGACCATGCTTTCGGGCGCCGATGCACCGGCCGTGATGCCGACTGTGCGAGCGCCGCGCACCCAATCCGGATTCAGTTCGCTGCCGTCGGCCAACAGATAGCTGGGCACGCCGACTTCGGTACCGATTTCGCGCAGACGGTTCGAATTGGAGCTATTGGTGGCGCCGACGACCAGTAACACATCGGCCAGCTCGCACAATTGGCGCACGGCGGTCTGGCGATGCTGCGTCGCATAGCAAATGTTTTTCGTATCGGGGCCGACAATATTGGTAAATCGTTTACGCAATGCAGCAATGATATCGCGGGTTTCGTCCACGGAAAGCGTGGTTTGGGTAATGTAGGACACCGGCGTATCGGCGGCGAACGGCAGCGACTCGATATCTTTCTCGGTCTGCACCAGATGCACCGGTCCGTCGATCTGCCCCATGGTGCCGAGAATTTCGGGGTGGCCTGCATGGCCGATCAGGATCACCTCACGGCCATTGGCGAGGTAATTCTGACCCTGAAGATGCACTTTGGTTACCAATGGGCAAGTTGCATTGAGTACTTTGAGTTGACGCTGCCGCGCTTCGTCTTCCACCGTGCGGGCGACGCCGTGCGCGCTGAAAATAGTGACCGCCCCGATAGGCGCCTCGGCCAGCTCGTCGATGAAGCGCGCGCCCTTGGCTTTCAGCGATTCGACAACATGCCGGTTATGGACGATTTCGTGTCTGACATACACCGGCTCGCCGTACTTCTGCAGGGCGCGTTCGACGATTTCAATCGCTCGCACAACACCGGCGCAAAAGCCACGCGGCTGGGCTAGGATGACTTGCATAAATGGCTCCCTTGAATCGCTGCATTTTTTTGACGACCTTCGAATCGCCTTGCGGCACTGTAGCTGCCTGCAGTCGTAAAGACGGATTTTAACTCCGCTGCGGAAAAGTTGCTCATGCGGTGACCCTTCGACACGGCCTGCGGCCTGCTCAGGGCGAACGGGGGTTTTCTGAATTTTCACAAAACCCGTTCACCCTGAGCAGGCCGCAGGCCGTGTCGAAGGGTCACCGCAGCAGGTAAAAGGATCAAAAGTCTGAAGAACCTCTTTACTTGGCAAAGCGGGCGTTGTGGTCTGCCAGCGACTTGATCAGGCCGTCGACACCGGTCTTGGCCAGCTGGCCGCTGAATTGGCCCTGATAGATGTGGGTCAGCCAGACGCCCATCATATCGATATCGTAGATGCGCCAGCCGGCCGCCGTCTTGGCGATCCGGTAGCCGACCTGCAGGCTGTCGCCGCTGCCGATGCCCTTGACCTCGGTATGGACCACGCCATCGCTGCCCTTGGCATCGATTTTTGCCGGATCGAACTTGAACTGGACGGTTTGATCGCGAATCTGCGTCAGTTGCAGCGCATAAGTGTGCACCAGCAACTCGGTGAACTGCTGAACCAGTTGTTTGCGCTGATCGGGCGTGGCATTGTCCCAGGCTGCGCCGACTGCTATCTGCGTGGTCCGTTCAAAATTGGTATAAGGCAGAAATTCGCGCCGGACCACTTTGGTCATGGCGCCGATGTCGCCGTCTTTTGCGGCAGGATCGGCTTTGGCGGCCTTGACCACCGTTTCCACCGCGCTTTTGACGAAATCGTTGGGATTGGACGACTTTGCGTCCTGCGCCGAAGCGATTGTCATGCAGCACATTGCCAGTACCGCGGCCACAAACTTCGCCATGCGTTTCGATTGCATTGTTCAACACTCCAAATACGTGATTGCCGTTCCGGCAGGATATACTTGCGCCCGGCCACACGCCAAAACAGCCTAAGGTTCAACTGAATAAGTCATGGGCATCGCCGCTTAATCAGCGTTGCCCTAATTCTAATACTTCAAAGCGTCCATGCTAACTTCGTTCATCGCACAAACTGTCCGGCTTTCGATGCGGCACGCGTATCTGGTCATCCTCGCGTCGCTGCTGCTGTTTGGAGCAAGCATCTACTACACGGCAACGCATTTTGCCATCAATACCGATGTGTCGGGTCTGATCGACGCAAATGCGCCGTGGGCTCTGCGCAACAAGGCGATCGAAGCCGCCTTTCCGCAGCGCGCCGATATCACTCTGGCCGTGGTGCAAGCGCCCTCCGTGGAATTTGCCGACAGCGCGGCGGCCGAGCTTGCTGCGCGCCTGGCGCAGAATCGACAATTATTCAGTTCGGTCAGCCGGCCGGGAGCGGGCGATTTCTTCGATCATAACGGCTTGTTGTTCCTGTCCGTGGCCGATCTCGGCAAAATCACCGGTCAATTGGTCAGCGGGAAACCGTTGCTGGATCGTCTCGCGCACGATCCTTCGCTGCGCGGCCTCGGCAACTTGTTGTCCGTCATGCTGCTGACGCCGCTGGCCACCGGCGAAGTCCAGCTCGGCGACATGGCTAAAGTCATGGATCAAAGCGCCCGTACCGTGGACGATGCGCTGGCGAACCGGCCGGCCGGGCTGTCCTGGCGCGCGCTGGTGGCAAAGGACACGGTGCCGCGCGCCTTCGTCGAAGTCCAGCCGATAGTGGATTTCGGGGCGCTCGAAGCGGGTTCGGCGGCTTCGGATCAAATCCGTCTGACCGCGTCCGAGCTGCATTTGAAAGAGCGTTTCGGCGCCACGGTCAGCCTGACCGGTCCGCGGCCGCTGGCCGACGAAGAGTTCGGTTCGGTGCGCCAGGGCGCGATTCCCAATGCGATCGCGACGCTGCTCACGGTGCTGGTCATCCTCTGGCTGGCGGTACGCTCCGGCAAAATGGTGCTTGCGGTTTTCGCCACGCTGATCGTGGGCCTGGCCCTGACGGCCGCGCTCGGCTTGCTGATGGTCGGCGCGCTCAACATGATATCGGTTGCCTTCGCGGTGCTGTTTGTCGGCATCGGCGTGGATTTCGGGATCCAGTTTGCGGTGCGTTATCGCGAGGAACGGCACTATCATGACAATATCGAAAACGCCTTGATAGGCGCCACGCGGGCGATTGCGCTGCCGTTGTCGCTGGCTGCCGCAGCCACCGCTGCCAGCTTCTTCTCTTTCCTGCCGACCGACTACCGGGGCGTGTCCGAACTTGGACTGATCGCCGGCGTCGGCATCCTATTCGTTGCATTTCCTTCCAGCCTGACGCTGCTGCCTGCGCTGATCTCCGTGCTCAAGCCCGGCGGCGAGCCAGCCGCGCCCGGCTTCAAATGGCTGGCGCCGGCCGACCGCTTCACCGAGCGCTACCGCAAGCCGCTGCTGTTCGGCACGCTGGCGCTGGTATTGGCCGGCTTGCCCTTGCTGACGCATCTGCATTTCGATTTCAATCCCTTGCATCTGAAAGATCCGAATACCGAATCCATGGCGACCTTGACCAAACTCGCCGATTCGCCTGAAATGGGCGTCAACGACGTCCATGTGCTGATGCCATCGCTGACTGCCGCCGAAGCCGAAGCCGAAAAACTGCGGGCGGTTCCGCAAGTGGGCCGGGTCATCACGCTGGACAGTTTCGTGCCCGGCGAGCAGCAGGCCAAGCTCTTGACGATTCAAACCGCGGCGAAGGCGTTGCTGCCGGTGCTGGAGCAGGCGCCCAGTGCGCCGGGCAGCGACGGCACCCGTGTTTCCGCGCTGAAAAACGCGGCGGGCATGCTGGAAAACGCCGCGCTCGATCATCCTGGCGCCGGAGAAGCCGAAGCACAGCATCTGGCAACCTCGCTGCGCAAACTGGCCAACGCCGACGTCGCCGCGCGCGATCGCGCCGAGCGCGCCATTGCCGAACCGCTGAAGCTTGCATTGGCCTCGCTGCGGACATTGCTGATGCCGCAGCCGGTGTCGATTGCAAGCCTGCCGGTCGAGCTGAAGGCGCAGTGGGTCGCGGCCGATGGCCGGGCCTTGGTCAACGTTTCGCCGAAGATCCTGCCGGGCGCCGATCCGAAAGACGATACGATGCTGCGCACGTTCAGCGCGGCGGTATTGCATGCCGAACCGAATGCGATCGGCGGTCCGATATCAATCCTGTATTCGGCCGACACCATCGTCCACGCATTCATGCAGGCGGGCGCATGGGCGCTGTTGTCGATCACGGTGCTGTTGTGGATTTCCTTGCGTAATCTGGGCGATGTGCTGCGCACGCTGGTGCCGCTGCTGCTCTCGGCGACGGTCACGCTGGAACTGAGCGTGCTGCTCGGCTTGCCGTTGAATTTCGCGAACATCATCGCGCTGCCGCTGCTGTTGGGGATCGGTGTTGCGTTCAAGATTTATTACGTGCTGGCCTGGCGCGGCGGCAAGACAGGTCTGCTGCAATCCGGCCTGACGCAGGCCGTGATTCTGTCTGCCGGCACCACTGCCACCGCTTTCGGCAGCCTATGGTTGTCGCATCATCCGGGGACGTCCAGCATGGGTAAATTGCTGGCTTTGTCGCTGCTGTGCACGTTGATCGGGGCGGTGTTCTTCCAGCCGATGTTCATGGGACGTCCACGAGCCCAGCCGGGCGACGAAAGCACTGATTAAGCGTACCTGACGGCCCAATCTACGGACTGCGATGCTCACCGTACTAAAGTACGCCTGCGCTTCTCATCCATAGCTTGAGCCGCCAGCTACACTTACTCAGCGCTTCCGAGAGCAGGCAATCACCGCAATCCGCTATTTTCCTAACTGCGCAAACGCCTCCAACAACCGATCGATATCGCCGGCATGCAAATCGCCCATCGTAGAAATGCGAAACAACGACGCCGACAGATTGCCCTGGCCGGCGTAAATCACGAAGCCCTGCGCTTTCAACGCATCGTGCAAAGCCTCGTAAGTCAGCGATCCCGGCAGTCGATAAGCGCGCAATACCACCGACGATTCACCGGGCGGCAATGCGCTGTCGATGCCCAATGCCGCCAATCCACTCCGCACTTGCTCGGCCAGCGCCCCATAGTGGGTATGCCGCGCGCGCCAACCGCCGGCATCATGCAATTCGCGCAGCGCTTCCACCAACGCATAGTAGCCATGGACGGCAGGCGTAAACGGCGTGTTGCGCTTGTCTTGCAAGGTCGCCAGCCGTTCGAGATCCAGATAGAAAGCGCGTCGCGCACCCCGCGCCAAAGCAGCGCGGCGCACCATCACGAACGACACGCCGGGTACGCCGTGCAGGCACTTGTTTGCCGCCGCGGCCACGGCGATCAGCGCTGCGTGCGCAAAATCGATGGTCTCAGCGCCGAAGCTGCTGACCCCATCGAGCAACACACCGATCCCGCGCGCGCGGCAGGCGTCGAGCAATAGCGTCAGTTCGTTGAGCCGGCCGGTGGTTGTTTCGTGATGAATGACGGCGACATGCGTGAACGG
This sequence comes from Herbaspirillum sp., assembly GCA_036500325.1. Classification (GTDB taxonomy): domain Bacteria; phylum Pseudomonadota; class Gammaproteobacteria; order Burkholderiales; family Burkholderiaceae_D; genus Herbaspirillum. The sequence goes on along the minus strand of DASYCG010000016.1, from coordinate 30,892 downwards.
GCGCTGCGTTTTTGCGGCATCGTCGAGCCGGGCCAGAACCGCGCTCAGGTCGGGCGCTTGCATCCACTCGTGCCGCGCCACCGCATGGTCGATCTTGTAATGGGCGGCGATCTGCGCGATACGTTCTCCGTAGACACCGTTTTCGATCACCAGCAGCCGGCCTTGCTCCGGCACCAGCGATGCAATCATGCTTTCGACCGCAGCCGTACCGGAGCCGGTGATCAGGACCGGTTGCCATACATCGGCCGGCAGATCGTATACACCCAGCAAGCGGCTGCGCGCCTCATCCTGCAGATCGAAAAATTCGGGTTCGCGATGGCATAAGTCCGGCTGCAGCATGCTGCTGCGGACGCGCTCGGTTAATGTGACAGGGCCGGGATTAAGTAATTTGAGTCGCAGCATCAGACGGCTCCTGCTGTGTTGGCAATCGCCTCTGCGCCGATATGGCGCATCAGGCGCAGTTTGACATCGACCGGCGTGATCGATGGACGGGGCAACCCGTCCGGCGTGCCGGCCTGGATCGCCAGACGCGCGAAGCGTGCCCCGGCGCGGTTGGCATCGGTAGGGGCGCCGAACAAGGTATCGACCACGTCCAGGCTGTCGCTTTCGATGGCATACGCGTAGCCGCAAGCCGCGGCGACGCCGGCAAACGACACCGTCGACGATACCGTCGCCTGGCCACCGGTCGAATCGTGCGAGCCGTTATCGAGCAACAGATGCAATAAATTGGAGGGGCCGTAAGCGCCGATGGTGGCGAACACGCCCATTCGCATCAACGCCGCGCCGTCGCCATCCACTGCGATCACGCGCAAATCCGGCCGCGCCAGCGCCAGGCCCAGCGCCATCGGCGTCACGCAGCCCATCGAGCCGACCAGATACAACTGATTGGCGCGGTCATCGAGCGCATACAGTTCGCGGCCGCAAAATCCGGTCGATGCCAATACCACCGTGCTTTCCGATGGCGTCAACGCGATAACGCGTTGCAGCGCCTGTTGCCGGGTCGGCAGAGCATTCGCTGGCGTACTGTGCAGTTGCGCCAGCGGCGCGACATGGGCAGCCTTGCGTGCAGGCTGCGGTTTCAGCGGATAGGGTGCAACACTGCCCTTTTGCATCAGCAGCGCGTACGGCCGGCCGGTGGCATCCATATGCGCCACTGCCCGATCCAGCGCGGCATCGACTTCACTGGCCTCGGTCGGAAATAATTCCCACGGGATGTCCATCGTATCGAGCATCGCGGGCGTGATCGGCCCCATCAATTGATGCTGCGGTTCATCGGCCACGCCCGGCTGGCCGCGCCATGTCACGATCAACAATTGGGGCAGCCGAAAAATCCAGGTCAGCGAAGTGAGCGGGCTGACGGCATTGCCGAGTCCGGAATTCTGCATCATCGCCACGCCGCGCTTGCCGGCCAGCGCGGCGCCGGCTACCAGCGCCACCGCATCGCCTTCGTTGGCAGCCGAGACATACTTCAGCCGCGGGTCCTGCAATACGTAGTTGATGAACGGCGTCAGGTAGGAACACGGCACGCCGGCGTACCAGTCGAAGCCGCGCTCGCAAGCGGCCTCGATAAAACGTGCTGCGTCGATCATGGGGCGTCTCCGCCGTAAGGCCGCTGTGCATGGGCGAAATCGCCGGCAAGACGGAAATCTTCAAGATCGTTGACGCCGCGCCAGTGGCCATGCACGTACAGCACTTCGATTTTTTCGCCCTGCTCGATCAGCGCATTGAGCAGCGCCGGCATGTCCAGCTGGTCGAAATCGGGACGCTGCTGCAGTGCGGCCAGCGTGTTGCGCAAGCGTTCGCGCCCGGCGCCGCGCACACTCAACAAGCCGATCCAGCGGCCGTTCGGCGCTGCGCCGGCATGCGTTGTCTCATTGCTGACCCGCTGCAGCAATACCTTCTGGCCGAACAGTTCACGCTCATCGGCGGCGGAACAATACGCAAAATCGCGCACGCTCTGGTTGGACGGCTGGGTTTGCGACGAATCGACCACCACGCTGAAGTCGGCGCTGCTCTCCAGCAGATCGCGCAGAATGTAGCTGCGGAACAGCAGATCGCCATACGAGATGACGGTATCGTTTTTCAGCGCAGCGGCGGCGCATGCCAGCGAGGCAAGCTCATTGGTTTGCGCGTAGCGCTGGTTGACCACCAGCTTGACGCCGGCCGTGTCGATCGCCTCGACGCGATAGCCGCCCACGACCGTGATGTCGTTGATTTCCTGCTTCTTGAAACCATCCACCAGCCAGCGCAGCAGCGGTTTGCCGGCGATCGGCAACATGACTTTAGGCTTATCTTCGGTGATCGCTTCCAGCCCCGAACCGCGGCTGGCTGCCAGCACCACCGCGGAACGCGGCGCATGGCGCGCCGACAGATAGATGCTCTCGGCGGTCGAATATTCCTCCGCGCCCTGCAAGCGGAAAATCTCGTCGACCGTTGCAACCCGGTCTTCGACATTGACCAGCGTTTCGCTTTCGTAGATATCCTTGGCTACCTCTTCCATCGACGAGATCGCGGCCCGGAGCAGATGGTTGGCCCAGATCACCAGGCTGATGTTGACGCCGCGGAACACATCGGTCGGCGTGCTGTAGTACTTGGTAGGCACGATCACCAGCGGGCTGCGATTGGCCCACTCCCGCGCAAACGCCACGATCTCATCCGATTTGGACAGCTTGCTGTGAATCAGGATCGCGTCCGCGCCAGCCTGCCGATAGGCTTCGGCGCGCTTCAATGCTTCTTCCATGCCCCAGCCGGCAATCAAGGCCTCGACGCGCGCAACGATGGAGAAATTGTCGTCGCTCTGGGAATCCTTGCCGGCCTTGATCTTGCCGCAGAATTCGTCGATTTCGGCCAGCGGCTGACGCTCGCCGCCGATGAAGCTGTTGGTTTTGGGGAATTGCTTGTCTTCGATGCAGACGCCGGCAATGCCGCGTTGCTCCAGCTTGCGCACCAGGCGGCGCACATTGTTGAAATTGCCGTAGCCGGTATCGCCGTCGAGCAAAATAGGCAAGTCGCTCGCATCGGCCATGAATTCCAGTGTGTCGACCACTTGCGTCCAGCTGACTTCGTTGTTGTCGCGCACGCCGTATTGCGCCGAAATGGTCAGGCCGGAAGCCCAGATGCCCTTGAAGCCGGCTTCGCGCACGATACGCGCCGACAGGCCGTTGTGCGCTTCCATGATGAATTCGAGCTGGTCGGAAACCAGCATTTGACGCAGCTGTGCGGCGCGCGTGAGCTTGTTGGGAGGAATGAGTTCGGGAGCGTTCATGGTTTTAAGGCCTTAAGGCTTAAGGGTTCTAGCTGCGGCAGCACGCTATCGGTAGCGCGCCGTATGTCATCGGGAAAATCGATTTCTATCCAGGGGGCGCCGGTAATGTCGGCCACGTCGAAATCGCGGCCGCGCTCCAGCAGTAAATCGCGTACCGCTTCTTCATGCGGCTGATTGGCGCGGCCGGTGTCGATGTAGGACGCGACGATATCGGCCAGGCGGACCGCGGCGGCGGGATCGAAGCGGAAGAAACCCACCGATTCGCCGATCGTGTCGAAGGCCAATCCGTCAGCGACCTTCTTGTGCAACTCGACCGGCACGCCGTCTTGCAGGCACAGCTTGACCGGTTCGTCGCCGCTTTCGAAATCGCGGTCGATCAACAGACGGCTGGCGGTAGCGCCGGCCGCCAGCGCGCGCATGATCCGTTCGTCGTACAGGACATCGGCGTCCATCAGCAACACGTCTTGGCCTGCGCGCATGGCATGGCTTGCGGTATGCACGGTCAGCACGCTGCCCAGCTCGAAACCGGGGTTCAATATGATCTCAGGCCGCGGGGTCCAGTTCAGGCGATCCAGTTCGGCCTCGATCTGACCGTGTTCGAAGCCGAGCACCAGCACGACATCGCCGACGCCTGCGGTCTTCAGCATCTGCAGATGCCGTTCAAGCAGCGTCTGGCCGTTGAAGCACAACAGGCATTTGGGGAATACCGCGCCGCCGGGCTGCTGGAGCCGCATGCCGCGGCCCGCTGCAAGGATAATGGCTTTCATTGATGATGGTCCGTCCAAATATGATTAGTCGATTTTAGTCAATTGCCGCCTGAAGCGCAGCAGCACGGCTGCGTCGGCGCCAATTGCGCTCCGAAAACTGCAGATAAACCAGGCCCGGCAGGCCCAGCAGGATTTCGCGCGAACGCTTGATCAGCGAAAGCGCAAGCGCCGCATCGGGCGGCAAACCCACCAGCGGCGCCAGCAACAGATAGCCGCCCTCTTGCACGCCGAGCGATCCGGGAACCATGAATGCGGCGCCGCGAATCGCCTGGCCCAGGCTTTCCAACAACAGCGCATCGACCCAGCCGACCGGATGCCCGATCAATTTCAATCCCAGCCATACCTCGCCGGTGCCGACGATCCATCCGGCCAGGCTCAGCAGGAAACTCCACGCTGTTTTGCGGCGTTCGAGATACAGGGCGCGCACGGCGGCATCGATCGCGTCAGCATGATCGAACCACGCCGACCAGTCGGCCGGCTTGCGCATGCGCGCACCGAACCTGGCGACCAGCCGCATCACGCCGCCGAACAGGCCGCGCTTCTGGGCCACGTAAAAGCCATACAGCAACGCCGCGAAGAATAACGTAATCGCAATCAGCGGCATGCTCAAATTCGCGGCGCTGCCGTGGATGATCCTGGCATGGGCGGGCACCAGCGCGGTCGTGGCCATATCGGTGGCGACAGCCGTGGTCGTCGCCACGGCGGCGGCCGGATCGGTCCGATACCAGGCAAATACGGCGATGCCCAGCAGGGCGAATACGACTTGCGCGAGGCTCTGCAGCGTGGTGCTGACGGTGATCACCGAAGCTGCACTGGCTTTGGAGATGTCGCGCTGCGACAGATGGCGCACCATCAGCACCGGGCCGCCCAGTTGCCCGGCCGGCATCAGGCTGTTAACCGACTCGCCGCTCCAGCGCGCCAGCAAGGAGGCGCCCAGCGTGTTTGTGTTGGTGTCGGAGCGGTGGGGCAGCAGCACATTGATCGCCAGCGCATCCAGCAATAGCGGCACTAAATGAAAGGCGGCGACCAGCAACAGTCCCCAGCCGGCCACCGATAAGGTCGCCGCAATGGATCCGATCCCTTGCCAGGCCAGCAGCGCAACGAACAGTGCGAGGCCAACCGACAATGCGATCCATGCGGCCCTTGTCACGCAGGCGTTCCCGAATTGCCGGGCTTGCCCGGGTTACCGCTTGCATTACCGGATTTTCCCCCGCGCAACTGCCTGAACACTTGCCGAAAACCGAAATAGGCAACTGCATCCTTCATATTTGAAATGAAACGCTGCCATGGCCGCATGTGGGCATTGGTCACGTATTCGAATGTCAGCGACACGCGCTCCTCGTCTTCGCCCAGCGGGGTGATCCGGTGATGCAGCTTGTCGCCGTCGAAAAAGATCAGCCCGCCCGGCGGCATCTGCGCCGCGCCCGGCACCACGGCTATCTCAGGCGTGCGCGTATGCAGCCGGTATTCAAGCTTGCAGGACGAATCGTTGACCACGCCGAGCAACAGCGTATAGCGCCGGCCTTCGTAGTACGAAGTGTCGTAATGCCAACCCATGTGATCGCCGGGCCGCGTGTAGAAATACAGCGCATAGGCGTGCGGATCGTTGGCCGGCGACGGCAACAACCGTTCGCCGCACATGCTTTCCAGCCAGGCGATCAGCGCCGGCGACCGGTACAGTTCCGCGATGAACGGCGCCATGCGATCGATGGTATGGCGGCTGACGCTGCCGCTGCTCTTGTGGCCGGGCAGATAACTCCGGTTGATCTCGCCCTGCACCGAGCGCGTGGCCGCGATCAGCCGCTCGGTCACGCCGGCCGGCAGGAAGTCTTCCAGGAAGATGAATGCGCCCTGCTCGACAAAGGACGCGCGCAGCAGTTCGTTGTCGAGGCTTGCGGTGCGTTGAGCGAGTTCATGATCGGCGCCGGCGCCGGCTCCCGATAGGGCGCCGGGAGGCAGGTGTCTGGAGGTATCGGCGTTGATAGGGCCGATATGGTCGGCCAGCCCAATGGAATCTATGGTGGAATCGGTGACTGCTGTCATTGCGCTTTTATTGTGGGATGAATGAAATTGAATATCGGAAATTGAACATTGGAGATCGACGGGATTAGTGAGTACGTCCCTGACGCATCTTGCGCATGACGCGAAGGTAGTCGGCTATCACCAGAATGGCAAACACGGGCGCGCCGATGGCGGCGGCCAGCAAAAATCCGTGCGTGCTGTCGAACAGCGTGACGAGGGGAATCAGATACAGCACGTCCTCGGTTTCGAAACCGGCAAAGCTTGCTTGCTTGGTACCGGCTTTGCCGGCCTGTTCTTCAATGCGCATGCGCAGGAAGAAGATCAGCGCAATGGCGGCCCCGGCTACGCAGCCGAGCAGCGCAGGCGGGGCGAACATCGGCGCCACCGTCGATTGCGCGGCGCCGACCCCGAAACCGATGCCGGCGAACAATGCAACGGTGACGAACGCGTCGGATGCGAGATCGTAGAAATGGCCGAACCGGCTGGTCTTGCCGCTGATCCGGGCCAGTTCGCCGTCGGTGTGATCGATGAAATTGGACAGCACTATCAGCGCCGCGCCGAGGTTGGACCAGCCGTATCCTCCCTGCGCGAATACCAATGCACCCGCCACGCCGACCAGCAGGCGCAGCGTCGTCAAATGATTGGGCGTGACGCGGGTGCTTTTCAGCGGCGTCACCAGCCATCGCGCGGCGCGCGCATCCCAGGTCCGGGGCGGCGGTGGCGGGTCAATGGACCGTGTAGACGCCGTATCCGGACGCATGGCAACTGGGACGATGGGTGAAGGATTGGACAGAAATTGTTTATTTTGTTTATGCATTTCGGAAATATATACCGTTACGCGCCGGTTTGCAGCCGTGTGTCTCAAATCCAGAACGGGCTGTCCCATGCTTTTAATGCATCCAGGAAAACCCGCAGCTTGGCCGGCATGAATTTTCTGGTCGGATACAGCGCGTGCACCGGGATCTTCGGGGAAGTCCATTTAGGCAGGATGTGCACCAGATCGCCGCGCTTTATTCCTTCGCCGCAATAGGCCAGCGGCAAGAATCCAATGCCGTGGCCGTGATGGGTAAAGTGGCTCACCGTATAGTGGTCGCGGCTGGAAACAGGGCCGGAGACGTGCAGCGAGATCTTTTTTCCGCCGCTCACCAGATCCCAATCCAGCTCATTATTTTTGCCGTTCAGCAACACGCATTGATGCGTCTTCAAATCCTCCGGCGTCTTCGGCACGCCATGTTGCTTCAGATAGCCGGGCGTGGCCACCAGATAGCGGGCGTTGGTGCCGAGCTTTTGCGCAACCAGGGTGGAATCCTTCAGTTCGCCGAAGCGGATCCCCATATCGATGTTCTGCGCCACCAGATCGACAAACTCGTTGGTGGTGAACAAGTCGATTTTAATGCTCGGATAGTTGCGCATGAAATCGGAGATGAAATCGAGAAAGGGCTGTTCCCTGAGAATAACGGGCGCGGTAATTTTCAGGATTCCTTCCGGCTTCTTTTGCGTCTGGGTCAACACCCGTTCGGCATCTGACAGAATATTCAGCGGCTCGGCGCACTGGTGGAAATAATCCCGGCCTTGTGCGGTGAGCGTTAATTTCCGGGTAGTCCGTTGCAGCAAGGTCACGCCCAACTGCTGCTCAAGTTCCGACACGCGCCGGCTCACCGTCGAGACAGGCATGCCCAGCGAACGGGCAGCCCGGCTGAAGCTCTCGAACTGAGCAACTTTCACAAATATCGCAATGTCGTTTAAATCTGCCATAGCCCGATATTTCCATAAATGGAAAAGAAATTCTACATATTTCCATCTAATCAAAGAATGCGATTTGCCGCATTCTTTCGATCACGCAGCAAACACAACACGTTGTTTTATCGAAATTATCGAAATTCACACCAAGGAAAAATTATGGAAAAGTCTAAAACAGTGATCGTCACCGGCGCATCGCAAGGTATCGGCGAGGGCGTTGTACGCAGTTTTCTGGCACGCGGCTATAACGTGGTCGCAACCTCCAGAAGCATCTCGCAGCGCGACACGTTCAAATCGTCCGACAAGCTGGCGCTGGTCGATGGCGACATCGGCCAGGCCGCGACCGCCAGGAAAGTTGCCGAGACCGCAGTGGAGAAATTCGGCGCCATCGATGCGCTCGTGAATAACGCAGGCATCTTTTACACCAAGCCGTTTACCGATTACACCGCAGATGATTTTAAAGCCTTCGTCTCGACCAATCTCGAAGGTTTCATTTACATCACCCAATTTGCGGTCAAGCAAATGCTCAAGCAGCAAAGCGGCGGCAGCATCGTCAGCATCACGACATCGCTGGTCACGCATCCTATCGCCGGCGTGACTGCTTCGATCCCGATGATTACCAAGGGCGGCATCGATGCGATTTCGCGGAATCTGGCGATCGAATATGCCAAGGACGGCATTCGCGTCAACACGGTCGCGCCCGGCATCGTCGATACACCGATGCACAAGGACAATCCAAAAAATTTCCTGAAAACGCTGTCGCCGCTGGGCCGTATTTCCGACGTGCAGGATATTGCCGATGCGGTGGTTTATCTCACCGAAGCCAAATCGGTTACCGGAGAAGTGATGCACGTCGATGGCGGCGCACACGTCGGCAAATGGTAAATCGTCAGGTCAATCCCGGGTTGCCGCCGGGCGCCGAACAGCGGCTGCGCGATCTCGGCATCGTGCTGCCTTCGCCGCCGACGCCGCTCGGCGCATACGTGGAGACCGTGCAAACCGGCAATCTGCTGTTCCTGAGCGGCATGCTGCCGATCGTGGACGGCGTGCCGAAATTTTTCGGGCGGGTCGGCGCGGAGCTGGATATGGCGCAAGGCCGCGCGGCGGCGACCGCGGCATGCCTGAACGCCATCGCAACGGTAAAGGCGCAGCTGGGCTCGCTGGATAAGATCACACGCGTGGTCAGGCTGGGGGTCTCGATCGCAAGCAGCAATGACTTCGTCGAGCATCCGAAGCTGGCCGACGCTGCTTCCGAATTGTTGGAAAGCATCTTCGGACGGGACAAGACATCGACCCGCTTGATCACCGGCGTCGTCAGCCTGCCTTTGGGGCTGCCGGTTGCGCTGGAAATCATTTTTGAAACAGCGCCGACTGCAGACAAATAGAAATAAAGGGGGACCGGCGACCGGCGAGTTGTCGGTCCCGCTCCCGCTCCCGATTCTTTATGCATTAGCGCCGGGAGTATCCCGCCGCCACATGCGCGTCGATGATATAGCGCCCGCCGGCTTGAACAATCTTCGCGCCTTTTTCAATTTCCGTCTGAAGTTGGGCCACCGATTTCACCGGCGTCGAACCCTCGAAGCCGAAAGCACGCGCCACGCCGATGATGTCCGGCGCCGGATCATCCAGTTGCTGCCCGATCCCCTTGTTCTCAACTGGCCGCCCACGCGTTTTGGCAACCTGTTCCTGATGCACTTCATCGTTGTAATAAGAATGATTGTTGACCACCACAATCATCATCGGCACGCGCTGTTTCGACGCCGTCCACAAGGCATTCACGCCCATCAGGAAGTCGCCGTCGCCCAGCACGCCGATGGTCAGGCGGCCGCTATCCTTCAATGCCAGCGCCGCGCCGATGCAGTGACCGGGGCCGGTACCCAATGCGCCGCCCAGATCCTTGCCCAGATAATCCAGCGGGCTGCGCGAACGACAGGCGGTTCGGGGCCAACCGAAGGAAACGCGCGGAAATGTGACGCTGTGCGTGAGTGCATACTCGGACAGCGTAAAGCCGACTTGCTCCGCATTAAATACGGCGCCGGCATCGGGGCCGGCCGGCGCGGTTGCGGTCCAGTGCTTTTCGGCGGGAACCAAAGGTACGGCACGATTCCAGGTTTCACCGTCCGGCGCCAGGGCATCTACCGCATCCACCAATTGCGCCGTGAAGCGATCCGGGTCCGCCATGATCTGCAGGTCGGTCGCGAACAGCGCCTGATGATCCATGCTCCAACCGTTGGTTAGATAGCCGTCCAGCGAGCAATGAATGACGCGGGCCTCTACCGGCCGCTGCGTCTGGGAGCTGCCCGATCGTCCGCTCAGGAACCCGCCCAGATCGTGCCAATCGAAACTCAGCACCAGATCGGCGCGGCGCAACAGATCGGTCTCCTCCGGCGTGACGCGTTCACCGGCAATCGGGAGCGCATGCAGCGGATGTTCAGTCGGAAAACAGGACGATTGCGCCGCGCCGGTAATCACGGTGGCGCCCAGCATCTCGGCCAATTTCACCCGCAAATCCCAATCGGCCTGATTGCGCGACACGCGCCCGAACAGCAGCAATGGCGCCTTGGCGCCGCGCAGCATCTGCAGGCAGCGCGCCACCGAATCCACCGGCGCTTCCGGCGGCTGCGGCGGCTGGAAGCGTGAAACATCCGGCACCACCACTTCGCGATCCAGCAGCGATTCCTGCATTTCCGCGTCGAGACAAACATAGACCGGCCCGCGCGGCTGGGCGCGGGTGATCTGATTGGCGCGCAATATCGATTCCACCGCCGCTTCGGCCGAGGCCGGCTGATCGTCCCATTTGACGTAGTTGCGAATCAGCGCGCCCTGGTCTTTCGAGGTATGCACCCAATCGATCCACGGCCTGCGCTTGGCTGCGTCGACCGGGCCGGTAGCGCCCAGAATCAGCATCGGCCGCCGGTCGCACCAGGCGTTGTAAATGGTCATGGTTGCATGCATCAAGCCGACATTGGCGTGCAGCGCCACGGCCATCGGCTCTTGCGCCACGCGCGAGAAACCGTCGGCAATCGATACGGCATGCTCCTCATGCAGGCAAACAATCATTTGCGGATCCTGGTTGCCCAGATGATTGACCAGGCTGTCATGCAGGCCGCGGTAACTGGAGCCCGGCACCAGCGCAATATAGCGATATCCCAAGGCGCGTACGGTTTGCGCAATGACGTCGCTGCCCCAAACACCTTCCGGGCGGCCGCCGGATGTTTCCTGATTTTTCATAGTCATGTTTCTACTTATTTTCACCGTATTTATGCAGTCCGCAGCGGGGCCAGCCGGATATGTATATTTTTTTCCAGCGTGAACGACAGTAGCTCGGCCAGGCACTCTTCACGCCCGATGCCCGATTGCTTATAGCCGCCGAACGGCGCGCCCAGGAAATGCTGGCTGGTGTGATTGACCCAGATGTAGCCGGCCTGCACTTCCGCGGCAGTCCGGTGCGCCATGCCCAGATCGTTGGTGAAGATGGAACAGGTGAGGCCGTAGTCGACACTGTTGACCTGTTTCAGCATTTCGCCATGATCGCTCCAGCGCAGGACGCTTTGCACCGGGCCGAAAATTTCTTCGGTGGCGATGCGCATCGACTGCTTTACTTCCGTGAATACCGTAGGCTCGATGAAAAACCCCTTGGCCAGCGCCGGGTCTTGCGGCCGCGTGCCGCCGTACATCAGGCGCGCGCCCTCGCTTTTACCGGCTTCGATATAACTAAGCACTTTGTCGAATTGGACTTTGCTGATCAGCGAACCCATTGTGGTCGCGGTGTCGGTCGGGACGCCCGGCTTGTATTTGGCGATATGCTTGCCCATGCGCTCGACCACTTCGTCATGGATGGATTCATGCAGGAAAGCACGGCTCATCGAACCGCAGGATTGGCCGCACCAGGTGAAATTCATGCCGGAAACGGCGGCGACGGCGACTGCTTCGGGATCGGCGTCGGCCAGCGCGATGATGGCGTTTTTACCGCCGAGTTCGAGGATCACCGGTTTCAATCGATCGGCCGCCGATTTCATCACTGCGCGGCCGGTCGGCACACTGCCGATCAGCGTAACCATCGCAATTCCCGGATGGTCCGATAAGGCCTCTCCCGCTTCGCGCCCGCCGGTAATGATATTGACGACGCCCGGCGGAAACAGCGGGCCGATCAATTCCGCCAGACGCAAGCCGGATAGCGGCGCTTGTTCCGGCGGTTTCATGATGACCACATTGCCGGCGGCCAGCGGAGCCGCCATTTTGGCCGCAGTAAACATGAACGGATGATTGAATGCCACGATCCGGGCAACCACGCCCATGGGCTCGCGCACCGAGAAATTCACGGCGTCCGGGCCCATGGGTATCGAGGAACCCTTCATCTCTGTGACCAGGCCGGCAAAAAAATCGAATTGGCGCGAGGCAGCCGCGGCATCGGAAATCATTTCGCTGACCGGATTGCCGCCATCGGCGGCGTCCAGCAGCGCGAGTTCCTTGCCGTGACGCCGAATGACTTCGGCTGCGGCACGAAGCCGGGCGGCGCGCTCTGCAGGCGTAAAGCGGCGCCAGGTATTAAAACCTTCTTGCGCCGCTGCCACTGCCTGGTTCACATCTTCGGTGGTCGCGTCGGGTGCGGACCCCAGCGCCTCGCCGGTAGCCGGGCTGATGCTTACCGTACTTTTCCCTTTGACCGGCCGATGCCAGGCGCCGCCATAGTAAAGCGCGCGCTCCGTCGGGAGTATCAAATCCGGATGAAGGACTGATGCCTGCTGTGATGCCTTTGTTGTGGTCATGAAGGCCTCCTCTATTCGTCAATTAATCAAAAAACGAATGGTACTACAGATCATATATATGATATATACTTAATTCTCATTTAATGAGCAAATAAAAAAATAAAGAACCACGAGGAGACAAAATGAATGTGATCGAAATAATCGATCGCCAGCAATTGGGGCGATTTCAGCTAAAAATTATTATCCTGTGCGGTCTGGTCCAGTTCTTCGATGGATTCGACATGCAAATGCTGGCCTACACCGCGCCGGCGATCATGCATGACTGGGGCGTGCCGCATGCGGCGTTCGGCTCGGTATTTGCCGCTGGCATGCTGGGCATCGTTTGCGGCACGGCTTTCCTGAGCCCGCTGGCGGACCGGATCGGCCGCAAGAAAATGTTGATCGCGGCAGTGCTGCTCTTTGCGATCATGACATTCATGATCGCCGGCGCACAGAATTTGATCGAATTGCGCGTCCTGCGCTTTTTCACCGGTTTCGGCCTCGCCGCTGTTTTGCCATGCACCACGGTGATGGTGAGCGAATACGCTCCCAAGCGCCGGCAGGCAACCATGATCACCATGATGTCGATCGGCTTTGCGGTCGGCGCGGCCGCAGGCGGCCAATTGAATGCGCTGTTGCTGCCCTTGATCGGCTGGCGCGGCGCATTCTGCATCGGCGGCGCTTTTCCGCTGCTGCTGATCATCGCGTTGATGCGTTACCTGCCGGAGTCGTTGCGCTACCTGGCGGTCAAGGGCGGACGCGACGACGAAATCGCGCGGACCTTGCGAAAGATGGAGCCCGGCATCGTGATCCCCGCCGGCGCCAGGTTTTATACCCCGAACGAACAACCGCAGCGCGCACCGGTCATCGAATTGTTCGTCCGCAAGCGCCTGGCGATCACGCTGCTGCTTTGGGTGGTCATCAGCCTCAATTTACTGATGATGAATTTCCTCAATAACTGGCTGCCGAGCGTGTTGACCGGCGCCGGCCTGACAGTGACCCAAGCGGTGCGGGCCACCACCTTATTCCAGTTCGGCGGCATCATCGGCATCCTGTTGATGGGCTATATCACCGATCGGCGCGGCTACTTTCCTGTGTTGATCGCGGCCTTCGTTTTGCAGGCGGTGGTGGCGGCATCGATCGCCTTGGGCGGCGGTTCCATCCCTGTGCTGCTGCTGGCGATTCCATTTGCGGGCCTGGCGGTGGTCGGCGTGAACAACATGCTCGCGGCATTGACCACGACGCTATACCCGACGGCAATGCGCGCCACCGGTTCCGGATGGGCCAACAGTTTCGGCCATCTGGTCGCGTTGGCGGGGCCGATCATCGGCGGCATCCTGATCGGGCTCGGCTGGCCGATCAGGGATTTGTTTTTCCTGCTGGCGGCAGTGCCTGCCTGCGGCACGATCGGCATGGTCGCGCTCGCCGCCTATCGTACTCACCAGCTCAAAGCCGCGGCTGCCGCCACTGTGTCGGCAACCGTGCTGGAACCCGCCTGAAAATTCACAATAAGTCCCAGAAAGGAAGATTCATGTTTGCGAAATTGAACCACATTGCCATCATCAGCGAGAACTACGCGCGGGCCTCGAAATTTTATGAATCCGTATTCGGCATGAAGACCTCGCCTAACGCGCGGCCGGCGCGGGCCGTGACGGTCGGCGACGGCTACGTCGGGCTCAACATCAATCCGCGCTATGCCGGACGTCCGGGACATCTCGATCATTTCGGTATCCAGGTCGAAGATGCCGAAACCGCCTTCGAGCGCATGCGCAAGCATTATCCGAAGCTGGCATGGATCAAGCGTCCGGGCAACCGGCCTTTTGCCGGCATTACTTCGCATGACATGGACGGCAACGTCTTCGATATCTCGCAGAGCAATATGGAAAACCGGCGCGATATGTATGAAGAAAACGCCGGCGTGAGCGAAACCCATATCAGCCACTTCGCGCTGCGCACGATGAACCCGGATGCGATGGCGGAGTTCTACCATTCGGTGTTCGAGCTGCAGCCTTTGACGAAGAAAGCCGGCGATCCCAATCACTATTTGAGTGACGGCCATATCACGATGGTGATCATGCCATGGCGCATCACGGACTATATCGGCACCGGTATTCCATTGCCGGCGATGGAGCATATCGGCTTCACGGTGAAGAATCTGGCGGAATTCAAAGTGAATACCGACAAGATTTTTGCGGAGAATCCATTGCTGGCGCCGCTGCAGCTGGGGACCGGGGCGGAGGGATTGCGCAGGCTGGAATTGACGCAGGATAGCTGCCCTTTGTATGGACATCATCTGACGGATGCGGATGGGATTTTGTTGTCGGTGGTGGAGGGCTAAGGCAAGGCTGATTAAGTGCCATGGGTGGGGGTTTTTTTAGCGCCATGGGTGCCCTTTTTTTTAACGCGGCACGGGCCGTACCCCTCACCCAAATGAACGATTTTTTATGGCACTAAAGAAAATCAGTCGACTTCGAACTTTCTTTAAATCCATAAAAGACCGTTCATTTGGGTGAGGGGTACGGCCCGTGCCGCGTTAAAAAAAGGGCACCCATGGCGCTAAAAAAAAGCCGCCCATGGCACTTAATCCAGCGTTGCACTAGTTAGTGATTGCGTTCGACGGCAAACGCGGCAAGATCGAGCATCGCCGATTTGTAGCGGCTCTCCGGCAGTTTATCGAGTGCCTGCGCGGCGCGCTTTGCCGCCATTTCAGCGTGATGGCGGGTGTAATCCAACGCGCCGGAACCGGTGATGGCGCTCAGAATTTCATCGAAATGTTGTTCGTCGCCGTTTTCAATGCAGCTGCGCACAAGTTCGCGTTGCTGGGCATTGCCGTGCTCCATCAGATAAATCAGCGGCAATGTCGGTTTGCCTTCACGCAGGTCGTCGCCGACGTTTTTGCCGATTTCCGCGGCGTTGCCGGAATAATCGAGTACATCGTCGATCAGTTGGAATGCGGTGCCCAGCGAGCCGCCGTATTCGCCGGCTGCCGCGATATCGGCGTCGGATGCGCCGCTGATCAGCGCGCCAACTTCGGCCGCAGCTTCGAACAGGCGCGCGGTTTTGGAGCGAATGACCTGCAGATAGGCTGCTTCGTTGACTTCGGGATTATGCATATTCAGCAATTGCAGCACTTCGCCTTCGGCAATCACGTTAGTGGCATCGGCAAGGATTTGCATCACCCGGCTATTGCCGACCGACACCATCATCTGAAAAGCGCGTGAATAAAGAAAATCGCCGACCAATACCGAAGCGGCGTTGCCGAACAGGGCGTTGGCGGTCTGCTTGCCGCGGCGCAAGGACGATTCATCGACTACGTCGTCATGCAGCAAGGTCGCGGTATGGATGAATTCGATGACGGCGGCCAATTCGTGATGCGCTTCGCCTTTGTAGCCGTGGGCGTTGGCGATCATCAGAACCAGCGCCGGCCGGATGCGTTTGCCTCCTGCGCCGATGATGTATTCCGCTACCTGGTTGACTAACGGCACTTCGGAATGAAGACGCGCGCGAATAACGTTGTTGACCGCCTGCATGTCGGCGGCGATGAATTCTGTCACGGAATTTCTAGAGGCGGTATGTAGGGCGGCGGACAAAGCGAAACCTGTTTAAAATCGAGCGTGCAGGGATTATACGATAGCCGGGCCTTCCCGTAGGAGACATAGATCGTCGGCAACAATCAGTCAGAAAATGCCGGAAGCCATCGAGACAGCCCGGCACGTCTTCCGGCAGTTGAAATGTTTCTTATGGGAAATAAAATTAGCCAAAGTGTGGGGCAATTTCCACCGCTGTCAACAGTTTTTGACGGAGAAGCTAAGTCTATGTATAATCACAGGTTTTCCCGATTCCGCGTGGCTTTTTCAGCTGCGCCAAGACGAAAGAAAAATCCCTTTCAAATTATTCGATGAGGTTTCACATGTACGCGGTCATAAAAACCGGTGGCAAACAATATAAAGTTGTCGCTGGCGAAAAACTTAAAATAGAACAGATACCTGCAGACATTGGCTCCGAAATCACTTTAGATCAAGTACTCGCTATGGGTGCTGGTGAAACCGTTACTTTCGGTGAACCATTGATCGCAGGTGCTACGGTGCTGGCTACGGTATTGGCGCAAGGTCGCCACGATAAGGTCAAGATCTTCAAGATGCGTCGTCGCAAGCATTATCAGAAGCATCAAGGCCATCGCCAAAATTACACCGAAGTGCAGATCGTTTCGATCAACGCTTAATCAACATTAATTATTTGCGTTGACGCAACAGGCACGCAGATACTGAGCACAGCAAGGAGTCTCAAAAATGGCACATAAAAAAGGCGGCGGCACTACGCGCAACGGCCGTGATTCAGAGTCGAAACGACTCGGCGTCAAGGTCTACGGCGGTCAATCGATCAACGCCGGCGGCATCATCATTCGTCAACGCGGCACCAAGGTGCACCCGGGCGAAAACGTCGGCATGGGCAAGGATCACACCCTGTTCGCATTGATCCAAGGCAAAGTGGCTTTCGTGATCAAGGGCGCCGAAAAGCGCCAGTTCGTGACAGTCGTCGCAGCCTGATAGCGACGTAACAATATAAAATCAACAGTGTCGAGTAAGCGCGCCAGGCGGTTCAGGCGCTGAACGGGAAACGCAGGCATACTTTGGTAGTTGGTACGCTGGGCATCACGGTTCTGCGATTGGTTCTCCTGGCATTCTTATCGATATTCTTAAAAGGCTCTGCTCTCGGTAGGGCCTTTTAGCTTTTTGGCGGCAACGAAATGAAGTTTATAGACGAAGCAAAGATCGAAGTCATTGCTGGCGATGGCGGCAACGGCGTTGCTAGTTTTTGCCGCGAAAAGTTCCGCCCGTTCGGCGGTCCTGACGGCGGCGACGGCGGCAAGGGCGGCTCGATCTGGGCGGTGGCCGACCGCAATATCAATACATTGGTCGATTACCGTTTTTCCAAGCTGCACAAGGCGCGCGACGGTGAAAACGGCCGCGGCGCCGACTGCTACGGCAAGGGCGCGGACGATATTTTCCTGCGCATGCCGGTTGGCACCCTGGTGGTCGATCACAATACCGGCGAACACATCGCCGACCTGACCGAACACGACCAGGTCGTGCTGCTGGCCAAGGGCGGCGAAGGCGGCTGGGGCAATATCCATTTCAAATCGTCGACCAACCGCGCGCCGCGCCAGAAGAGCGACGGCAAGGAAGGCGAACGCCGCGAACTGCGCCTGGAACTGAAAGTGCTGGCCGATATCGGCTTGCTGGGACAGCCTAACGCCGGCAAGTCGACCTTCATTTCCGCGGTGTCGAATGCGCGTCCGAAGATCGCCGATTATCCTTTTACCACCCTGCATCCGAATCTCGGCGTGGTGCGCGTCAGCCACGAAAAGAGTTTTGTCATTGCCGATATTCCCGGCCTGATCGAAGGCGCCGCCGATGGCGCCGGACTGGGCGTGCAGTTCCTGCGGCATTTGCAGCGCACCGGCTTGCTGTTGCATATTGTCGATCTGGCGCCGTTCGAAGATACGGTCGATCCGGTCAAGGAAGCCAAGGCGATCGTCAAGGAGTTGCAGAAATACGATGCCGCACTGTTCGAAAAGCCGCGTTGGCTGGTGCTGAACAAGCTCGATATGGTGCCCGAAGACGAGCGCAAGAAACGTGTCAAGGATTTCATCAAGCGTTTCGGCTGGAAAGGCCCGGTCTTCGAAATTTCGGCGCTGACCCGCGACGGCTGCGCCGAGCTGATCACCGAGATCTACGGTTATCTGGAGCAGAAAAAGGCGTTGGAGCATCGGGCCGAGGAAACCCACATGACCGAGGAAGCGCGCGGCATCGCCTCCATCGATCCGGACGATCCGCGCTTCAAGGTCCTGGACTGAAGAGGCGGCAGCGCCGGGGCAATCGACCGCATTTTGAACGGGATCGATTGCCGCTCGGGAGTGCTGCCCGATTAAGATTGTCTAAAACCTCCGTCTTTAAAAATGCAATCTGTCATTAAAAAAGCCAAACGCATCATCATCAAGGTCGGTTCTTCGCTGGTCACCAACGACGGCAAGGGGCTGGATCACGCAGCCATCGCGCGCTGGGCGGCGCAGATCGCGCAATTGCGCGCCTTGCACAAGGAGGTCGTGCTGGTCACGTCGGGCGCTGTCGCCGAAGGCATGCAGCGCCTCGGTTTCGACAAGCGGCCGAGCGCGGTCCACGAATTGCAGGCCTGCGCCGCCGTCGGCCAGATGGGCCTGGCGCAAATCTACGAATCCAGTTTTTCCAAACATCAGTTGCGCACCGCGCAAGTGCTGCTCACGCATGCCGACCTGGCGGATCGCGAGCGCTACCTGAACGCGCGCTCGACGCTGTTTACCTTGTTGCGCCTGGGCGTGGTCCCGATCATCAACGAAAACGATACCGTGGTTACCGATGAAATCAAGTTCGGCGACAACGATACGCTGGGCGCGCTGGTGGCCAATCTGATGGAAGCCGATGCGCTGATCATTTTGACCGACCAGAAGGGTTTGTTTACCGCCGATCCGCGCAAGGATCCGATGGCGACCTTCGTGCATGAGGCGCAGGCCGGCGATCCCGCACTGGAATCGATGGCGGGCGGCGCCGGCACCGGCATCGGCCGCGGCGGCATGCTGACCAAGATCCTGGCCGCCAAGCGCGCGGCTGCCTCCGGCGCGCATACGGTGATCGCATCGGGCCGGGAAGAGAACGTATTGACCCGGCTGGCCGCCGGCGAAGCACTGGGCACTCAACTGACGGCGCCGACCGCGCAACTGAACGCGCGCAAGCAATGGATGGCGGATCATCTGCAGACCGCCGGCAAGGTGACGCTGGATGCGGGCGCAGTCATGATGCTGACGACCTCCGGCAAATCGCTGCTGCCGATCGGCGTGACCGAAGTCAGCGGCGCATTCGGCCGCGGCGATGTCATTACCTGCGTCGACGCTTCGGGACAGGCTGTGGCGCGCGGCATCAGCAACTACGCCAGTTCGGATGCGCGCCGCATCATCGGCCATGCATCCTCGGAAATCCTGTCGATATTGGGGTTTTTTGAAGAGCCCGAATTGATCCATCGGGACAATCTGGTCTTGCTGTAGATGCGATAAATGCCGGATGCCGGAGAGGGAGTCGCCTCGCTGCCGAGGCAACTCCCTGCCGAGGCAACTCCCTGCCGAATGCAGATCAGAGATTGTTGCTGCTGGGCGAATAGTCGCGCGCCGGCGCCAACGGACTTTTGGATTTGAGGCGCTTGACGATATCCTTTGCCGTGCCCGCCACGGTCGAGACATCGCAGAAATAATCCTTGACCAGGGCCGCATGCTGCCGGTTCGCCACCAATTCCGTGATCGGTTTCCAGGTCGCATTGCGCGCCAGGGTCCAGCCGCCGTTGTCGCCGCCGTAAGCATAGGCTTTCCGTTCGGCGGTCGCGCAGCGGATGCCTTCGTAGCTGACATTGACCGCACCCGATCGGCTCTTGCTGACCAGCGTATAGCGCACCACGCCATCGCCGCCGACCGAAACCGACTTTTCATCGATATAGAAGGTCTGCGTGGCGGTAGGGCCGACATAGAACTCCATCAGATTGGCTGCCGCCGGCGGGTCCGGCAGCACCGCCGCCGCTTCTTCCCATGGCTTGTTTTCCAGATCGTCCGGATCGTATGAGTCCGGCGCAAAACTGGTCGCGCCAATGCTCCAGGCGGCCAGCGCGATCAGGGCGCCTTTTTGCAGCAGGCGATTACGGCGCAAAGCCGACAAGCGGGACATCTTCGGACTGGTTGGCATGCTTATTCTTCTTTGCCGGAATTCGGCGTTATGTCGGGAACGACGTTGATTTGCGGTTGCACGCGCTGCTGCGCGAGGTGTTGCGGCGGGCGGGACGGCAGGGCGCCGTGCGTGCGGTTGAGGAAGCGCGACAGTTCCTGCAGGGCCTGCTGGTAGACGCCGCGCTTGAATTCGATGACCACGTCCAGCGGCACCCAATAGTCGTGCCAGCGCCAGGCATCGAATTCGGGATGCGAGGTCAGGCGCAGGTTGACGTCGCAGTCGCGGCCGACCATGCGCAGCAGGAACCAGATCTGTTTTTGTCCGCGATAGTGGCCGCGGATTTCGCGCTTGATGAAATGATCGGGGACTTCATAGCGCAGCCAGTCGCGGGTGCGGCCGATGATCTTGACGTGTTCCGCTTTCAGCCCGATCTCTTCTTCCAGCTCGCGAAACATCGCCTGCTCGGGCGTCTCGCCGTGCTTGATGCCGCCCTGAGGAAATTGCCAGGAGTGTTCCCTGACGCGCTTGCCCCACCATACTTCGTTCTGGCCGTTGATCAGAATAATGCCGACGTTAGGCCGAAAGCCTTCTCGATCGAGCATGCTTGTACCTCAAAACTTTCTGCGGCTGAACGTCCCGATCCTTGTAAATGCGGCACACGCGTTTAGCGCACACCCCCATGCAAAGCATCTCGCGAAGAGAAAGTGCGCTTAACATGCATCAATTGTGCAAAGAGTGAGTCCATCAGCCAGCTAATCCTTTAAAATTAGGATGATTATAACTCCCATCTTTTAAAAAGAACTCATCGTCATGCGCGCCTCCCGTTTTTTTGTCTCCACGCTTAAAGAAGCCCCTTCCGATGCTGAGATCGTCAGCCACAAACTGATGATGCGCGCCGGTATGATCAAGCGCGTCGGTTC
Organism: Herbaspirillum sp.; assembly: GCA_036500325.1. Taxonomy (GTDB): domain Bacteria; phylum Pseudomonadota; class Gammaproteobacteria; order Burkholderiales; family Burkholderiaceae_D; genus Herbaspirillum. Next base: position 9,685 of record DASYCG010000016.1, on the reverse strand, counting down.
CGGCATCTATACCTATATGCCGATGGGGCTGCGCGTGATCCGCAAGGTCGAAGCGATCGTGCGCGAAGAAATGAACCGCGCCGGCGCCATCGAGATGCTGATGCCGGTGGTGCAGCCGGCCGAGCTGTGGCAGGAAACCGGACGCTGGGACAAGATGGGCGCGGAAATGATGCGCGTGAAGGATCGGCACGGCCGCGATTTCATCATCCAGCCGACCTCGGAGGAAGTGGTCACCGATGTGGCGCGCAGCGAACTGCGCAGCTACAAGCAACTGCCGGTCAACTTCTATCATATCCAGACCAAATTCCGCGATGAGCGCCGGCCCCGTTTCGGCCTGATGCGCGGCCGCGAATTCACGATGAAGGACGCCTATTCGTTCGACCGCGACCTGGCGGGCCTGCAGCAATCGTATCGGCGCATGTATGAGGCGTATACCCGCATCTTCGATCGTTTCGGCTTGCAGTTCCGCGCCGTGGCGGCCGACAACGGCGCCATCGGCGGTTCCGGTTCGCACGAGTTCCACGTGATCGCGGACACCGGCGAGGATGCGCTGGTTTACTGTCCCGATTCGGATTACGCCGCCAACATGGAAGCGGCCGAGGCGGTGGCGCCATCGAAAGCGCGCGCAGCGCCGACCCTGCCGTTGACCTTGACCGCCACGCCGGGCCAGGCCAAGTGCGAGCAGGTCGCGGCTTTCTTGAAGGCGCCGCTGGAAACCACGGTGAAATCGATCGTGTTGTCGGCGCAGGCCGACGAGGGCGAGCCTCGGCAGATCTGGCTTCTGTTGCTGCGCGGCGATCATGAACTCAATGAAGTCAAGGTAAGCAAGATCCCCGGCCTGTCGGCATATCGAATGGCGTCGGAAGCCGAAATCGTCGAGGCATTCGGCACGCCGCCCGGCTATCTGGGACCGATCGCCTCCAGGCAGCCGGTGCGTGTCCTGGCCGATCGCAGCGTTGCTGTGATGAGCGATTTCATCTGCGGCGGCAACCAGGCCGACCAGCATTACACCGGCGTCAACTGGGGCCGCGATCTGCCCGAGCCCGAAATCGCCGACATCCGCAATGTGGTCGAAGGCGATCCGTCGCCGGACGGCAAGGGCTTGCTGGCGATCCAGCGCGGCATTGAAGTGGGCCATGTATTCCAGTTGGGTTCCGTGTATTCGGTGGCGATGAAGGCAACCTACCTGGACGAAAACGGCAAGCCGCAGCCCTTGCAGATGGGTTGCTACGGCATCGGCGTCACGCGTATCCTCGGCGCCGCGATCGAGCAGAACTTCGACGATCGCGGCATCATCTGGCCTGCCGCGCTGGCGCCGTTCGAAGTGGTGCTGTGCCCGATGGGCTACGACCGCAGCGAGGCGGTCAAGGCCGAGATCGACAAGCTGTACGACGCGTTGAGCGCCGCCGGCGTCGACGTTATCCTGGACGACCGCGGCGAGCGTCCGGGCGCCATGTTCGCGGATTGGGAACTGATCGGCGTGCCGCATCGCATCGTGATCGGCGACCGCGGCCTGAAGGACGGCAACGTGGAATACCAGGGCCGGCGCGATGCGGCGGCAACCGCCGTGCCGCTGGCCGGCATACTGGAATTCGTGAAAGCCAGGCTGGCGGCCTGATCATCCCGGGCCGTGAGTCATCGGCCCTTGAAGGACCGGCCGCTGCAAACAAAAACGCCCGCTTCTCGGAAGCGGGCGTTTTTGTTTGGCATTCGGGAAAATCCCAAACAGTTATTTCAGGTGTGCGGAAATCAGTTTGGTCATTTCGAACATGGTGACTTCTTTCTTGCCGCCAAAGACAGCCTTCAGCTTTTCGTCAGCGACGATATTGCGCTTGTTGGTTGGGTTTTGCAGGTTCTTGGCCTTGATGTATTCCCAGACCTTCTTGGTCACTTCGGTGCGTGGCAACGGTGTCGAACCGACGACTTCGGCCAGGATTGCCGATGGTGTCATCGGTTTCATGAACGCTGCATTCGGCTTGCGCGCAGCTGGCTTCGCAGCGGCCTTGGCCTTCGGTGCTGCTTTCGGTGCTGCTTTGGCTGCGGCTGGCTTAGCTGCAGGTTTTTTGGCTGTTACCATGTTTGAGCCTCCTTAGTATAGGGACGTAGGTTAAATGACTTGATTGAATTGCGTTCTCGATCAGACTCATACGCAGCGCTAATAGTGGTGCGGTTTTCATAGCGACGCAAGTGTTTTTTGCTGGATAAACACGAATACGGCCGTGATTTTGGCGTTGGCGGCGACACGATCCGGCAAAACCATCGTTCCGCCATGATTTTACTGCGCCGCCGAACCTTTTTTGCACCGTTTTTATATCATTCCGCATGGCGGTCGAATTACATTCCGGGCAACATATTTTTCATGCCACGCATCATTTTCATCATGCCGCCGCCCTGCATTTTCTTCATCATGCTTTGCATTTGCTCGAATTGCGCGAGCATGCGGTTGACTTCCTGCACCTGCACGCCGGCGCCAGCCGCGATGCGCCGCTTGCGTGTCGCCTTGATCAATTCGGGCTTGGCGCGCTCGCGCGGCGTCATCGAATTGATGATGCCTTCCATGCGCCGCACCTGTTTTTCGGCTTGATCCATATTGGTCTTGCCGGCGGCCTGCTGCATTTGCGCCGGCAGTTTATCCATCAGGCCGCCGAGTCCGCCCATCTTTTTCATCTGGCCCAGCTGCGCCTTGAAGTCGTTCAGGTCGAACTTGCCGCCGCCCTTGAGTTTCTGCGCCAGGCCTTTTGCCGCCGCCACGTCGACGCCTTTTTGCGCTTCCTCGACCAGCGCCAGGATATCGCCCATGCCCAGAATGCGATTGGCCATGCGGGTCGGATCGAAGGCTTCCAGTCCGTCCAGCTTCTCGGCCACGCCGGCGAACTTGATCGGCTTGCCCGTGATGTGGCGCACCGACAGCGCGGCACCGCCGCGCGAATCGCCGTCCAGCTTGGTCAAGACGATACCGGTCAGCGGCAGCGCGTCGCTGAAGGCCTTGGCCGTATTGATGGCGTCCTGGCCCAGCATCGCGTCGACCACGAACAGCGTTTCGATCGGCTTGACCGCGGCATGCACAGCGCTGATTTCCTGCATCATCGCTTCGTCGATGCCGAGACGGCCGGCGGTATCGATGATCAGGACTTCGTGATAATGCCGCTTGGCGAAGTCGAGCGCGGCCAACGCGATATCGACCGGTTTGTCGGTGGCCTGGCTAGGGAAGAAATCGGCGCCGGCCTGTTCCGTGACGGTCTGCAATTGGCCGATCGCGGCCGGACGGTAGACGTCGGCGGAAACGGTCAATACTTTTTTCTTTTTTGTTTCGCGCAGGTATTTCGCCAGCTTGCCGACCGTGGTGGTTTTACCGGCGCCCTGCAAGCCGGCCATGAGGATGATGGCGGGCGGTTGCGTTGCGAAGTTGAGCTGCGACGCCTCGGCGCCCAGGTCGGCTCCCATCAGGCGCGCCAGTTCGCGTTGCACCACGCCGACCAGCGCCTGGCCTGGCGTGAGCGAGGAAATGACTTCCGCGCCCAGGGCTTTTTCCTTGACGTTGGCGATGAATTCGCGCACGGCCGGCAAGGCGACGTCCGCTTCGAGCAGCGCCAGCCGCACTTCGCGCAGCATCTCGGCGGTGTTGGCTTCGGTCAGGCGCGCTTCGCCGCGCATGGTCTTGACGACCTTGGCCAGGCGTTGGGTAAGATTGTCGAGCATGATGGATGATCTGGTAAAACCGCCATTCTACCGCGATCGGCGGCGCTTGCATGGCGCTTGTTCCGTTCCGCCGCTGTCGGCGGCAATGCTTGAAATCGCGCCGCGAGTACATATATATAGGGGGTTGGTATAAAATCAGCCCATGCAAAACTATTTGTTCATTCCCGCCGCGCTGATCTATCTGGTCTGCGCGTTTTTGCCGTCTGCGTGGCGCAATACCCTGTCTCTCGCGATCCTGGGCGGCTGGCTCCTGCACGGCGCCGCGCTGGCGCTGGACGTCGGCGCGCCCGGCGAACTGCGGGTCGGCTTTGCCGCGATGCTGTCGGCCACCTTATGGGTGTCGGTAGCGGCGTATTGGCTGGAAAACCGCAATTTCACGCTGGACAGCCTGCGCGTCCTGGTGCTGCCGGTGTCGGCGGTGGCGGTGCTGCTGCCTGCGGTATTTCCGGGCAACATGATTGTGCTGGACGGCAAATCGCCGCTGTTTCTGTGGCACATCGTCATTTCGATCCTGGCCTACAGCACGCTGACGATCGCCGCTTTCCATGCGGTGCTGATGGTGTTGCAGGAGGCGCGCCTGCATGCGCGGCCGGGCGTGGTTGCGCAAGCCGGCTGGTTCGGCGCGGCGCTGGATCGGCTGCCGGCCTTGCTGACGATGGAGAAATTGCTGTTTCGCCTGATCGCCTTCGGGTTCTTCCTGCTGACGCTGACCGTGCTGTCGGGCGTGTTTTTTTCCGAGGAACTGTTCGGCCGGGCTTTCAAGTGGGATCACAAGATCATTTTTACGCTGTTGTCGTGGGCATTATTCGGATTGTTGCTGGCCGGACGGCGCTGGCAAGGCTGGCGCGGCCGTACCGCGCTGGGCTTCACACTGACCGGTTTTGCCATTTTATTCCTCGCGTACGTGGGTAGCCGCTTCGTGCTGGAAGTCATCTTGCATCGGGTGCTGGTATGAAATTCTTGATTTGGCTGGTGGTTGCATGGGCTGTCGTGGTCTGGATGCAGCGCGCCAAGAAAAACATGGTCCGGCGCGCGCGCGACGCGGCGGCGCAGGCTGCCGCGAGTGCCGGCGCCGACTTCGGTGCGGCCGGGCAGGGCGGTCCGTCCGCCGCCGGCATGCCGCCTTCCTCCTCGTCCTCGGCGGCCATCGAACAGATGGTCCAGTGCGCCCAGTGCGGCATCCATTTTCCCAAATCGGAAGCCATCCAGGCCCGCGGCACCGGCAAGATTTTCTGCTGCATCGAGCATCGGGAACTGCATGTGCTCGATGCCGGTGTGCATTAGCACATTGCGACAATTCGCCCCGATCGTTTGAAATGACAGCTGCCGCCTTCGATATCAACGCCGACGGCTGGTGCGATGGCGCAACCTGGCTGCAGTCGCCGAATTGCGATGCGCGCCCGCCGGACGCGGCGATCAGCCTGCTGCTGGTCCATAACATCAGCCTGCCGCCGAATCAATTCGGCGGCCCGTACATTGCGGACCTGTTTGCCAATCGCCTGGACTACGACGCCCATCCTTATTTCGAGCAACTGCGTCCATTGCGCGTGTCGGCGCATTTCCTGATTCGCCGCGACGGCAGCGTGATCCAATTCGTTTCGGCCGACCAGCGCGCCTGGCATGCCGGCGTCTCCAGTTTCGCCGGCCGCGAGCGCTGCAACGATTTTTCCATCGGCATCGAAATCGAAGGCAGCGACTTCCAGCCTTTCGAGGATGCCCAATACCGCGCGCTGGCGAGCCTGACCGAGGCGCTGCTCAAGCGCTATCGGATCACCGATCTGGCCGGGCACGAACACGTGGCGCCGGGCCGTAAAACCGATCCGGGGCCTTATTTCGACTGGGTTCGTTATGGCGAATCGCTGCGCCGGGGCGGCCTGCGGCAGGCAAACGGGGCGCTACCGCGCATGCCTATTGCGTGAACGTGCGTGTCAACTCTTTTTGACATTTAAATAGCTGAAAATAGCTGTTGCACTGTCTGGTTCTAACTACTAGAATTAGTCATCAATTCAATAAAAAACCTACATCTAGTATTTCCGCGTAGTTGGTACATACCTTGGGGATGGCAGGGAAATCAGGAGGCGGAACAGCAGCCGGCCTGGTTTCCAAGCAGTTTCGTAGTAGTAGCTTATTGCGTCCGAGGCCCTATGTTCTCCACGCGATGAAACGTTTTGACGGATCGATTTCAGGCGCGCTCCAGTTGCGTGTCTGGAATGCGGTCATAACGGCAGCAAAAAGCCGATTGTTTTTATACTTATTATTTAATGTACTCATTCAGTGAACCCGGCGTATGCACACTATGTATACAGGGTTCGAATCGCAACGACAGGTTATCTGCCCGTCATCATGGTCTCAGGAGGCTCCCGTGCGCTCGACTCAAGAAATTTCAGCTAAATCCCCCGCCGATATCGGCGTGATTTCGTCATCCATTCCACCCTCATCCGACAATTCCCTGGCCCGAGCCTCCTCGACTCTGGGCGACTACCGCATTATCCGCCGCAACGGTGCCGTGGTCGGTTTCGAGCCGTCGAAGATTTCGATCGCCGTCACCAAGGCATTTCTCGCCGTCAACGGCGGCCAGGGCGCGGCTTCGGCCCGCGTGCGCGAGATGGTCGAGCAACTGACCAGCAATGTGGTGTCGGCGCTGGTGCGCCGCCAGCCTGCCGGCGGCACGTTCCATATTGAAGATATCCAGGACCAGGTCGAACTGTCGCTGATGCGTTCCGGCGAGCACGATGTCGCACGGGCATATGTGCTGTACCGCGCCAAGCGCATGGAAGAGCGCAGCCAGAAGCAGGCCGAATCCGGCAGCAGCCAGGATTTGTCGGCGCCGCAGATCCATGTGATCGAAAACGGCGAGCGCCGTGCGCTGGACATGGACCAGGTGCGCGACCTGATTTCGGCGGCCTGCATCGGCCTGGAAAAGCATGTCGACGCGAGCGCCATCCTGGCCGAAACGGTCAAGAACCTGTACGACGGCGTGCCGGTCGAGGAATTGCACAAGTCGGCCATCCTGGCCGCGCGCGCGCTGATGGAAAAGGATCCGGCCTACAGCCAGGTCACGGCCCGCCTGTTGATGCACACTATCCGCAAGGAAGTCTTCGGCAAGGAAGTGGCGCAGGCCGACGCTCCTGCCGAGTACGTGGAATACTTCCCGCGCTTCATCAAGAAGGGTATCGAAGCCGAACTGCTGGATCCGAAGCTGGGCCAGTTCGACCTGTCGCGCTTGTCCGATGCCTTGCTGCCGGAGCGAGACCTGCAATTCGGCTATCTCGGCCTGCAGACGCTGTACGACCGCTACTTCCTGCATATCCAGGATGTCCGCATCGAAATGCCGCAAGCGTTCTTCATGCGCGTGGCGATGGGCCTGTCGCTCAATGAAATCGACCGCGAAGAGCGCGCCATCGAGTTCTACAACCTGATGTCCTCGTTCGACTTCATGAGTTCGACGCCGACCCTGTTCAATTCGGGCACGCTGCGCTCGCAATTGTCGTCGTGCTACCTGACCACCGTGGCCGACGACCTGGACGGCATCTACGAAGCCATCAAGGAAAACGCCCTGCTTGCCAAATACGCCGGCGGCCTGGGCAACGACTGGACGCCGGTGCGTTCGCTGGGCGCCCACATCAAGGGCACCAACGGCCGTTCGCAAGGCGTGGTGCCGTTCCTGAAAGTGGTCAACGATACCGCCGTCGCGGTCAACCAGGGCGGCAAGCGCAAGGGCGCGGTCTGCGCCTATCTGGAAACATGGCACATGGATATCGAGGAATTCCTCGACCTGCGCAAAAACACCGGCGATGATCGCCGCCGCACCCACGACATGAACACCGCCAACTGGATTCCGGACCTGTTCATGAAGCGCGTGATGGAAAAGGGCGAATGGACACTGTTCTCGCCGTCGGACGTGCCGGACCTGCATGAAAAATTCGGCAAGACCTTCGAAGACGCCTATCTGGCCTATGAAGGCAAGACCGAGCGCGGCGAACTGAAGCTGTTCAAGAAGGTCCAGGCGCTGGACCTGTGGCGCAAGATGCTGTCGATGCTGTTCGAAACCGGCCATCCATGGATCACTTTCAAGGATCCTTGCAATGTCCGCTCGCCGCAGCAGCACGTCGGCGTGGTCCACAGCTCGAACCTGTGCACCGAAATCACGCTCAACACCAACGACAGCGAAATCGCGGTCTGCAACCTGGGCTCGGTGAACCTGCCGTCGCACATGAAGGACGGCCAGCTGGACCTGGTCAAGCTGCAAAAGACCATCCATACCGCGATGCGGATGCTGGACAACGTGATCGACATCAATTATTACGCGGTCAAGAAGGCGCGCGATTCGAACCTGCGCCATCGTCCGGTCGGCCTCGGCATCATGGGTTTCCAGGATTGCCTGCACATGATGCGCCTTCCTTACGCTTCGCAAGAGGCGGTCAAGTTCGCCGATCGTTCAATGGAAGCCGTCTGCTATTACGCCTATTACGCCTCGACCGAACTGGCCGAAGAACGCGGCCGCTACAGCTCCTACCGCGGCTCGCTGTGGGATCGCGGCATCCTGCCGCAGGATTCGCTGAAGCTGCTGGGCGAACAGCGCGGCGGCTATCTGGAAGTCGATATGTCCGAAACCCTGGACTGGACCGAACTGCGCGGCCGCATCAAGCAATTCGGCATGCGTAATTCGAACTGCGTGGCAATTGCCCCGACGGCCACCATTTCCAACATTATCGGCGTCTCGGCCTGTATCGAACCGACCTATCAGAACCTGTACGTCAAATCGAACCTGTCCGGCGAATTCACTGAAATCAACGAATACCTGGTGCGGGATCTGAAAGCGCGCGGCCTGTGGGACGAAGTGATGATTTCCGACCTGAAATATTTCGACGGCAGCCTGGCCAAGATCGATCGCATTCCGCAGGACCTGCGTGCGATCTACGCGACGGCGTTCGAAGTCGAACCGTCGTGGCTGGTAGAGGCCGGCTCGGTGCGCCAGAAGTGGATCGACCAGTCGCAATCGCTGAATATCTACATGGCGGGCGCATCCGGCAAGAAGCTGGATGAAACCTACAAGCTGGCTTGGCTGCGCGGCCTGAAGACGACTTACTACTTGCGCACCATCGGCGCCACCCATATGGAAAAATCGACCTCCAAGACCGGCGCGCTGAACGCGGTCAGCGTCGACGGCGCGGCTACCGGCGGCGCCCAGGCATCGTATGGGGCGGCTTCTGCGGCGCAGGAAACCGATGGTCCGGCCTGCATGATGCGTCCCGGCGACCCTGGTTTCGAGGAATGCGAAGCCTGCCAGTAGCAACGAGTCTTCTTAAGATGTAAACATTCTTTGTTTAAGTACTTGATTCTTATTAATATTTTGAAAGTTTACGAGAATTTAAAGAAATAAGTTTTCAACTTACATTTTGCAGTGTGCAAAATGGAAACATGATCTCAACTTATATCGCACGTGAAATTAAGGCCAGTAATGGAGAACGTCTTGCTATCTTGCTCAGCCAAGAAACGAGACGTCCTCCTTACTGGCCAAATCTTTTTGCGAGTACACAACTTCGCGCACGTTCGTTAGCAACGAGCACCATTTGTCGTTCTCTCAATAATATCTGGCGATGATCTACTCGGCCGATTTCAAGGCGGCCGCCTTGGATCCTGGATAGAACTCTTCGGTCAAGATCTACGTTCGTGGTATGAAGTCGAAGCCAACTTTAGTGCTGAGCGTATCTTAAACCTTAGCGTCCATATGGAAAGACTCCTTTGGGAAGTGAAAATTTTTCCTTGGCCTGACGAGAGCGGCGGTATCTATGTTTCGGTTCCTTAGGTTGTTGGCGCCGACCGAATATTGACCCACCGCGCTGATTGAATATTGCCCCAGGGCGGGGCGCTGCATTTGGTAGCCGCAGCTGTGGATAACTATACCAAACCGTGTGTTGTGAAGTTGTTTTTTCTGTCACTCCCTTCAGATGCAGGGACGCCTGCATAGCGGGCGTCCCTGTGT
>DASYCG010000015.1:0-31901 GCA_036500325.1 Herbaspirillum sp. | reverse complement strand
TTTAAAGAAAGTTCGAAGTCGACTGATTTTCTTTAGTGCCATAAAAAATCGTTCATTTGGGTGAGGGGTACGGCCCGTGCCGCGTTAAAAAAAAGGGCACCCATGGCGCTAAAAAAAAGCCGCCCATGGCACTTAATCCAGCGTTGCACTAGAACGCGTCAGACTAGCAAAAGCTGCGAGCGGCTTTACACAATCTCCTTCGCCAGGCATCATCGGTCGCACTCATTCTTTGGCCAGCCATCTGCGGCCGCCTAAACGATGCCACATCCTGCCGCACCGGGCACGACAAATGCCCGTTCGGATCCGTCCGATCCATCGCCAGGGATAAATACTTTACCTGCCACGCTTAATTCACCCGCCGTTAATGCCCCATCGGTGTTGACGCGCGCGCTGGTTCGCGCCGGCATATTGTCGCCTGCACAAGAAACGGCCATCGACAATCGAGCACAATCAACACAACAAACGTCCCCCTGCACAGTGATCGATGCGGTCTTGCAAACAGGCTGCATCACCAGCGCCGCGTTGGCCGACTTCTGCGCCGATACCTTCGGCTACGTCAGGCAAGACCTGGCGCACTACGATCCCAGCCTGTGCCCGCTCGACCTGATCGACGCCCGCCTGATGCAATGCCACACACTGGCGCCGCTGGCAATCGACGGCAAGCGTCTTACCGTGGCGATCTCCGACCCCAGCAACCTGCAAGTGCTGGATCAAATCAAATTCCAGACCCAGCTCACCATTACCCCGGTCGTCGTCGACCATTACGCACTGCTGGCCCTGATCGATCAGCTAATCGGCCAACTGTCGCATCCCGACGATCTGCATGTCTTTGAAGATGGATCGGCAGATACTGCAACAGCATCCACATCGGCAGCCAATCCGGTCGATGACGCGCCGGTGGTTCGCTTCCTGCAAAAAATACTGGACGACGCGGTAGCGCAACGGGCATCCGATCTGCATTTCGAACCGTTTGAAAAATTCTGCCGCATCCGCTTTCGCGTCGATGGCGTACTGCACGAAATCGCGCAACCGCCATTGGCGATCCGGGATCAGTTGGCCTCGCGCATCAAAGTCATTTCAAATCTGGATATTGCGGAGAAGCGCGTGCCGCAAGACGGCCGCATGCGTTTATGCGATGCAGCCAGACGCGCCATCGACTGCCGTGTTTCGACCATGCCGACCTTATTCGGCGAAAAAATCGTGATTCGCCTGCTCGAATCCGGCCGCACCGAACTCGGCATCGATACGCTCGGACTGGAACCGGCGCAATCCGCCCTGCTGATGGCGGCGATCCATCGTCCGCACGGCATGATCCTGGTGACAGGGCCGACCGGGTCCGGCAAAACCCGTTCGCTGTATGCCTGCCTGAATCTGCTGAACCAGCCTGACGTCAACATATCCAGCGCCGAAGATCCGGCCGAAATCCATTTGCCCGGCATCAACCAGGTCACCATCAACGAACGTGCCGGCGTTACCTTCCCGGTCGCGCTGCGCGCTTTTCTGCGGCAAGACCCGGACATCATCATGGTCGGTGAAATCCGCGACCTGGAAACGGCGGACATCGCATTGAAAGCCGCGCAAACCGGCCATCTGGTCTTCTCCACGCTGCATACCAACGACGCCGCGTCCACGCTGACGCGGCTGACCAATATGGGAATCCCGGCATTCAATATCGCCGCCTCCGTCGTGCTGATCGTCGCACAGCGCCTGGTGCGCCGCCTTTGCGCCTGCAAAGAAATCGCTTCACTGACCGCCGATGCGTTGCGCCAGGCAGGATTTGCCGAAAAATCGCTGGCGTCCGGCTTTCAACCGTTTCAAGCAGTCGGATGCGCAGCCTGCAACGGCAGCGGCTATCGAGGCCGCATCGCGATATATCAAATGCTGCCGGTCACCGCCGCCATCGAAAACCTGATCCTCTCGCAGCGCAGCACACAGGAAATCGATGTCGAAGCACGCCGGCAAGGCATGCACAGCCTGCGCTGCGCCGGCCTGCGCAAAGTGCTGGACGGCGTCACCAGCCTCGACGAAGTGCTGGCCTGCACCAATCCCTGACTGTTCAGGCACCGGCACCAGAACCGACGGCATCACCCTCCTCCTCTCACATCATCCATCTCATGACCTTGAAAACACCGTCGCCCAGGCGTAACTGTAACTACGCCTGGCAAGGAAACGATGCCGGCGGCAAACCCGTACACGGTGAAATGCGCAGCAGCGGCGCCGCAATGGTCGGCGCAATCCTGCGCCGGCGCGGCATCCGTGTCGATCGCGTGACGCCGGTCCGGCCATCCTTCGGCCTGCAGCAAAGCATTACAGCAAAAGAAACCACAGTCATGACGCGTCAATTGGCAACCATGCTCAATGCCGGCGTGCCGCTGCTGCAAACGCTGGAAATTCTCGCGGAAAGCCAGGCCAATCCGGCACTGGCCCGGCTGCTGCGGGCGATCGGGACCGATATCGAAACCGGCAGCAGTTTCTCCGAAGCGCTGGCCCGGTTTCCCCGTTATTTCGATGCGCTGTTCTGCAATCTGGTGGCCGCCGGCGAGCAGGCCGGCATGCTCGACCAATTACTGACCAGACTGGCCGACTACAAAGAGCGCAATATCGCACTCCGAAACCGCGTCCGCGCCGCGCTGATCTACCCGATCGCGATCATCACGGTCGCTCTGCTGGTCACCGTCGTCATCATGACTTGGGTGGTCCCGGCGTTTCGCGATGTGTTTGCCAGTTTCGGCGCAGAATTGCCATTGGCCACGCGCATGGTAATCGGTCTGTCGGACTGGTTTGTCCGCTATTGGCTGGTCGCAGGCGCCACCTGCATGATGGGCCCAACTCTTTGCTTTCATTACTGGAAACGTTCTATTACCATACAGCGCATGGTCGATAGTCTCCTACTTAAACTGCCGGTCTTCGGGCCCCTGATCGGGCACGCCTGTATTGCGCGCTGGTCGCGCACGCTGGCGACCATGTTCGCGGCCGGCGTGCCATTGCTGGCATCGATGAATATTGTCGGCAAAGCCAGCGGTAATGCACTGTATCTGGAAGCCAGCCGCCAGATACAGCACGACCTCGGCAACGGGTGCAGTCTGGCACAAGCCATCGCAGGCACCGGACGCTTCCCGAATCTGGTGGCGCAAATGGCTGCCATCGGCGAAGAATCCGGCACTTTGGACCGCATGCTGGGCAAAGCGGCCGATTTTTATGAAGCGGAAGTCAACCAGACCGTCGATACGCTCTCTTCCGTCATCGAACCGTTGATCATGGTCATTCTGGGCGGGCTGATCGGCACGCTGGTCATTGCCATGTATTTACCGATTTTTCAACTTGGCGCGGTGGTTTGATGCCCGCGATGCCCGCCTTTTTAATCCAATTAAATACCATTGCGCCAGGCAACTGGTTCGCCGCCTGTTGCGCAGCGCTGGCAGGGCTTTTGATCGGCAGTTTTCTGAATGTGGTAATTCATCGCCTGCCAAAAATGATGCAGCGCGCCAACGAAAACTATCTCGCTGAAGAACAAGGCCTGCCACTGCCGCATACGAACAGATACGACCTGTTTCTGCCGCGATCGCAATGCGCCGGTTGCGGCGATACGCTTGCACTGCACCACAACATTCCGCTCTTTAGTTTTGTGTTTTTGCGCGGCCGCTGTACCGGTTGCGATGGCGCCATTTCGCTGCGCTATCCCATCGTCGAATTGCTTGCGGCAGGGTTGTCGGCTGCGCTGATATGGCATTTCGGCGGCAGCCCCAAAGGACTGGCGGCGTTGTTACTGGCCTATTTTCTGCTGGCCATGGCCTGGATCGATGCCCAGACAGGGCTGTTGCCGGATCATCTGACCCTGCCTCTGCTATGGTGCGGTTTACTGATCAATCTGAAAGGTTTGATTGTGCCGCTGGGCGACGCTGTACTGGGGGCGGTGACCGGTTATCTCGTGCTGTGGGCAATATTCCAGTTGTATCGGCTACTCAGAGGCAAGGAAGGCATGGGCTACGGCGACTTCAAAATGCTGGCCGCACTGGGCGCATGGCTAGGATGGACGATGCTGCCGGTAGTGCTGTTGCTGGCATCGCTTTCGGGTCTGGTGATCGGCATTCTGTTACAACTGTGCGGCAAACGCACGTCCGGCACCATGCTGCCGTTCGGTCCTTATCTGGCTGCCGGCGGCATGATCAGCCTGCTTTACGGCCCGTTCATTTGGCAAATTTATCTGCAATGGGTGCTGCCGGCATGAGCAATCAGTCTAAATCCGCATCTAAATTCGCAGTCGGCCTGACCGGCGGCATCGGCAGCGGCAAGAGCACCGTCGCCGATCTGTTTGCAGCGCGCGGGGCGGCCATCATCGACACCGATCTGATCGCCCATCAACTATCCGCGCCCGGCGGCCTGGCGATCGATGCCTTGCGTGATGCCTTCGGCGATCAATTCATCACGCAACAGGGCGCGCTGGACCGCGAGCGCATGCGCGAGCTGGTCTTTACCGATCCCGCTGCGCGCCAGCGGCTGGAAGCAATTCTGCATCCGCTGATCAAAAGCGAAACCGATCGACAGGCCGAAGCCGCCAAAGGCGCGTATACGATATTCGTGGTGCCTCTATTGGTGGGCTCGCGCCATTGGCAGCAGCGCGCGGTACGCGTTCTGGTGGTCGATTGCGATGAAGAGATTCAGATTGCGCGTGTGATGCAACGGAATCAATTGTCTGCCGAGCAAGTCAAAGCGATTATTGCCGCGCAAGCATCGCGGGAAGCGCGTCTGCAGGCTGCCGACGATGTTATCGAAAACAATACTGATGCGGCCGCTCTCGAACCGCAGGTCGAGCGTTTGCATGCGCTTTATCTCAACCTTGCCAAATAATAAAAATTTACCTCTGGGGCGTTATGAGTGTTTGTAATTTTACCCAGCATCGTTCAGAATCACGTATAGGAAATTTTGAGTAAGTGTTGCAACTTTAAAGGGATGTACTTTGATCGTTTACGAATACCCTTTCAACGAGCGTATTCGCACGTTGCTGCGACTGGAAGACCTGTTTGAAAAATTCACATTTTTCTTACAGCAGGAAAGCCCGCTGCAACATCATGTTGCCCTCGCGACCATTTTCGAAATTCTCGAAGTAGCCGGCCGCGCAGACCTCAAATCCGATCTTTTGCAAGAACTGGAACGCCAGAAGCAAACGCTGCTGGCTTACCAAACCAATCCCAATGTCGAACCGGAAATGCTCAACGCGATTCTTGCCGAGGTCGATCGCGCCAGTATTGCCCTGAGCGCCGCGCAAGGCCGGACCGGCCAGAATATCCGCGACAATGAATGGCTGATGAGTATCCGCGGACGAACCATCATTCCCGGCGGCGCCTGCGAGTTCGATTTGCCATCCTATTACGCATGGCAGCAACGCTCTGCGCAACAGCGCTATCAAGACATTTTCAACTGGTTCGCACCGCTGACGCCTTTAGCGGACGCTATCGCCATCGTGCTGCGTTTGCTGCGCGAATCCGGCCAGCCGGTCAAGATTACGGCCGAGGCCGGCAGCTATCAACAAATGCTGCAAGGTAAGGTTTATCAAATGCTGCGTCTGGTTCTCGACGAGGAACTGGGTGCCATCCCGGAAATTTCGGCCAATAAATACATGGTTTGGGTGCGCTATACCTCTCAGGATGGCGACATGAAACCTAAGCCGTTCGACGCCGATGTGCCATTCGAAATGGCATTGTGCGGTTTTTAATCTGAATTCTTATGGTAACGACAGTCAATTGCCCTACTTGCGGCACAAAAGTGGAATGGATCGAACAAAACAAATTCCGTCCGTTTTGTTCCGATCGCTGCAAACAGATCGATCTCGGCGCGTGGGCCGAAGAGAAATATACGATTCCTGCAGTGAATCTTCCCGATGAACTAGAAGACGACCAAAAACCCCTTCAATAAGCGCTGAGTAAGCGGCACTTCCCTAGTTCTCTAGTTCTCTAGTTTTCTTAGCTTATCCAACCATTCAATCAACGGTATCGTCGCCGGCAGCAATGGCGACACGCCAACCGTGCCCTGCCAGGCAAATGCCTGCCCTTCCAGACTTTGCGGTTCGCCACGCCATTCGCGGCTGATGTAAAAATGCAGCCGCACATGCGCATGCGGGTAAACATGCTGCACGCCGCACCAGGGCTCGGCCGATAGCACTTCAATCCCCAGTTCCTCTACAAATTCCCGCTTCAGCGCAGCCAAAATCGATTCGCCGGCTTCGACTTTGCCGCCCGGGAATTCCCAATAGCCGGCGTAAGGCTTGCCTTCCGGCCGCTGACCCAGCAACACGTCGCCGTTGGCGCGCATCAAAATACCGACCGCGACATCGATCGGCGCCGATTGCTCATTCACTGCCTGATCGCTCATTGCCGCCCGCTTAATGCTTGCCGGCATGATCTTTGGCGAATTGCCAGGCCACGCGACCGGAGCGCGAACTGCGCTGCAAGGCCCAGCGCAGTGCATCGCCCCGCGCTTCTTCGATTTGCGCCGGCGTGCAGCCGAAATGTCCCAGCCAGTGCGCAACGATTTCCAGATAATCGTCTTGCCGGAAAGGATAGAACGTCACCCATAAACCGAAACGCTCCGACAGCGAAATCTTCTCTTCCACCGTCTCGCCAGGATGCAGATCGCCATCTTCGGTATGCACGTAAGTCGCGTTGTCCGACATGCGCTCCGGCATCAGATGGCGCCGGTTCGAGGTCGCATAAATCAGCACATTATCCGATTGCGCCGAGATGCTGCCATCCAGCGCGACTTTCAGCGCCTTGTAGCCGCTCTCGCCCTCTTCAAACGATAAATCGTCGCAAAATACGATGAAGCGCTCGGGGCGGCCGGCCACCATATCGACGATATCGGGCAGATGGGCGAGGTCATCCTTGTCGACTTCGATCAAACGCAGGCCCTGGTCGGCGTATTGATTCAGGCAGGCCTTGATCAGCGACGACTTGCCGGTACCGCGCGCACCGGTCAGCAAGACGTTGTTGGCCGGCTTGCCCGATACGAACTGCCGCGTGTTCTGATCGATCTGCTCTTTTTGCGGCACGATATTATGCAAATCGCTCAGCGCAATCGGTGCGATATGCTTCACCGGTTGCAGATAACCGCCCTCATTGCGCCCCGAATGCCGCCGCCAGCGGAATGCGATTGCAGCATTCCAGTCCGGGCCGGTGCCGGCTGCGGCAGGCAGAATCGATTCAATACGCGCCAGCAACAACTCGGCGCGCTGCAAAAATTGATCTAATTGAGTCATGACGAATGTTATTCCGGTTCAGGAGCGATAATCGGCGTTGATGCTGACATAATCATGCGACAGGTCGCAGGTCCAGATGGTGGCGGCGGCATCGCCCCGTCCCAGTTTGACGCGCACGGTAATTTCGCTTTGCTGCATGACGCGCTGGCCGTCCGCTTCCAGATAATCGGGATTGCGTCCACCATTCTTGGCGACCCAGACGTCGTCCAGATACAGATTCAGTTTCGATACATCCAGATCGTCCACACCGGCATAACCGATCGCACACAGAATGCGCCCCAGATTCGGATCCGAGGCGAAAAACGCAGTTTTCACCAACGGCGAATGGCCGATCGAATAG
The DNA here is from genome assembly GCA_036500325.1 of Herbaspirillum sp. GTDB lineage: Bacteria > Pseudomonadota > Gammaproteobacteria > Burkholderiales > Burkholderiaceae_D > Herbaspirillum. The sequence continues at coordinate 24,309 of DASYCG010000015.1, read as the reverse complement.
GCGATCTTGCGGCACTCCGCCACATCGGCCCCGCCTTCGACGGCAACGGTGATGAACTTGGTGGCGCCCTCGCCGTCGCGAATAATCATTTGCGCCAACTCCTGGGAGATGCTGATCACCGCCTCGGCCAGCGCCGCGTATTCCGCGGAGTCCACTTTATCCACCTTCAAAGCGCCGCTGCCGGTAGCGATCAGCATGAACGAATCGTTGGTCGAGGTATCGCCGTCGATCGTGATGCAATTGAACGACAACTCCGCGGCCTGCTTGACCAGCACGTTCAATACCGGCTGCGCCACCGCGGCATCGATCGCCAGAAAACCCAGCATCGTCGCCATGTTCGGCCGGATCATGCCGGCGCCTTTGCTGATGCCGGTCATCGTGACAGTTTTGCCGGCGATGGTGACGCGGCGCGAGGCTGCCTTCGGCTGCGTGTCGGTGGTCATGATCGATTGGGCGGCATTGAACCAGTTATCGGCTTTCAAATTGGCCAGCGCAGCCGGCAGCCCCGCCACGATGCGTTCGACCGGCAGCGGTTCCAGAATGACGCCGGTCGAAAACGGCAAAATCTGCTGCGGCGCGCAGTCCAGCAACTTGGCCAATGCATCGCAGGTATCGTTAGCGTGCGCCAGGCCGGTGGCGCCGGTGCCGGCATTGGCATTACCGGTATTGATCAGCAATGCGCGAATCGGCGCGGCGGCGCCGGCCTGCGCCAGATGCGTCTTGCAAAGTTGTACCGGCGCCGCGCAAAAACGGTTTTGCGTAAACACACCCGCCACCGTCGCTTCAGGCGCCAGCTTGATTACCAGCAGATCCTTGCGATCGGCCTTGCGCACGCCGGCTTCGGCATACCCCAGATCGACGCCGGCAACCGGCAATAAATTCGCAGAAACAGGAAGAGGAGAATTGACGGCCATGACGTAATTTTTCCGGAAAAGAGGTGATAGGGAATGAGCGCAAGAATCAACACATAAGCGAGCGCATTATTGTAGCCGCATATGCCAAATAAAAAAGGGCGGCATCTTCGATGTCGCCCTTGTCTTTGGCTTGTAATATTTTACCGGTCCGTTCAGCCCGGCATTACGCCAGCTTACCGTGGCATTGCTTGTATTTCTTGCCGCTGCCGCAAGGACATTGATCGTTGCGGCCGACCTTCGGCACATCATTGGTCACCGGTATCGCCCTGTGCTCTTCGCTATGGGCGGTTGGCGCCAGCAACTCTTCAGGCGCGGAGGCCGCATCGAAATCGGCGTGCTGATAATGCACGTTTTCCACGTGCGATAGCGACAACTGCGCCTCCGCGGCGTCGATTTCTTCGCGGCTCTGGATTTGCACCGTCATGACGACCTTGACCACTTCGTTCTTGATCAGGTCCAACATCTGGCCGAACAATTCAAAAGCTTCGCGCTTATATTCCTGCTTCGGATTTTTCTGCGCATAACCGCGCAGATGAATCCCCTGACGCAAGTGATCCAGCGCAGCCAGATGTTCGCGCCAATGGCTGTCGATCGCCTGCAAGGTCACGCTGCGTTCGAAGCCGAGGAAGCTTTCCTTGCCGACGATCTCGGTTTTCGCTCCGTACGATGCATCGGCTGCAGCCAGAATGCGCTCCAGCAATTCCTCTTCGCTCAGATGAGGTTCTTTCTCCAGCATCTCGGCCAACGGCACATCCAGCCGCCATTCGGTTTTCAGCGTCTCTTCCAGGCCTGGAATATCCCATTGCTCTTCAATCGATTCCGGCGGCACATACAAATAAAACAGTTCGGTGAACACGCCGTGACGCAAGGACGTAATCATCTCGGACACGTCCTGCGATTCCAGCAATTCATTGCGCTGCTGATAAATCACCTTGCGCTGATCGTTGGACACATCATCGTATTCCAGCAATTGCTTGCGGATATCGAAGTTGCGCGCCTCGACCTTGCGTTGCGCCGATTCGATCGAACGCGTCACCATGCCCGCTTCGATCGGTTCGCCTTCCGGCATCTTCAAGCGATCCATGATGGCGCGCACGCGATCGCCGGCAAAAATACGCAGCAATGCATCGTCCAGCGACAGGTAAAAACGGGAAGATCCGGGATCGCCCTGACGACCGGAACGGCCGCGCAACTGATTATCGACGCGACGCGATTCATGGCGTTCGGTGCCGATGATATGCAAACCGCCGGCAGCCACTACATGGTCGTGCAGCGATTGCCATTCGTCATTGAGCTTATTGCCCTGCGCCTGTTTATCGGCATCCGCCAGTTCAGGGTTTTCATCGATCAACTGAATTTGCTTCTCGACATTGCCGCCCAACACGATATCGGTGCCGCGGCCGGCCATATTGGTCGCAATGGTGATCATCTTCGGACGTCCGGCCTGCGCAATGATCTGCGCTTCACGCTCGTGTTGCTTGGCGTTCAGCACGTTATGCGGCAAACCGGCCTTGGTCAGGATGCTGGACAGCAGTTCCGAATTTTCAATCGACGTGGTACCGACCAGCACCGGTTGCCCGCGCTCGTAGCAATCCTTGATATCGATCAGCATCGCCTGATATTTTTCCTGCGCGGACTTGTAAACCTGATCCTGCTTGTCCTTGCGCTGGCTGATGCGATTCGGTGGGATCACGACGGTTTCGAGACCGTAGATTTCCTGGAATTCGTAGGCTTCCGTGTCGGCCGTGCCGGTCATGCCGGAGAGCTTGGTGTACATGCGGAAATAATTCTGGAACGTGATCGACGCCAATGTCTGATTCTCGTTCTGGATCGAGACGTGTTCCTTGGCTTCAACCGCCTGATGCAGGCCTTCCGACCAGCGGCGTCCGGTCATCAAACGGCCGGTGAATTCATCGACGATCACCACTTCGCCGTTCTGCACCACGTACTGCTGATCCTTGTGATACAGCGTATGCGCGCGCAATGCAGCGTACAGATGATGGATCAGCGAGATATTGGCGGCGTCATACAGCGATGCGCCGTCGACCAGCAAACCCATTTCCGTCAGGATGCGCTCGGCCTTGTCATGCCCGGCTTCGGTCAGCAATACCTGGTGCGCCTTGTCGTCGCGGGTGTAATCGCCCGGCACTTCGACCTTGCCCTTGCCGTCCGGCGTTTCTTCGCCGATCTGCAATGTCAGCAGCGGCGGCAGGGTATTCATTTTTTGATATAAATCGGTGTGGCTTTCGGCTTGACCGGAAATGATCAGCGGGGTGCGCGCTTCGTCGATCAGGATCGAATCGACTTCATCGACGATGGCGAAATTCAGGCCGCGCTGCACGCGGTCGTTCGCTTCGAACACCATGTTGTCGCGCAGGTAATCGAAGCCGAATTCGTTATTGGTGCCGTAGGTAATATCGGCGGCATAGGCTGCCTGCTTGAGATCGTGCGCCATTTGCGACAGATTCACGCCGGTGGTCAAGCCGAGCCAGCTATACAGGCGACCCATCCATTCGGCATCGCGTTGCGCGAGGTAATCGTTGACGGTCACTACGTGCACGCCTTTGTTCGACAGCGCATTCAGATACGCCGCCAAAGTCGCCATCAGGGTTTTACCCTCACCGGTGCGCATTTCGGCGATCTTGCCGTAATGCAAGGTCATCCCGCCGACCAGCTGCACATCGAAATGGCGCATTTTCAGCACCCGCTTGCTGGCCTCGCGGCACACTGCAAAGGCTTCCGGCAAGATCGCATCCAGAGCTTCGCCGTTGGCGATGCGTGTCTTGAGTTCTGGCGTCTTGGCTTGCAGCGCCGCGTCGGACAGCTTTTCCATGGCGGGTTCAAGCGCATTGATTTCGCGAACAGTTTTTTGGTATTGCTTAAGCAGCCGCTGATTGCGGCTACCGAAAATCTGGGTCAGTAATGACATGCTTGGATTCTAAAAAAGCTTAAAGGAAAGCACCGCAGGTGATCGGATTAGAACAAATAAAAGCAATCACGCCGCGAAACCGGAATATGACCAAAGCTGCAAACTGCTCGAATATGCTGCATTTTTGACAATTAGCTCGTGATTTTATCATGTAGGGCTCCGTAGCCGCACTCTACCGGCCTTCGGTAGCCAAAACCATGTAAATCGATGAGTTATCGCCCAAACCTGGATGTTCTGCTGATTGTTATGCTGATATCGGGCTGCTCTTCCCGGATTCAATAGCAAGACCGGCAATTGCAGGCGCCTGCGGCCTGTTTGGCTATAGGCTTATTTTGCGGCCACCGCCGGCAATTTCGGCGGGCCGGCGCCCAAAGCGAGGAATTTGCGCGGATCCTGCGCCGCACCTTTGATCCGCACTTCGAAGTGCAGATGCGGGCCGGTCGAGCGGCCGGTGGTGCCGATATCGGCAATATGCTGGCCGCGCTTGACGATATCGCCGACCTTGGCATACAGCACCGATGCGTGGGCGTAACGGGTCATGATGTCGTTGCCGTGATCGATATCGAGCATATTGCCGTAGTCCGGATGGAATTCAGCCGCGACCACCACGCCGGCGGCGGCCGCAAAAATCGGCGTTCCGATCGGTGCGGGAAAATCCAGCCCCTCATGAAATGCGTTGAAACCGGTAAATGGATCGATGCGCCAACCGAAGCTCGATGAGTTGTACAAGACATTCACCGGCTGCATGGTCGGCAACAAGCGCGCCTTGATTTTACCGCTCATCAACGCGGTTTCGACCACGTTCATGTAATCCGAGCGGCGTCCGATATCGGTTTCGAACGAATCCAGGCTTTTCTGCAATTCGCTCATGTTCATGGCATGCGGCGGCGTTGCCGGATTTTTACTCATGGCGCCACCCTGTCCGCCCGGCGGCTGCTTGAAATTGAATTCCTGCGGCGGTCCCGCGGATAAACCCTGCACCCGCTCGCCCAGTGCATCCAGACGCGACAATTGCGCCTGCATCTCCCCCAGCTTGATTGCCATCATGGCCAGGTTTTCTTTCAGATATTTTTCTTTTTTATCTTCGTCCTGCCGCATCAGCGATTCCACGATGTTATGCAGCATCGGCGACTGGCTATCGCCGGCGCGGCTGAGCAACAGATACGACAAGAGGGCGGCGCAGGCCAGAATCGCTGCGAAGAGCAGCAATAACAGCAGCAGCACATGCCTGGAACTCAATGTCAATGAACGAACGCGGGAACGCGGGTTCAGCAAAATGATTTGCATCTTTTATTCTTCAAGCCCTTTTTGAGGCTGCCCCTAATTCTTGTGCTACCCCATAAACTGCATTCATCGAGGACGATTGTGATATCGTTTAAAAATGTTACGTCAATCTCAATTTCTCTCAGTCCGGCATGCTGTCAAACAGCCCAGAGACGCGGCGGATTTTCTGCAATCCAACGACGGTCTGGCGGCGCTGTTGCCTGCCGTCGCCAGAATGGCCGCGCTGCAAAAGGATTGCGCTGCGCTGCTGCCATCCATGTTCGACGCTTGCGACGTGTTGCAATACGACGCAGACCAATTGGTACTGTCCACACCGAACGCGGCACTGGCCGCCAAACTGAAACAACAACTGCCGAAACTGCAAGCCCATCTGGTCAAAGGCGGCTGGCAGGTCAATGCGATTCGCATCAAGGTACAAGTCGGCAAACCCCGTGCCAGCGAAGTCTTCGTCAAGCAAATTCATTTGCCGCCGCAAGCGCTCAGCGCACTCGATCAATTAGGCAAAACGCTGGAAAATACACCCCGCAATCAAACCCTGATTTCCGCGATACAAGCCATGGTGGCCCGTCATCGCGGCTGAATAAAGCAGCCGTCTTTACGCGTTTTTACGCGCTCTTTACGTTAGCGCCCACTCCAGCTGCGCCTGCGACGTATACGCGGCCGGCGCCAGTTCCTGCCGGTCGAATGTCACGATTTCATAGGCATCCGGCTGCGCCAGCAACGCGCGCACCAGTTGATTGTTCAGCGCGTGGCCGGATTTATGCGCGACGTAACTGGCCAGCAAAGGGTGCCCGACCAGATACAGATCGCCGATTGCATCCAGGATCTTGTGCCGCACGAATTCATTGTCGTAACGCAGACCGTCGGCATTCAATATCCGATACTCATCCAGCACAATCGCATTCTCAAACGAACCGCCGCGCGCCAGACCCATGCCGCGCAGCGTTTCGACATCCTGCATCAAACCGAAGGTGCGCGCACGCGCAATTTCCTTTACATACGACTCGATGCCGAAATCCACCGCCGCCGTCTGTCCGGTGGCATCGATCGCGGGATGATTGAATTCGATAAAAAATTCGAGTTTGAAACCTTCATACGGCTCAAGGCGCGCCCATTTTTCTTTGTCGCCTTCGCCTTCCCGCACTTCGACCGTGCGCTTGATGCGAATGAATTTTTTGGCCAGCGTCTGTTCCTGCAAACCGGCCTGCTGCAACAGAAACACAAACGACGACGCAGAACCGTCCATGATCGGTATTTCTTCGGCGGTGACATCGATGACCAGATTGTCGATCCCCATGCCGGCGCAGGCCGACAGCAGATGCTCGACGGTCGAGACTCTTACGCCATCGAGCACCAGTGTCGAAGCCATCCGGGTATCGCCGACGCCGGTTGCCGTGGCAGGCAATTCCACAATCGGGTCCAGATCGATACGGCGAAACAAAATGCCGCTATCGGCCGCCGCAGGACGCAGCGTCAGCTCCACTTTGGTGCCGGAATGCATCCCGATGCCGACGGCCTTGATCGGCTTTTTAATTGTTCGTTGTTTCAACATGCCGACATTATAGCCAGCTTAAGCGGCCGGTCTGCGATTGCATAACATTTCCGTAGCGAAAATGACGCATTGCATCAATAAAAATGGCGTCCGCAGACGCCATTCGATGTAAGACATGCAGCGCGCATGCCTTGCCTTGAGTCGATGTATATCGAATCAGCCCAGCTGGCCCAGCAATGTTTCCGCGTTCGACACTTCGAACTTGCCCGGTGCTTCGATGTTCAGTTGGGTGACGACGCCGTCTTCGACCAGCATCGAATAACGCTGCGAACGTGTGCCCATGCCGTTCTTGCTGAAATCCGCGCTCAAGCCCAGCGCTTTGCTGAAGTCGGCGTTGCCGTCGGCCAGCAGGCGCACCAGGCCGGTGGCTTTCTGATCGCGGCCCCACGCGCCCATCACGAATGCGTCATTGACCGAAATCGCCCAGATTTCATCCACGCCCTTGGCTTTGAAATCGGCGGCATGCTGCACATAGCCCGGCAGATGCTTGGCGGAGCAGGTCGGGGTGAATGCGCCGGGGACGGCGAACACTGCAATTTTCTTGCCTTTGACCAGATCGCTGACGTTGAACTTGTTCGGGCCCAGTGCGCAGCCTTCGGTCGCTACTTCGATAAATTCAGCCAGAGTGCCTTCCGGCAGGCGATCGCCGATTTTAATAGTCATGTCTCGTTCCTTGGTTGTGAGGTAAAAAGCCGAGAGTACTACAGATATAAAAAGCTCGCCAAACCCTTTCGAAGGTCTTTTTTATTCGAATGCCGGACAGCAAAACGCCGCGCTCAGGGCGCGGCGTTTTGTCAATGGCACAGGTCAACTTATATGACCATGCACCATCGAAATCGCACTAAATAACGATTGACGCGACGATAGTACGGCTATCAGTCAGCCTGCTTGCGCAAAAAGGCCGGAATGTCGTAAGTTTCCATTCCGTTCTTTTCCAGCGCGCGAACAGTGTCCGACGCCGATTCGCGACGCCATACCGCCGGCGCCTTCAAACCGCCAAACGCCGCGCCCTGTGCGCCGCCATGTTGCGCAGCGCCCGCATTCAGATGGCCGGTGCCGGCCATCATCGGCTCACCATGCGTACCGGTGCGCAGCATCGGCGTTTGCACCAGTTGCACATTCTTGCGGCCACGGCCCAGACCGGTCGCCACCACCGTTACGCGAATGTCGTCGCCCATGGTGTCGTCATACGCGATACCTTGCGCGATCGATGCATCGGCAGCGGCAAACGCACGCACGGTTGCCATCACTTCCTTGATTTCCTTGCCCTTCAAATTGCGGCTGGCAGTGACGTTGACCAGCACGCCGCGCGCGCCGGACAAATCGATGCCGTCCAGCAGCGGCGATGCAACAGCCTGTTCGGCCGCAACCCGCGCGCGATCCACGCCGGAAGCAGTGGCGGTACCCATCATCGCCTTGCCCTGCTCGCCCATGATGGTCTTGACGTCGTTGAAGTCGACGTTGATATGACCCGGCACATTGATGATTTCGGCAATACCGGCAACGGCATTGTTGAGCACATCATCGGCATGGCCCAGCCATTCGATCATGCTGTCGTCTTCGTAGATCTCTTCCAGCTTCTCGTTGAGAATGATGATCAGCGAATCGACATGCTGGGCCAGCTCTTCCAGGCCTGCATCGGCGATGTCCATGCACTTCTGGCCTTCGTACGAGAACGGCTTCGACACCACCGCCACCGTCAAAGCGCCCTGGCGCTTGGCGATCTGTGCGATGACCGGCGCAGCGCCGGTACCGGTGCCGCCGCCCATGCCTGCAGCGATAAACACCATATGCGCGCCGCGCAACGCATCTTCCACGCGCGCGGTCGATTCCTCGGCCAGCTGACGGCCGACTGCCGGCTGCATACCGGCGCCGAGGCCGGTTTCGCCGATCTGAATGACGTTGTCTGCCTTCGACATTTTCAATGCCTGCGCATCGGTGTTGGCAACAATAAACTCAACGCCGGACACGCCTTTGTTGATCATGTGCTGCACCGCATTGCCGCCGGCGCCGCCGACACCGACCACTTTGATGATGGTGCCTAGTGATGCATTTTCCAGCATATCGATTTCCATGATGACTCCTAAAATGATTTACAGCTTGCAGTCGATAGGCATCACGCGGTGTGACGCCTAGCAACTGACAACTGCGTTAACGACTAATAACTAAACTAATACCGATAAATTAAAAACTAAAACAAAGACGCCTATTTCCAAACCGAATTACCAAACCGTATTGCCAAACCCACGAACCAAACAGTAAAGCCGAACCGCCACCACCCAGCTACCCCATCCCGCAGACCCCGATTGCATTTATTACCGACGCTTTAAACCCAACGCCTGAACCCATACCTGAATCCGGCCTTTAAAAATTCCCCAGAAACCATTCCTTCATGCGCTGCCAGATCGCTTTCACGGACCCTTCCTGGCGTGTCACGATATAACCCCGCAAATATTGTTTTTTCGCTTCCAGCAACAATCCCAGCACCGTTGCATAGCGCGGACTGCGCACCACATCGGCCAGTTGCCCGCTGTATTCCGGCGTGCCCAGGCGCGCCGGTTTCAGGAAAATATCCTCGGCCAGCTCGACCATGCCCGGCATCATTGCGGAACCGCCGGTCAGCACGATACCGCTCGACAGCACTTCTTCGTAACCGGATTCGCGCACCACCTGATGCACCAGCGCAAACAGTTCTTCCACCCGCGGCTCGATCACTGCCGCCAGCGCCTGGCGCGACAGAGTGCGCGGGCTGCGATCGCCCAGTCCCGGCACTTCCAGGGTTTCGCCCGGATCGGCCAGAATCTGCTTGGCAAAGCCGTACCGCAATTTGATTTCTTCCGCTTCCAGTGTCGGCGTGCGCAAAGCCATTGCAATGTCGTTGGTGATCTGATCGCCGGCAATCGGGATGACGGCGGTATGGCGGATCGCGCCTTCGGTGAACACCGCCACGTCGGTAGTGCCGCCGCCGATGTCGACCAGCACCACGCCGAGTTCGCGCTCATCCGAGGTCAGCACCGAATCCGCCGACGCCATCGGCTGCAAAATCAGATCGGATACTTCCAATCCGCAGCGACGCACGCACTTGACGATGTTCTGCACTGCCGAGACCGCGCCGGTGACGATATGCACCTTGACCTCAAGCCGGATGCCGCTCATGCCGATCGGTTCGCGCACATCTTCCTGATTATCGACAATGAATTCCTGGGGAACGGTATGCAGCAATTGTTGGTCGGTCGGGATGTTGACCGCCTTCGCGGTTTCAATCACGCGCGACACATCGGCCGCGCTGACTTCCTTATCCTTGATCGCCACCATGCCGCTCGAATTGAAGCTGCGGATATGACTGCCGGCGATCCCGGTATAGACGTTTCTGATCTTGCAGTCGGCCATTAGTTCAGCCTCTTCCAATGCGCGCTGAATAGATTCGACAGTGGCTTCGATATTGACCACCACGCCCTTCTTCAGCCCCTTGGAATCGGACTGTCCGAGACCGATCACTTCATGTCGTCCATCGGGCAATACCTCCGCCACCACGGCCACCACTTTGGAGGTTCCGATGTCGAGACCGACGATCAAGTTTTTTGCGTCTTTTGTCATATCATTTCGCTTTGTTTTGTTTCCCCGCCAAACCGGCCAGCACCAGCCCATTTGCCTTGAGCGCCATCCCGTTCGGATAACGCAAATCTACGTTTTCAATCTTGCCGTTCATCCTCTGCAGCAACTGCGGATAGACCGCAATCAAGCGCATGACCCGGTCGCGCATCGTGGTCGCATCCTGCTCGCGTCCCAGTTCCAGAGTCATGCCGTCGTCCAGCTTGGCGGTCCATGCATAGCGGTCGGACAGCGCCAGCGAAGCCGGCTTGCGCGACAAGGGCGCAAACCAATCCTTGATCTGCTGATAGTGCGTCACGACATCTTTCTCGCTGCCCTCCGGCCCCGAAAACGACAGCAACGGGCCGTCTTCTTCGGCTTCATCCAGATTGGCCGTAAACACATCGCCCTTGACCGACAGCAAACTGCCGTCCTCGCCCCACGTGCCCAAAGTACGATGCTCTTCAACCGATACGATCAGCTTGTTCGGCCATTCGCGCCGGACCATCGCCGCGCGCACCCACGGCACCGATTCGAACGCACTGCGCACCGTGTCCAGATCGGCGGTAAAGAAATTGCCCTTGATGCGCGGCAAAGCGGTGGAACGGATCGTCAATGCATTGACCCGGCGCAGCGGCATATCGGGCATGCCTTCGACCACAATCGTCTTCAGCGTAAACATCGGCCGTTGCGCCACCCACCACAGGCCGGAGCCAAGCAATGCGAGCACCACCACGGCCACCAGCAGGCCGCTCAGCGTGTTCAACATTTTGACGTCTTGCCACATGGCGATTTCCTTAAAAACTATTCGTTGCTTGCTTCCTGCTTTGCCCTGCTTATGCCACCCCTACGCCGGCTTCCAATCCGCCGTCGGCGTCATATCCAACGCCGCCAATTTCAATATCTCGCAACACAAATCCTCGTAACTCAATCCCGCAACCTTGGCCGCCATCGGCACCAGCGAATGGCTGGTCATGCCGGGCGAGGTATTGATCTCCAGCAGAAACGGCTTGTTGTCGGTGGCCCGCACCATCACATCGGCACGGCTCCAGCCGCGGCAGCCGAGCGCGCGATAGCTGGCCAGCACCAGCGCCTGAATTTCGGCCTCCTGCTCCGCCGCCAATCCGCTCGGACACAGATACTGCGTGGTGTTGGTGAAATACTTGTTCTGATAGTTGTAGTCGTCGCCCGGCGCGATAATGCGGATCATCGGCAGCGCGGCAGCGGCGTCGCCCTGGCCCAGCACGGCGCAGGTCAATTCCATGCCGGCGACAAACTGTTCCGCCATCACAGCCTTATCGAGCTTTGCCGCCAGCGCATACGCGGCAGGCAATTGATCGGCCGAATGCACTTTGGTCAGTCCCAGCGTCGATCCTTCATGCGCCGGCTTGACGATCAGCGGCAAGCCCAGCTTGGCTGCGACCGCGGCCCAGTCGGATTGCCCATTGAGCATCTCGAACTGCGGCGTGGACAAGCCATCGGCCAGCCAGATGCGCTTGGTCATCGCCTTGTCCATCGCAATCGCCGATGCCAGCACGCCGGGACCGGTATAGGGAATGCCCATCTGTTCCAGTGCGCCCTGCAAAGTACCGTCCTCGCCGTAGCGGCCATGCAAAGCGATAAAAACGCGATCGAATTTTTGCGCCGCCAGTTCGGCCAGACTGCGCTCGGCCGGATCGAAAGCATGCGCATCGATCCCTTTGCTTTGCAGTGCCGCCAACACACCCGCGCCGGACATCAGCGAAACCTCGCGTTCGGCCGAACGGCCGCCGAACAGCACGCCGACTTTGCCGAATGCGGTTGCCCTTGCCGCTTTTTCCATGGTCATCATCATTGATCCAGTTCCGAAAGCTCGGCCAGCTTGGCCGGCACGCCACTGATCGATCCGGCGCCCATCGTCATCACAACGTCGCCATCGCGCACCACCGCCAGAATGCTGGCAGGCATATCGGCAATGTCTTCGACGAACACCGGCTCGACTTTGCCGGCGACCCGCAGCGCATGCGCCAGCGAGCGGCCGTCGGCGGCAACGATCGGTTGCTCGCCCGCGGCGTAGACTTCGGCCAGCACCAGCACATCGGCGCTGGACAATACCTTGACGAAATCTTCGAATAAATCACGCGTGCGCGTGTAGCGATGCGGCTGGAACGCCAGCACCAGGCGGCGTCCCGGATAGGCGCCGCGCGCAGCAGAGATGGTGGCGGCGGTTTCGACCGGATGATGGCCGTAATCGTCGACCAGCGTAAAGCTGCCGGCCGGCTTGCCGTCGGCATCCCGCAATGGAATATCGTCGTAGCGCGTGAAGCGGCGGCCGACACCGTTGAATTCGGTCAACGCCTTTTGCGTGGCGGCGTCATCGACATCCAGTTCGCGCGCGATGGCAATCGCGGCGCAAGCGTTCTGAACGTTATGCATACCGGGCTGATTCAAGCTGATCTGCATCGGCGCATAGCCTTCCTGGATCACCGTGAACTGCATGTGGCCGCCTACCGCCTCGGCATCGATGGCGCGCACATTGGCTTCTGCATGGAAGCCGTAAGTAATGATCGGTTTGGAAATCATCGGCATGATTTCGCGCACGTGCGGATCGTCCAGGCACAGAATCGCCACGCCGTAGAACGGCAGGCGCTGGGTGAATTCGACGAAGGCCTGTTTCAGTTTGGCGAAATCGTGATCATAGGTTTCCATATGATCGGCATCGATATTGGTGATGACCTCGATCACCGGCGACAGATTCAGGAACGACGCATCGGATTCGTCGGCTTCGGCCACAATGAATTCGCCGGCGCCCAATTTGGCGTTGGCGCCGGCGCTGGTCAGACGGCCGCCGATCACGAAGGTCGGGTCCAGTCCGCCCTGCGCCAACACGCTGGCGACCAGGCTGGTGGTGGTGGTTTTACCGTGCGTGCCGGCGATCGCAATGCCACGCTTTAGCCGCATCAGCTCGCCCAGCATGATCGCGCGCGGCACGATCGGAATATGGCGCTTGCGCGCCGCCAGCACTTCCGGATTGTCCGGGCGCACCGCGGTCGACGTGACCACCGCATCGGCATTTTCAACATTTTCGGCGGCGTGGCCCTTGGTCACCTTGGCGCCCAATTGCGACAAGCGGCGCGTCGCCGCATTGCTGCCCAGATCCGAGCCGGACACCACATAACCGAGGTTGAGCAATACCTCGGCGATGCCGCTCATGCCGGATCCGCCTATGCCTACGAAATGAATATTTTTGACTCTGTGCTTCATATGCTCTCTATGCCGTTTTTGCTGTTACTGCTGTTCTTGCCCGTAGCTGCAACGCGTTGCAGCTCGTCGGCGATGACATCATTCGCATCACGCCGGCCCTGTCCGTACGCCGACTGCGCCATGGCCAGGCAATCGGCGCGCGTTAATTTGCACAGTTGCGCCGCCAATGCGGGCGGCGACAATTGCTGTTGCGGCAAATGAATCGCCGCCTGTTGCTGCGCCATCCAGATCGCGTTGTCGCGCTGGTGCGATGTAGTCGAAGCCATGAACGGCACCAGAATGCTGGCCACGCCGGCAGCCGTCAGCTCCGATATGGTGATCGCGCCGGCGCGGCACAGCACCAGATCGGCTTGCGCATAACGGCGCGGCATGTCATCGATAAAATCCAGCACTTCCGCTTCCACGCCCGCCTGCGCATAGGCTGCGCGCAATGCCGCAATATGTTGTTTGCCCGATTGATGCACCACGCGCGGCCGTTGCTCCGGCAGCATCAAAGCCAGCGCAGCCGGCACGCTGTCGTTGAGCACTTTCGCGCCCAGGCTGCCGCCGACCACCAATAAAGACAGCGCACCATCGTGCTCGCGCCCTGCATAACGTTGCTGCGGCGCCGGCAGTGCGCTGATTTCTTCGCGCACCGGATTGCCGGTCACGGCCGACTTGCGCGCCAATGCGCCGAAATCGGCAGGAAAGCCGAACAGCAGGCGGCTGGCCAGCGGCGCCAGCATTTTGTTCGACAGCAGCAAGCCCGCATCGGCATTGACCAGCACCAGCGGCACGCCGCGCAGTCGCGCCATCACGCCGCCCGGCACAGTCACATAGCCGCCCATGCCCAGCACCACATCCGGTGCGCGGCGGCGCATCACATTCCAGCAGGCCGCGCAGCTCGCCGCCAAACGCCACACGCCGCGCAAGGTATGCGTCCATCCTTTGCCGCGCAGGCCTGAGAACACAATACTGTCCATCTCGACACCGTGACGCGGCACCAATGTCTGCTCCATCCCATGCGTCGTGCCCAGCCAGGAAACCTGCCAGCCGCGGGCGCGCATGGTATCGGCGATCGCCAGGCCCGGGAAGATATGGCCGCCGGTGCCGGCTGCCATGATCAGCAAACGCCTGGGCATCGTTGCAGCGGCTTGCGCATTCGGGATTGTGTGCATATTCATGCGCGCCCTCCCCGCATCAGCACGCGATTTTCGTAATCGATGCGCAACAGAATCGCCAGCCCGACGCAATTGATCAAAATGCCCGAGCCGCCGTAGCTCATCAGCGGCAGGGTCAATCCCTTGGTCGGCAACAAGCCGAGGTTGACGCCCATATTGATGAAGGTCTGCACGCCGAGCCAGATACCGATGCCTTTGGCCACCAGCCCGGCAAACATCAATTCCAGCGCAATTGCCTGGCGGCCGATTTCGAATGCGCGCTTGATCAGCCAATAGAACAGCAGCACCACTACCAGGACGCCGACAAATCCCAATTCTTCGCCGATCACCGCCAGCAAAAAGTCGGTATGCGCTTCCGGCAGATAATGCAATTTCTCGACGCTGGCGCCGAGGCCGACGCCGAACAATTCGCCGCGCCCGAACGCAATCAGGGAATGCGATAGCTGATAAGCCTTGCCCAACGCATTGTTCTCGGTCCACGGATCCATATAGGCAAAGATGCGCTCGCGGCGCCAAGGCGAAAGCACGATCACCAGCGAGAAAATGCCGACCAGCGTGGCGCCGATGCCGCCGAACCAGATGCCGTTGATCCCGCCCAGGAACAAAATGCCCATCGCGATGCAGACGATCACGCCGAATGCGCCGAGATCCGGTTCCAGCAGCAGCAGCAAACCGACCACGCCGATAGCGACCGTCATCGGCATGAAACCCTTGGTCAGCATGTGCATCACGTTTTGTTTGCGCACCGTGTAATCGGCGGCATACAGCACCACGAATAATTTCATCAGCTCGGAAGGCTGGATATTGAATACCTTGAACGACAACCAGCGCCGCGCACCGTTGACACCTTTGCCGATGCCCGGCACCAGCACCATGGCCAGAAAGATCAGCGTAATCACAAACAGATAAGGCGCCCAGCGCTGCCAGGTTTCGATGCGCACGCGGAACACCAGCAAGCCGACAAATAAGGACACCACGATGAACATGGCCTGGCGCACCAGGAAATGCGAGGTCGTGTAATTGGCGTACTTCGGCGAATCGGGCAAGGCCACCGAAGCCGAATACACCATCACCATGCCGAACAGCATCAGCAACAGCACCACCCAAACCAGCGGCTGATCGTATTCCATCATCTTCGAGCGCTGCTCGACGGCGCTGCCGTATTTGCCAGTTTCCCGGCCTATTTCGCGGCCGGCCTTGGCAGCCGGCTTTGCGCCGAACCAGTTCAACACACTTGTCAGCGCGAGTTTCATAGCATCACCTCCCCGCGCGACAGGGCAACTTCACGCACCGCGCCGACAAACACTTCCGCGCGGTGGCCGTAGTTGCGGAACATGTCATAACTGGCGCATGCCGGCGACAGCAATACGGCGTCGCCCGGCCTGGCCAATGCGGCAGCCTGTTCCACGGCGGCTTCCAGCGTCGGGCAATCGATCAATTCAACATCGGCAGCTTCCACCGCAGTGCGAATCAAGCCGGCATCGCGGCCGATCAGCAATACTGCACGGGCATATTTAGCAAGCGGCTCGGCAAGCGGCGAGAAATCCTGTCCCTTGCCTTCGCCGCCGGCAATCAACAGCAAGCGATTCGGGCGGCCGCCATGGCCGAGCCCATTCAAGGCCGCGACCGTGGCGCCGACGTTGGTGCCTTTGCTGTCGTCGTAATATTCGACATCGCCGATGGTGGTGATCAGTTCGACCCGATGCGGCTCGCCGGTGTAGTCGCGCAAGCCGTGCAGCAACGGCGCCAGCGGCAGATCGATGGCGCGGCACAATGCCAGCGCAGCCAGGCCGTTCACGGCATTGTGCAAACCCCGGATCTTCAATGCATCGGCCGGCATCAGGCGATTGATCATCACCGCTGCTTCCACCAGATTCAATTGATTCTTGGCACTGTTTTTGCGCTGCGGTTTCTTTTCCGTTTCTTCCAAAGGCACCGTCGCGGCCAGCCATTGCATGCCGTTTTCGTTGACCATGCCGAAGCTGTCGAGGCCGGCCGGCTGATCGCTGCCGAAGGTGCTGACTGCGGGGGCGCCTGCGGCCATCGCCATCACCAATGGATCTTCGCGATTGAGAACGCGTACCGTGCCGGTCCCGAAAATGCGCTGCTTGGCGGCGGCGTAAGCTACCATGTCGCCATGCCAATCCAAGTGATCCTGCGTAATGTTGAGCACCGTCGCGGCATCGGCCTGCAGACTGAATGTGGCGTTCAGCTGGAAGCTCGACAACTCCAACACCCAGACTTGCGGCAAGGTGTCCTGCTCCAATGCCTGGCGCAACATATCCAGCGCTGCAGGGCTGATATTGCCGGCCATGATGGCGCTCAGGCCGGCGCGCTGGCAAAGCAGCGTGGTCAGACTGGTGACGGTGGTTTTGCCGTTGGTGCCGGTGATCGCGATCAGCTTGGGCGCGTAGCCGCGTTGCTCGCGCAGCGCAGCCAGGGCCTGGGCGAATAATTCGATTTCGCTCCATAGCGGCACGGCGGGTTCGGTTGCCGCAGCAGCAGCGGCAATTTCTTTCAATTCAATTTCGGGCGCCAGGCCGGGGCTGACGGCGATGAAGTCGACGCCCCCGTCGACATCCTCCAGCAAGGCCGCATTCAGTGCGCCGCTGATAAAGACGGCATCCGGCGCCTGTTCCCGCAATTGCGCCAGCCGCACGGCCACCGCTTCTTCGCTGCGGGTGTCGGCCACTCGCACCGCCACGCCGCAAGCGCTCAGCCACAGCGCCATGGCCAGGCCGGACTCGCCCAGGCCCAGCACCAATGCGGTCTGGCCGGCGTAGCGTTCGATCTGTATGAGAGATGGCTTCATCGGTATTGCTTCTTGCTTTCTGCTAACGTAATTTCAAAGTCGATAAACCGAACAGCACCAGAATCATCGTGATGATCCAGAAACGGACCACGACCTGGGTTTCTTTCCAGCCTTTTTGTTCGTAGTGATGATGCAGCGGCGCCATCAGCAGCACACGCTTGCCGACCCCGCTGCGCTTTTTGGTGAATTTGAAATAGGCCACCTGAATCATTACCGACAGCGTCTCGACCACAAAAATGCCGCCCATGATGAACAGCACGATTTCCTGCCGCACGATCACGGCGATCGTGCCAAGTGCGCCGCCCAGCGCCAACGCGCCGACATCGCCCATGAAGACTTGCGCCGGATGTGCGTTGTACCAAAGGAAGGCCAGGCCCGCGCCCGCCATCGCGCCGCAGAAAATCAGCAATTCGCCGGCGCCGGGAATGTGCGGAATCAGCAGATATTTGGCATAAGTCACGCTACCGGTCAGGTAGGCAAAAATGCCCAGCGCCGAGCCGACCATCACGGTCGGCATGATCGCCAATCCATCCAGGCCATCGGTCAGGTTCACGGCATTGCTGGTGCCGACGATCACGAAATAGGTCAGCGCGATGAAACCCCAGACGCCGAGCGGATAGCTGACGGTTTTAAAGAACGGCACGATCAGATCGGCCTTGCCCGGCAAGTCAAGCGTGAAGCCCGAACGCACCCAGGAAATGAATAATTCAATCACCTGCAAATTGGTCGGCGCCGACACCGAAAACGCCAGATAGAGCGCGGCGACAATGCCGATCAGCGATTGCCAGAAATACTTCTCGCGCGAGCGCATGCCGTTCGGGTCTTTGTAGACCACCTTGCGATAATCGTCGACCCAGCCGATGGCGCCGAAGCCCAAGGTCACAATCAGCACAATCCAGACGAAGCGGTTGCTCAGGTCGGCCCACAACAAAGTGGCGATGCCGATCGCGATCAAGATCAGCACGCCGCCCATGGTCGGCGTACCGGTTTTAATCAAATGCGTTTGCGGGCCGTCGGTGCGCACCGCCTGGCCGACCTTCAGGCGCGCCAGCATGCGGATCACGGCCGGACCGGCAATCAAGCCTATCGCCAGCGCCGTCAGCGTTGCAAACACCGCGCGGAAGGTGATGAAGTTGAAGACCCGAAGGAAGCCCAGATCCTGCTGAAAATTTTGTGCCAGCCAAAGCAGCATATTAGACGCTCTCTTCTTTCACCGCGGGTTGCGGAAGTACCAAATGCCGATGTATTAAATGCTGAACCACCCGCTCCATTTTCATGAAGCGCGATCCTTTAACCAATACCGTTGCGCCCGGCGATGCCAACGCCGCCGCGGCCGGGTTCAATGTTTCGATATCGACGAAATGCTCGGCCAGTTCATGATCGGTCAGCACCGATGCGTTGAACGCCGCCGTGACATGCCACGCCAGATCGCCCAGCGTCAGCACATGTTCGATGTGGCGCTCGCGTGCGTAGCGGCCGATTTCTTCGTGGAATTGCAGACCCTGGTCGCCGACCTCGCCCATATCGCCCAAAATCAGGACACGCGGCGCAGCGGCTTGCGCCAGCACGTCGATGGCGGCTCTGACCGAATCGGGATTGGCGTTATAGGTATCGTCGATCACCAGCGCACCGCTGCCGGCCTGCTTGCGTTGCAGACGGCCGTTGACGGGGGCAAAGGTTTCCAGTCCGTGCACGATGGCCGCCACGTCGATGCCGGCGGCCAAAGTGCAGGCGATGGCTGCCAGCGCGTTCAATACGTTATGTTCGCCGGCGGCATTGAGCTGCAACCCAAAGGTCGGCGGCTGATGCTGCCACCCTGCCATGGCGGCAGAATCCAGCGTGACTTGCATCCGGCTGCCGAAGGTGTCGGCATGATACGTCGCACGCACATCGGCCTGATCGGAAAAGCCGAAACCGATAACCCGGCGCGAGCCAGCAATAGCATCGCGCCGCCACAAATCTGCATAGGCATCGTCGGCCGGAAATACCGCGACGCCATCGGCCGGCAATGCGCGGATGACGGCGCCGTTTTCCACCGCGACCGCCTCGACGCTCGCCATGAATTCCTGATGTTCGCGCTGGGCATTGTTGACCAGCCCGATGGTCGGCTGCGCCATCGCGGCCAGCACGGCAATCTCACCGGGATGGTTCATGCCTAGCTCGATCACTGCTGCGCGATGCGCGGCGGTGAGCCGGAACAATGTCAGCGGCACGCCGATGTCGTTATTGAAATTGCCGCGCGTCGCCATTTGCTGCTCGCTGCCGAAAGCCGCTTCCAGAATCGCGGCGATCATTTCCTTGACCGTGGTCTTGCCGTTGCTGCCGGTCACCGCGATTACCGGCAATGTGAACTTGGCGCGCCAATGCCGCGCAATCGCCGCCAGCGCCAGCCGTGTATCCGGCACCACGATGGCGGGAATCGTCAGCGTCAGATCGGCCGCCGACGGCAAGCGCTCGATCAACAGCGCGGTTGCGTGCTGCTCTTGCACCTCGCCCAGGAAATTGTGCGCATCGAAACGCTCGCCGCGCAAGGCGACGAACAGGCAGCCCTCGACCGCCGCCCGGCTATCGGTGACGATCGAATTGATGCTGGTGCCGGCATCGACGTCGGCTGCGCCATGCAACACCGCGCCCGGAATCCAGTTCACCAGATCTGCCAGGGTTGCGTGCATTGTATTGGTCGCATGCATCATGGGCGCCGTAGACATCACGCACCTCCCAGCATCGTGGCGCGCGCGGCTAGCGCCAGCGCAGCGTGATCGGCGTCCAGGAACGGCTGCTTCTTGCCGTTCACTTCCTGATACATCTCATGGCCTTTTCCCGCCAACAGCACGACATCCTGTTTGCCGGCATGACGCACGGTCCATAGAATTGCCGTGGCGCGATCTTCCAGAATATGCGGCGTCAGCGTTTGCATGCCGCTGCGCGCCTGTTCGATGATGGCCAGCGGATCTTCGGTGCGCGGATTGTCGCTGGTCAGCACCACTTGATCCGCCAGTTCCGACGCGCGGCCCATCTCCGGCCGTTTGCCGCTATCGCGATCGCCGCCGCAACCGAACACACACCACAATTTTCCGTGCCGCTGTTCAGCCAGCTCGCGCAGCGAGGTCAACGTCTTCTGCAAGGCATCCGGCGTGTGGGCGTAATCGATAATCACCAGCGGCGCTTCCTGCCCGCCGAGTTGCTGCATGCGTCCCGGCGCGGAGGTCAAACCGGATATCGCCGCAATTGCCGCGCCCCAGGCAGCGCCTTTGAGCAGCAGCACACCCAATACGCCCAGCAGATTGCTGACATTGAATTGCCCGACCATCTGCGACTTGACCGGACCGCGGCCGAACGGCGATTCGACATTAAAGACCGTGCCGGCATTGCTGATGCGCAGCGCCGAAGCGCGCAGCACCGGAATCTGATCCAGCATGGCGTCGAGCTTGGCTTCGGTCAGGCTGTAGCCTAATACCGGCACGCCGCGCTGCTGCAGGCGCTGCGCCAATTGCACGCCCAGCGCGTCGTCCAGATTAACTACGCCGTGCTTCAACTCCGGCCGGTCGAACAGTGTCGTTTTGGCGGCGCCGTAACTCGCCATGTCGCCGTGATAATCGAGATGGTCGCGGGTCAGATTGGTGAATAATGCGGCGTCGATATGCAGGCCGCTGATGCGCCCTTGCGCCAGGCCGATCGACGATGCTTCCAGCGCCACCGCTGCGACGTTTCCAATGCGCAGTTCGGCCAGTTTGCGTTGCAGCAGCACCGCATCCGGGGTGGTGTAACCGGTCGCTTCGAACTTGTTCGGCATGCCGTTGACGAACATGCCGACGCCCAGCGTGCCGATCACCGCAACAGGCGCCGACGGTTTTTGCTGCAGCAGCGATAAGGCGTTGGCCAGCCAATAGGCACAGGAAGTTTTGCCGTTGGTGCCGGTGACGGCGACGGTAAACATATCGCTGTCGGGCCTGCCGTAATAAGCATTTGCAATGATGCCGGACTGCGGTTTCAGATTGGCGATGGCAAGATGCGGCAGATCGATCGCCGCATCCCATGTGAAGCCGCCATTGTCATACAGCACGCCGGAAGCGCCGCGTTCGATCGCGTCCGAAATAAAGTGCCGGCCATCGGCATCGTCGCCCGGAAATGCGAAGAAGATATCGCCCCGCACGATACGGCGGGAATCCGCCGATATCTGCGGCGCGGGTGCGGCTTTTCCGGCCAGTTGCTTCAGCCAGTCCAGGACAGCGGTCTGTTCTGCGGTCAAGGAGGTTGGCAATGCGTTGGGCAGTGAAGGGATTGCAGTCATCACAAATCCTCCTCGACACCGTCTTTGGGGATCACGATATTGGTCACCGACGAATCCGGCGGCACGTTCATCGCGCGCAGCGCATTGGCGGTCACCGAAGCGAATACCGGGCCGGCGACGGTGCCGCCGAAGTGGCCGCCCACGGTCGGTTCATCCAGCATGACGGCGACGATGATGCGCGGATCCGACATTGGCGCGATGCCGCAAAACGACGCGATATATTTATGAACGTACTTACCGCCTTCAACTTTGTAAGCGGTACCGGTCTTGCCGCCGACCCGGTAGCCTGGCACTTGCGCCTGCGGTGCGGTGCCGGTCGGGCTGACCACGGTTTCTAGCATAGTCCGCATTTCCTGCGCTGTCTTGGGCGATACCACGCGGGTGCCGATCGGCAGGTCCGTCACCTTTTGGAACGACAGCGGAATCAAATCGCCGTTACGCGCAAAGATGGTGTAGGCATGCGCCAGTTGCAGCAAAGAAACCGAAATCCCCTGGCCGTAACCCATGGTCGCCTGCTCGATCGGACGCCATGATTTATAAGGGCGCACGCGGCCCGCGACAGCACCGGGGAAGCCGAACTTCGGCTGTTGCCCGAGGCCGACCTTGGTAAACATTTCCCACATTTCCTGCGGCGGCATTTCCAGTGCGATTTTGGCGGTGCCGATATTCGAGGAAAATTTGATGATGTCCGCCACGCTTAATAAACCATGCGCATGCGAATCGCCGATGGTAGCGGTGCCGATGGTCATTTTGCCGGGCGCTGTCTGGAATTGCGTTGCCATGTTGACGCGGCCGGTATCCATCGCCAGGCCGATGGTGAACGGCTTGAGGGTGGAACCCGGTTCAAAGGTGTCGGTCACTACGCGGTTGCGCAATTGCGCGCCGGTCAGGACGGAACGATCGTTGGGGTTGTAAGACGGCAAATTGGCCAGCGCCAGCACTTCGCCGGTACGCACGTCGATCACGATAATGCCGCCGGCTTTGGCGTGATGCTTTTCGACCGCTTCCTTGAGCTGGGTAAAGGCGATGTACTGGATTTTACTGTCGATCGACAGCGTCAGATCGGTGCCGTCATGCGGCTCCTTGACGGCTTCGATATCTTCGACAATGCGGCCGAGCCGGTCTTTGATCACGCGGCGGCTTCCCGCCACGCCGGCCAGCGTTTTCTGGTTCGACAATTCCATGCCGTCCTGGCCTACGTCTTCCACGTTGGTGAAGCCCACCACGTGCGCCATGACCTCGCCTTCAGGATAGAAGCGCTTGTATTCCCTGCGCGTTTCGATCCCGGGAATGCCGAGTTTCAGAATTTTGTCGGTGGTGTCTTGTTCGACCTGGCGCTTGAGATAAACGAAGCCGCGATCGGAATCGAGCTTTTTATGCAATTCGGCATCGCTCATTTCGAGCAATTTTGCCAGCGCATGCAGTTTTTCCTTGGACGCTTCCTGCACATCGTCCGGAATCGCCCAGATCGCCTTGACCGGCACCGAGGATGCCAGCACCTGGCCGTTGCGATCGGTTATCTTGCCGCGCGTAGCCGGCAATTCAAGCGTGCGCGCATAACGCACCGCGCCCTGCTTTTGGAGGAAATCGGTGGAAATGCCTTGCAACCACAAGGCGCGCGCAGCCAGCGTGAAGAAGGAGGCGAACAAAACGAACAGCACCAGGCGCGAACGCCAGGCCGGCATCTGCACTTGCAGAACAGGACTTGCAGAAAACGGGACACCCTTGCCGGCCGCAACGCGTCCATTGTGGCCGGTGCGCGGCTTGCGCGTCATTTGGCGCCCATGGTCAGATATTGCGTGCGTTGCGGCGTCAGGGAGACCATGTTCAAATCACGCCGCGCGATGGCTTCGATGCGGGAATTCTTGCCCAGCGTGGATTGGTCCAACTGCAGTTGCGCCCATTCGACATCGAGCTGACGTCCCAGGCTTTGCGCGCGTTCCAGTTCGATGAACAGTTCGCGCGCCTGATATTGCGCGTTGACCAGCGACAGCGCGCAGCCGACCAGCAATATGGTCAACAGGAAATTGAGGCGGCCGGTCATTGCGGCGCTCCCGGTTCGGCCAGGCGTTCGGCGATGCGCATCACGGCGGAACGGGCACGGGGGTTTTCGGCCACTTCGGCTTCGCTCGGTTTGCGGCGGGCCAGCAACTTCATCTTCGGTTGCGGCAGATCCGCGGCACGAATCGGCAGGCGACGATCAGGCTGCGGCACATTGGCTTTGGAGGCCATGAACTGCTTCACAATCCGATCTTCCAGTGAATGAAAGCTGATCACTACCATTCTCCCCTGCTGCGCCATCCGGTCAAATCCTTTCGCCAGCCCTACCTCGAGTTCTTCAAGCTCTTTATTGATGAAAATCCGTATAGCCTGAAATGTCCGAGTTGCCGGATCTTTGCCTTTCTCGCGGGTTTTGACTGCTTGTGCCACGATCTGGGCAAGCTGTCGTGTGCTTGAAATTGGCTCGATTGCCCGGCGAGCAACAATCGCCTTTGCAATCTGAACAGCAAACCGTTCTTCCCCATATTCTCGT
>DASYCG010000014.1:0-64594 GCA_036500325.1 Herbaspirillum sp. | reverse complement strand
AGGCTTAATGGTTATCGAGAGTGAGAAATAGCGCGAGAGCGCGCGAAGAAGCATACCGCGTAGAAATGACGCGCCGCAAAATTATTCCTATCCGCTTTACCCTCATCGGCTTTAGCGCGTAGCATTCCGATCTATGATGATCGCGCAAAACCATCCATCACGCCATCGATTTTTTTTCGGTCTGTAACAATGTGGCGTCCTCACACATCCTGAAACTTTTTATTGCAAAGTAGGACGGTGCAATTGGAAAAACACGCGTATTATTTTCTTGTGAGATGGAAAGTTCCGGCAGCTAATCCATCATTTGAATGCGTCTGCCGCTCAACGACAGTTCAACACAGAGGATATGCACGAGATGAATATCTTTGACAAATACGCAGCACGGTATGAACGGACCCGCGAGGAAGAATATTCGCTGCAGGAGTACCTCGATTTATGCAAGCGCGACAAGCTGACGTTTGCCAGCGCTGCCGAACGCATGCTCGCCGCCATCGGCGAACCCGAGATAGTTGATACTCGCCATGATCCGCGCCTGTCCCGGATATTCGCCAACAAGCTCATCAAGATCTATCCCGCATTCCTTGAGTTCTACGGCATGGAAGAGGTGATCGAACAAGTCGTGGCGTACTTCCGGCATGCTGCGCAAGGGCTTGAGGAGCGCAAGCAGATTCTGTATCTGCTTGGACCGGTGGGCGGCGGGAAATCGTCGATCGCCGAACAGCTCAAATCGCTGATGGAGAAAATTCCGCTTTATGCCATCAAGGGCTCGCCGGTCAACGAGTCCCCGCTCGGTTTATTCAATGAATTCGAAGACGGCGATATCCTGGAAAAGGATTACGGCATCCCTCGCCGTTACCTGCGGACGATCCCCAGCCCTTGGGCCGTCAAGCGCCTGCATGAATTCAACGGCGATATCAATCAGTTCCGCGTGGTCAAGCGCTACCCTTCTATTCTCAAGCAGATCGCGATTTCGAAGACTGAGCCGGGCGATGAAAATAACCAGGATATTTCCTCGCTGGTAGGCAAAGTCGACATCCGCCGGCTGGAAGAATACTCGCAGGACGATCCGGACGCCTACAGCTATTCCGGCGGTTTATGCCTGGCCAATCAGGGCTTGATGGAATTTGTCGAAATGTTCAAAGCGCCTATCAAGGTGCTTCACCCCTTGCTGACAGCGACCCAGGAAGGCAACTTCAAGGGCACCGAAGGTTTTGGCGCGATTCCGTTCGATGGCGTAATTCTTGCTCACTCCAATGAATCGGAATGGAAAACGTTTCGCAACAATAAAAACAATGAAGCCTTCCTCGATCGTATTTACATTGTAAAAGTCCCTTATTGCCTGCGGGTGACGGATGAGATCAAGATTTATGACAAGCTGCTGCGCAATTCGTCGCTATCGGCCGCCTCATGCGCACCGGGAACGATGAAGATGATGGCCCAGTTCGCCATCCTCTCGCGCTTGAAGGAGCCCGAAAATTCCAGCATCTTCAGCAAGATGCTGGTGTACGACGGCGAAAACCTGAAGGATACCGATCCGAAGGCGAAATCGATGTCCGAATATAGCGACTATGCCGGCGTCGACGAGGGCATGAACGGCCTGTCGACACGTTTTGCCTTCAAGATCCTGTCCAAGGTCTTCAATTTCGACAGCACCGAAATTGCCGCCAATCCGGTGCATTTACTGTACGTGCTGGAACAGCAGATCGAGCGCGAACAATTTCCGCCGGAAACCGAGCAGAAATATTTGGCATATATTAAAGAGTATCTGGCACAGCATTACGTTGAATTCATCGGCAAGGAAATTCAGAAATCGTATCTCGAAAGCTATTCCGAATATGGCCAGAATATTTTCGATCGTTATGTCATCTTTGCCGACTTCTGGATTCAGGACCAGGAATTCCGCGATCCGGATACGGGCGAAAGTTTCGACCGTAATGCTTTGAACAATGAATTGGAGAAGATCGAGAAACCTGCCGGCATTTCGAATCCGAAAGATTTCCGCAACGAGATAGTCAATTTCGTGCTGCGGGCTCGGGCCCATAACGCCGGAAAAAACCCGGCATGGACCAGTTACGAAAAGTTGCGCACAGTCATCGAGAAAAAAATGTTTTCGAATACGGAGGAACTGTTACCCGTCATTTCTTTCAATGCTAAAGCAAGCGCGGACGACGCTCACAAGCATCAGGAGTTCGTCGCCCGCATGGTGGAAAAAGGCTATACGGCCAAGCAGGTGCGGTTGCTGTGTGAATGGTATTTGCGGGTACGCAAATCGTCGTGAGTTGGGTTGAAGTTGCGTCGACGATCTGCGCCGCAGGCAGTGAGCAAGGAAAGCAACATGCGTTTGTGTAACAACAGAACGGCGCCGCGTTGCTCCGGCGCCGGTCTGAATACCGGCAGGAGTTTACTTGTCTTATCTTATAGATCGTCGCATTCAGGGGAAAAATAAATCCGCGATCAACCGGAAGCGCTTTTTGCAGCGCCACAAGGCCCAGATCAAGGACGCGGTCAATCGCGCGGTCAAGAGCCGTTCGATTACCGATACCGAAAGCGGCGAAAAAATTTCAATCCCCGTCAAAGACACCAGCGAACCTAGTTTCGGGCACGCCAGCGGCGGTGTGCGCGAACAGGTTTTCCCAGGCAATTCGGAATATCTCAAAGGCGATCAGATCCAGCGCCCTGGCGGCGGCAGCGGCGGCGGCGGGCGTAAAGCCGGCAACGACGAACAGATTTCGGAAGACGATTTCGCATTTGAACTGACGCGAGAAGAATTCCTGAACTATGTTTTTGAAGATCTGGAATTGCCGAATATGATCAAGACCCAGCTGACCGCCACGCCCACATACAAGCATCAACGGGCCGGTTACAAACTATCCGGCACCACGTCCAATATTCATGTGCTGCGCTCCGTGCGCGGGGCGCTGGGGCGGCGCATTGCGATGGGCGGCGGCGCGCGCAAGCGCCTCGTCCTGGCCGAGCAGGAGCTGGCAGGCCTGACGATGACGGCGAGCGAAAACGATCCTCGCGTCGTCAAGCTGAAAGTCGAAATTCACCATTTGCGTGCACGGCTCAACGCCATACCGTTCATCGATCCGTTCGATCTGCGTTACACCAACCGCATCAAAGTGCCGAAACCGTCGACGCAGGCCGTGATGTTCTGCATCCTGGATGTTTCCGGTTCGATGGACGAGGAAAAAAAAGACATCGCCAAGCGATTTTTCGTGCTTTTGTACATGTTCCTGACCCGTGCTTACGACAAGATCGAGGTCGTGTTTATCCGCCATCACACGTCTGCCACCGAAGTCGATGAAGAGGAATTTTTCAATTCGCGCGAATCCGGCGGGACCGTGGTCTCATCGGCATTGCACTTGCTGATGAAAGTGATGCAAGAGCGTTATCCCGCCGGCGACTGGAATAGTTATGTGGCGCAGGCCTCGGACGGCGACAACTGGGAAAACGACTCGCCGATTTGCCGTCAAATGCTGATGGACAGCATCATGCGCGCGGTGCAGTACTACGCCTATGTCGAGATCACCCAGGATGCGCCGCAGAATCTGTGGCAGGAATATAAGCAGATTCCCGACCATTATTCGCATTTCGCCATGCAGAGAATCACGTCGCTTGCCGATATTTATCCGGTGTTTCGAGAATTGTTCAAGAAACAGCCGAAATGAGGGCGCTGCCATGACCAGCCATCTGAAAAGCGTTATGCCATCCGATCGTAAAGCGCCGGTGCGTCTGCCGGATCAGTCTGAATGGACCTTCAAGCTGATTGAGCAGGTGCACGCGGAGATCCAGCGCGTGGCTGAGAAATTCGGGCTCGATACCTATCCAAACCAGCTCGAAATCATCGGCGCCGAGCAGATGATGGACGCCTATGCGTCGGCCGGCATGCCCGTGACTTATAACCATTGGTCATTTGGCAAACATTTCCTGGCGACCGAAAAAAGCTACAAGCGCGGCCAGATGGGTCTGGCCTACGAAATGGTGATTAACTCCAATCCCTGCATCGCCTATCTGATGGAAGAGAACAGCCTGACCATGCAGGCGCTGGTGATCGCCCACGCATCGTACGGCCACAATTCGTTCTTCAAGGGAAATTACCTGTTCCGCACCTGGACCGATGCCGAAGCGATCATCGATTACATGGTGTTTGCCAAAAACTACATCGCCGATTGCGAACGCCGCTACGGCGTCGAAACAGTCGAACTGCTGCTCGATTCCTGCCATGCGCTGCAAAATTACGGTGTCGATCGCTATAAGCGTCCCGCCAAAATCTCGCTGCCTGAAGAAACCGCGCGTCAGCTGGAACGTGAAATCTATCTGCAATCGCAGGTCAACGATTTATGGCGCACCCTGCCCTACCGCGACGCCGAAGTCGCGCTGGAAAAACACGAGCGCTTTCCGCCTGAACCGCAAGAGAACCTGCTTTACTTCATTGAGAAATCGGCGCCGCTGCTGGCGCCTTGGCAACGCGAAATCGTCCGCATTACGCGCAAGATTTCGCAATATTTTTATCCGCAGCGCCAGACTCAGGTCATGAATGAAGGCTGGGCTACTTTCTGGCATTACACGATCCTGAACCAGCTTTACGACGATGGTGTCGTTGGCGACGGCTTCATGATGGAATTCTTGCAAAGCCATACCAATGTGGTCTACCAGCCGGCGGTGACGAGCAAACATTTCGGCGGCATCAATCCGTATGCGCTCGGTTTTGCGATGATGTGCGACATTCGCCGTATCTGCGAAGCGCCGACCGCCGAAGATCGCCAGTGGTTTCCCGATATTGCCGGCAGCGATTGGCATCGGACGCTGGACTTCGCCATGCGCAATTTCAAGGACGAGAGTTTCATCGCCCAATATCTGTCGCCGAAACTGATTCGCGATTTCCATTTCTTTTCGGTATTGGACGACGACAACAGCGACAATCTGCTTATTTCAGCGATCCACAATGACGAGGGTTACCGCTATATCCGTTCGCAACTGACGGAACAGTACAATCCGGGCAGCCGCGAACCGGATATCCAGGTCTGGTCGGTCGATATAGCCGGTGATCGCGCCCTGACCTTGCGCCATCCGCAATTCCAGCGGCGGCCGCTGAACCAGCATACCGACGAAGTCCTGAAGCATGTAGTGCGGCTGTGGGGATTCGACGTGCATCTGGAGACCGTCGATTCGGATGGCCGTGTCATGCACACAATGCACAGCAAAGCAGACGTACGTTCACGCCTGCACAGCTGATTACATCCTCAACAGCTTCTTGGCATTCCCGCTCAAGATCTTGATCTTGTCCTCATTGGACAGCGGCACGCCCTCCATCCATTGCACGCCAGGCTTGCTGTCGGACACGAACGGCCAGTCCACCGCGAACAAAATGCGTTCCACGCCCATTTCCATGATGCAGCACAGCAGCGCCGGCGTCGAAAAGAAGCCGCTGGTGGTGATCCAGAAATTGTTGGTGAAAATGTCGCGGAAGCTGATCGATTTCTGCCCTGCGCGCGCCAAAGCCTGATCGATCCGCCACAGTTGGAACGGCAGCGATTCACCCAAATGCCCGAGCAGAATCTTGAGCTTCGGATGCTTCTCGAACACGCCGGACAATACCAGCCGCAACGCCTGCGTGCCGGTCTCCACCGCATAACCCCAGGCCGGGCGCGCCAGCATCGGATAGTCGGCCATGTAATCTTTATAGTAGGCATCCAAAACCGCCGGATGCGGCAGCGATGGGTGCAGATAGATCGGCACGTCCAGTTGTTCGGCGCGTGCGTAGATCGGCCAGAACTTTTTCAGATCCAGAAACTCTCCGTTACAGAGGCCATGCACCATCGCGCCCTTGAATCCCATCGCAACGCAACGCTCAAGTTCATCGGCCGCCGCTTCGGGATTGGCGGTCGGCAACGCGCAGAATGCAGCGAACCGGGTGGGATTGGCGGCGACCGCCGCAGCCAGCCTGTCGTTGGCGCCCCGGACCACTTCTACGGCGATGTCCGCCGGCAGTTTTTGGCCGGACGGTGCGCCATGCGATAGAACCGTGATGTCGACACCGGCGGCGTCCATGTCGATGATGCGATCGCCGCCGAAGTCGCGCAGCCGTTTTTCCATCTGATCGGCGCGCGAGCCTTCCTGGCCGGCGAAGTGGGATGCCAGTTCTGCGTCCCAGTAATGCTCTTCAATCGCAATAATGGGGCAATGTGGTTTTTTCATCATGATCGTACCCGTGGGCCTTTCGAATAGGAATGTGAGTAAGAATTTGAGTAAAACGGGCCGCTCCCAGAACAGTATGGCGATGCAGCGTTGCGTTCGATAATACCATCCATTCTTATTAAGAGAGATTTGCGATTGATAAATATCAAATAATTATCAAAATAAGATAATAAATATAGATATCAGATTTGGTGATTGAATTTAAATATTCAATTTTACTTATCAATATATTTGCGTTACCTTCCCGCCTTCGTTCAGGAGATACAGGAAACAACATGCAGACAGAGTATGGTGCGTTGGACACCGAAGAAATCGTCGACAAAGCACCGATCGGCAAGCTACAGATTCTCACTTTTCTACTAGGCACCGGCGTCATCTTCATTGACGGCTTCAACATCCAGGTGATGGGTTATATCACCCCTCAGCTCGCCAGGATCTGGGATATTCCCCATGAATTATTAGGATCGATCTTTTCATCCGGCCTGTTCGGCGTGTTCACCGGCTACCTCGTGCTGTCGCCGTTCGCCAACCGCTTCGGCCATCGCCGCATGCTGATCTGGTGCACCGCACTGATCGGCGTCGGCACGCTGGCGACATCGATGGCCGGCAATATTTATTCCTTAATGGCGCTACGCTACCTCACCGGCATTGCGCTAGGCGCGTCCAACCCCAGCGCGGTACTGATCATCAGCGATTTCTGCCCGAAACGCGTGCGCTCCAGCTTCGTTGCCGCCAGTATCGTCGGCGTCTCGCTGGGATCGATGGTGGCCGGTCTGGTGTCCGCCGCGTTGCTCGACGGTTACGGCTGGCAGGCGGTGTTATGGGTCGGCGCCCTGGTGCCGTTGATTCTGGCCGTCGTTCTGGCGGCACTGGTGCCGAACACCTTCGACTATCTCCTCAATCGCAAGCGCGACCAGCTCGGTGCGCTGCAAATGGCACGACGGGTCGACCCGGCCGTGGGCATTCCGGACGGCACACAATTCACCACCGGCACGAGCGGCCAGTCCGGCTCAGTGGCCGAGCTGTTCAAGTCCGGCCGCACCGTCGGCACCGTCGCGATCTGGGTCAGTTTTTCGTGCAATCTTCTGGTGTTCTTCTTCATCCAGAGCTGGCTGACAATGATCGTCGTTCAGTCCGGCCACAGCCAGAAAATCGCCGTCACGGCGACCTCGATGCTGATGTTCGGCGGGGTGCTGGCGTTTCTGGCCATCGGTCCGTTGATGGACCGTTTCAGTCCCTACAAAGTGTTGAGCGTCTATTTCTTCATCGCCAGCGGCACGGTGGCGTTGCTCGGCAGCCTGTTGTCGGGTTCGGTGCCGTTGATCATGGCCTCGGCTTTCCTGGTCGGCTTCGTCGTGCTGGGTCTGCAGAAAGGCATGAATGCGATTTGCGTCTACTACTATCCGACGGCGATGCGCTCGACCGGTCTCGGCTGGGGCCTGGGCATTGGCCGGCTGGGCGCGGTGGCAGGTCCGCTGGTCGCGGGCTTTTTGCTGGATATGCATATGCCCACGGCGCGATTGTTCTACTGGGCCGCCCTGCCGATGCTGATCGCCTGCGCGGCGCAGTTCATCATGTCGCGCACTTATGGCGAGCGCGATATGCACGCTGAACAGCAGGCGCGAATCCGGGCCTGAGGCTGAATAAGCGGGCTTTATTCCTCAATCAAGCCCGCTTCCGGATTCGGCCCGCCGGTGTCTTTCCTCGATGTGCGCATCGCAGAAAACACCGTAGCGGAAATCATCGTCACCAACCCCATCAGCACGAACGTCAAACGGAACGCCAGTACCGGGCTGGACCATGAGCCAGAAAACAGTTTGACCAGCGCGCCGCCGACGGTCACACCCAAGCCGATCGCCAACATCTGCGCCATCGAGAAAAGCGCATTGCCGCTGCTGGCGTGTTCCAGGCTGAGATCTTTCAGCGTGACGCTGTTCATGGTCGCGTACTGCATGGAGTTGAAAGCGCCGAACAGGCTCAGTTGCACCACCACCACCCAGACCGGCCATGCGGGACTGATCGATGCGAAAGAAATAATCGATGCGCCGACCAGCACCGTATTGACGGCCAGGACTTTGGAATAACCGTAGGTCTGCACCAGCGGCGTGACGATGCGCTTGACGACGATCCCGGCCAGCGCCACCGGCAGCATCATCATGCCGGATTCCAACGGCGAGTAGCCGAGTTCCAGTTGGAACAGCAAAGGCATCAGGAACGGCACGGAGCTGCTGCCGATCCGCGCAATCAGGTTGCCCGCCAGTCCCAGCGAAAAAGTGCGCTGCTTGAACAGCGCCAATGGAAACAAGGGGTGTTGCCGGCGCTTCGCCAATTGCACATACCCTATCGCGGTGGCGGCGCTCAATGCCAGCAAGCTCACCGCCCAAATCAAGGCGCCGTGGCTATTGTTATTGCCATTGACGGCAGCGTGCGCGGCAACATGACCGGCGCCGGGGCCGTCCAGCGCCAGTGAAAACGCCACCATGCAAGTCGACAGCAATGCAAATCCGGGGAAATCGAAGCGTGCCTGATGCGCCAATGGTTTTTCGCGCGGCAGAAATATCAGCACGGCGATGCATCCCGCCAAGCCGATCGGCAGGTTAATCAGGAAAATCCAGTGCCAGGAAATCGTCTCGACCAGCCAGCCGCCCAGCATCGGTCCGATCAGCGGGCCGACTTGCCCGGAAATGGAAACCATCGTGATTGCCGACAGATACAAGACACTCGGGAAGGTGCGCAATATGGCGAGCCGGCCGACCGGCAACAGCATCGAACCGCCGATGCCTTGCAGCACGCGCGCGACGATCAATTGATTCAAAGTGTGGGAAATAGCGCAGAACAGGGAGCCGGTTGCAAAGATGAAAATGGCCCAAAAATAAACGCGCCGCGTGCCGAAACGATCGGCCAGCCAGCCCGAAGCGGGCGTCAGCATCGCCATTGTCAGCGAATAGGCAACGATCACCGGCTGCATGTTCAACGGCAACTCGTTCAAACTGCGCGCCATCGTAGGCAAGGCGGTATTGACGATGGTGGTGTCGAGCGCCTGCATGAAGAAGCCCGCGGCGATAATCCAGAGCATCGCCTTGAGCGAAAAATCTTTATTCATACTGATGGGAAGTGAATCGATGGGATTGAATCAAGCAAGGATTTTACTCTCTACGCCTGATCTTCACCTGCGTGATGCAGGTATCGAAATCCGCGCTCAAAACCTATTTCGAATCGAACTGCCGCTTGAACTTCGCAGCCAGCTCCAGAAAATTCTGCTCGGTGGGAGACAGCATATCGGCCCGGCTGACCAAAGTGATCGGCGCAATCAATGCCGGTTTGGCATCGCGAATGCGGCAATACACCACGCTGTCGCGGTGAAAATCCTTCATCGACGCCGGCACCACGGAGACGCCCGCGCCTGCCGCAACCAGGCTGATATTGGTCAGCATGCGCTCGACTTCCGATCCGATCTTCGGTGTAAAGCCGGCATTCTCGCAAGCTTCGATCAAGTCGGAATACAGGCCGGGCGCCCCGTGCCGGCGCACCAGGATGAATTCCTCGTCGACCAGCGATTTCAGCGAAACCACCGGCATCCCGCTCTTCAACCCCTTGAGCGGCTTCGGCGCCAGCCGATGTCCGACCGGCAGGATCAGCAGCATTTCTTCTTCCAGCAGCGGCAAAAAACTGACGTTGCGCGGACGGCTGACCGGCTGCCGCAAGAAAGCGATATTCACCGCACCGTTATCCACGCCTTCGGTCAATTCGGCCGCATTGCCTTCGCTTAATTCCAGATGCACGCCGGGATAAGCGGTGCGGTAGGCGCGGATAATGCCCGGGATCAGCGGATGCGCCGCGGCCGAGCTGCTGAAACCGACCGCCAGCGCTCCTTCAAAACCTTGCGCCGCGCGGCCTGCGCGTACCGATGCCTGTTCCACTCTGCGTAATATCGTTTTGGCTTCTTCGACGAAGACCACGCCGCCGGCCGTCAGCGCCGCGCCTTTCGGATGCCGCCGGAACAGGGCGAAACCCAGCTCTTGTTCCAGCAAACGGATTTGATGGCTGAGCGGCGGCTGCTGCATATTCAAACGCTCGGCCGCGCGCGTGAAATGCTGCTCCTCGGCGACCACCAGGAAATAACGCAGATGTCTCAGTTCCATATATTTATCTTTTTTACATCATCTTTTAAATGTATCGGGTAATGCTTCTCGACATTTTACATATATCGCGCAAGGAAATGGCATCGGATAGTTTTTGTGCGATGCAGCGCTCCACAGCAGGGTAAAATCGCTTTAAAACCTAGTGTGCTTTCCCGAGATGATAAAAAAACTAAGCAAAAACGCGATTGCACAAATGATATTCGCGATTGCCCTCGGCATATTGCTGGGTTATTTCCAGCCTTCGATCGGCGTCGAAATGAAACCCTTGAGCGACGGCTTCGTGCGCTTGATCGGCATGTTGATCGGCGTGCTGATGTTCTGCCTGGTGGTGGCGGGCATCGCCGGCATGCAAGACAAAATGCAGGCAGCCAAAGTCGGCGTCAAAACAATCATCTATTTCGAAGTCATGACAGCGATTTCGCTGGCCGCCGGCATCCTGGCCGCTTATCTGCTGCAGCCGGGCCAGGGGGTTCAGCTCGATCTGGCCGAGGCCTCGGTCGTTGCGCCACATCTGTCACTTCTGCCCCGGATCGCCGCCGCGCCGGTCCTGCCGGCATTGAACGCAGACGGCGCCATCACCTTCCTGCTCAATATCATTCCCGATTCCTTCGTCGGCGCGTTCCTGCACAACAGCAATCTGCAGATCCTGTTGCTGGCGGTTTTATCCGGCTTTGCCCTGGCGCGCGTCGGCCGGCATGGCCGGCCTCTGCTGGCGCTCATCGAAAACGTTCTGCAGGTTTTCTACGGCATGATCAACATCATCCTCAAGACCGCGCCGCTGGCCGCATTCGGCGCGGTCGCCTTCACCATCGGCAAATACGGCGTCGGCTCGATCTTGCCGTTGCTGCGGTTCGTGGCCGACATTTATATCGCCAGCATCGTCTTTGTCGCTGTGCTGATGGCGGTCGTGATATGCGTCGTTGCGCGCATCGCCGGCTGCAATATTTTTCGGCTGCTCGGGTATATCAAGGAAGAAATATCGCTGGTCTTCTTTACCACGTCATCGATGTCCGCCCTGCCCGGCCTGATCGCCAAGATGGAACGCATGGGGTGCGCCAAACCGGTGGTGCGGCTGGTGCTACCCACCGGTTACAGTTTCAACCTGAACGGCACCAATATTTATATCGCCATGGCCGCCATGTTTCTGGCCCAGGCGGCGCATATTGAACTGAGTCTGTGGCAGATGCTGTCGCTGCTGGCAATCGGCATGCTGACATCGAAGAGCGCCACCAGCGTCACCGGCTCCGGCTTCATCGCATTGGCGGCAACCTTGGCCAGCCTGCAAATCGTCCCGGTGGCGGGCATTGTGCTGCTGCTCGGCGTTGAGCGTCTGATGAAGTGCCGTTCGCTCACCAATATGATCGGCAATTGCCTGGCTTGCATCGTGATCTGCGCATGGGAAAATGCGCTCGACCGCGACACCATGCGCGATGTGCTGTCCGGCCGCAATCAGGCCGGGGCAGCCGACGCCGGGGCCGGACCGGTCATCGCCGACGAAATCTGATGCAGGCGCTCGCCCAGATATTCGGGACGGCCTTCGAACAGGATATCGAGGCAACCCGGTTGCGCCAGCCGGCGGTATAGCGCCGCTCTTTCCTCGAAATTATCGGCCATGCGCACTGCGGCCAGGATGTATTTTTCGATGGTGTCGGCAATCGTCCAGTCGGGCATCTTCAAGCGCCTGAACAGGGCTTCATCGATATGCTCGAATACTTCCGGACCGGTTTTGCAGATGCCCGGCAAGCCGACCATCACCGCATCGATGATGCCGTTGGTATTACCGAACGGGAAGGGATTGATGAACATATCGCAACGGCTGAAAATCGTCATGTATTCCTGATACGGCTGATGCGCATAGACATCGGCACCCGGCAGATAGCGCTGTATCAGCCGAACTATTTGCGGATAGATCAAACCCTGCGCCTGGCCGATCAGAAAATGAAAACGGATTTTGCGTTGCGACTGATTGCGAATCTGCCGGCAGGCCTGCAGGAAGCCCGGATTGATCTTCATGGTGGTCGCGGCGATAGCGACGTTAACATACGGCGCGTGCGGCAGATCCTGCCTTTCCATCAGCGGCACCGAGAATTCGATGGCCGACGGGCGATACGGCTGGCCGTCTTTGGGCAGGCGCAGCAGCTTCTCGCTGAAACAGGCGGGGTCGCCGACGAAATCGTCTTCCACGCTGATGTAGTCGATGAAATCCGAATGCGTGGTCGCGGGATGGCCGAGCGCGCCGACCTGCAACGGCGCCAGCCGCAGATTGGCGGTGAACATGGTGATCGGGAACATGCCGACGCTGGGCATGTACAGTACAGCCGGCTTGCGCGCATCGGCCAGCGCGTGCACCTGGCGCAGGCAGGCGATCATGTCGTTGGGGGCGTCGAACTCCACGACTTCATCGAACACGGCGCGGCCGAGGTCGTCGATATTATTGCCGTAGGCGATCGCCAGCAGATGGAAATGGCGGCGCGCCGCCTCCAGGCTTTTCGAATGCGTGCGGTAGATGGAATGCCCGCCGGAAAACCACTCCAGCAGCACCAGCATCACCGGCTTGCTGGCGCGCGATAAGGAAATATCAAGGGAAACCTCGGCGGGCTTAATCGAAGGTGCGACATCATGCAAGCCCATCGCACCCAATTCCTTGCGAATCAGCCGATTGATCGGGCGCTTGATTGCATGACGCTCCGGCAAGTCCGCATAACTGCAATGCATATACACGTCATGCAGAATACCCAGCGGCAAAATATTCAGCGATTCGATTTCTTCGAGATGCGCGGGCAGCCATCCCAACAAGGCTTCCCGTTTGGAGTGGGCCGCCGGCGTGCCCAGAAAACGCGGCGATAACAAGGCCATGAACAATGCCGCCGCCAGTTGCTTGTTTTGCTGCCACAGCAATACCACGTCGAGCGGGATTTCCGATTCGGGCGAATACAGGATGCAGAATTTCACCAGATCGCGTTCGGTCACCTGAAAATCCTTGGCATCCGGCCCCAGGAAATTAAGCGACTTGAGAATATGGTCGCAGTTGATGAAAGGACTGGCCGCAAACAGCGCCGACAGCCAGCGCTGGAACGTGATCAGTTGGCCGAAACCGTCCGGCGAGATATGAAACGAAGGGTCCGAAAACAGCGCCGAAATAGCACTGGTGATCCGCGTCAACCCGTGCAAGTCGCGTTCTTCCGCGCCGACCACCGACGACAGCGTCAGCATGAAATTCTTGTCCAGCTTGCCGTAATTCCGATCGATCAGCAGCAATAGCTTGACCAGCTCGCGCGCGGCCGGCTCTTGCTGCCTGGAGTAGCAAAGGTATTCGAATTTTTCCAGCGAAAAGGTCGGATCCGGCGTGTCTGTTGTCATGGTGCGTGCGCTGATAGGAAATTGGCTATCAGCATACTTGTTTCAGGGACTTGTCTTATAGCTTTTTTTTACGCTATTTTCCTACTTGTTTTCAATTTTATGGAAAGTCTTGTCCAGGTTTTCCTGTGCGCGGGCCAATTTGTCTTGCTGCGTCCGCAGCCACGCGACATCCTGCTGCAGTTTCTCTTTTTCGACCGTCAGCATGCGTTCGGTTTCCGCACGCTGCGGCCCGCCCAGGCCTTTGCTGGAAGACAACATGTTCTGCGCCGTCAACGATTTCTGATAGCGCGCCTGCGTCAACGGGAATTCGGTATCGGTGAAATCGAAAGCCTTGACCGCCTCGGCATATTTTTGCTGCACGATATCGAATGGGATTTCCGACGGCTTCATTTTGTTGAGGCGGCCGTAGGTCACCAGATCGGAGGCGAAATGATGGCCGACGCGGAACGGGATATTCGAATCGCGCTGCAGGATGTCGGCCAGCTCGGTGGTGGTGGAATAATCGTCGTCGACTTCTGCCAGCGCACGCGTTTTATCGATGATCAGATTGTCCATCAGATCGGCCAGCTTCACGAAGGCATTGGCGGTCAGGTCCAGCGTCTTTTCAACCTGGTCGCGCTTGTAATCGGGCATGCCGGGAGTGACGTTATGCGCCTCGATCTGATAAGCCATCGCGCCGCCGACGATATCGCTGGCCTGCAAACGCAGGATATTCAGCGCGTAAGGATTGCGCTTCTGCGGCATGATGCTGCTGGTGCCGGTCAGATGCCCTTCCTGGATCATGATCCACGGATGAGGCTGATGGTATTGCGTATGGATATCCTGTATCAGCAGGCCGATCGCCAGTGCCGTATTACTGCACAGCGTGATCAATTCCACGCCCTGATCGAGCGGGGCAAGCTGTGCGGCGTCGTAGGAATTCTCGACCACGCCATCGAATCCGAGCAAATCGGCAAGACGCCGGCGATCGATCGGAAAGCTCGACGTACCCAGCGCGCCGGCCCCCAGCGGGCTCAGATTGAGTCGCGCATAGGCTTCCTTGAGACGTTCGCTGTCGCGTTCGAACACCGACGCAAACGCCAGCAGGTAATGCGCATAAGTGGTGGGCTGCGCCTGCACACCGTTGGTGTAGGCCGGCACAATCGTATCCAAGTGCTTCGCGGCCAGATCGAGAAATTCCGCTTTCGATTTGTTCATTGCGTCCATCAGCTTCAGCGCCCGCTCGCGCTGCATCAGGCGGCGATTGGTCGCCAGAATATCCTGGCGGCTGCGGCCTGAATGCATGCGCGAACCGTCGGGGCCGGCAATCGCCAGAATCAGCGGTTCGTATTGCAGATAATCGCCGGGCCGCCTGGCGCCGGGCTGATCGCCGTTCCTGATCACCTGATCGACGGCGGACGCAATCTTGGCGCCCAGATCCGGCGGCACAATGCGGGTTTCCACCACCATCACCGTCGATGCCTTGTTCATCTCGCCGAGAAAATGAAAATTATCGTGGAGGTCGCGGCCGGCTTGCTTGCCGGCCGCGGCACAGCCGGGCGACCATGCCATCAAGGACAGCGACAAAATTGAAAGCGAAAACAATGCCGGCAAGCCGTTCCGGCAGCGGCGCGATGTGAAATTAGAATGTGTCATCTTCTTTACCTGGATTTTTGTTGTCTGGATTTGCGAGGAAATCGGCTGTGGGATCAGTGGCGGAATCGCTGACCGAAACGCTGACCTTGTTTGCGCCATCGTTAAACGGCGAAAGCGGCCCGCTGCCCGCGATCGGCGCCATCCAGTCGCTATCGGTCATCGCCGATTGC
This sequence comes from Herbaspirillum sp., assembly GCA_036500325.1. Classification (GTDB taxonomy): domain Bacteria; phylum Pseudomonadota; class Gammaproteobacteria; order Burkholderiales; family Burkholderiaceae_D; genus Herbaspirillum. The sequence continues at coordinate 49,086 of DASYCG010000014.1, read as the reverse complement.
ACCGATGCGGTGGTGCTTGCCGAGCCGGGGTCGGTGAGGACGTTGCTGAGCTGGCCGCCGAAATTCTTGATCACGGATCCGGCGCCGGTGGCGGCGATGGTCGTGATGTCGGCCGATTGTCCGAACGCCGTGCCGTTACCTGGACCGGCGCGGGCGGTGATAAGCAAGGTGCCGTCGACCACCGTCAGGTTGTTGGTGCCGCCCGCAAAGCGCAGCCCGTAACTGCCGCTGCCGATCGCCGAGATGTTCATATTGCCGCTGCCGCCGGTGGCGATGGTATTGGTGGCGCCGGTATCGCTGCCGATGATGGACACTGCTTCGCCGCTGCCGGCGGTCGCTCCCTCGATCGCGATATCGCCCGAAGCCGACAGGATATTGACGCCATTGCCGCCGCTCACGCTATGCAGCGCCACCGCCGGCGCCGCGGAATTGGCGTTGCTGCTGCCGCTGAGCGAAAGCTTGCCGGTGACAGTGGAAATGGTGACGCTGCCGGCGGCAGTCGACGGGAATATTTCGATGCCGCTGGCGCGATCCGATACCCCGGTCAGGCTGACCGATCCGTTGCCGGTGGCGCGTATCAGCGTGGTGCCGGTCAGGAAGCCGATGCCGTCGTTATAGACGCCGTTGCCGTTGATATTGAGCGCACCGTCCTGGACGCTGACCACCGCATTGCCGCCATTGTAGAAACTGACGCCGTTGCCTTGATCGGTGGCGGTGCCGGTCATCGTGATATTGCCCGCGCCGGTCGTTTGAATCAGATTGTTGACCTCCAATAAGGCGATGCCGTGGTCGAGTTCCGCCAGATTCGGCGAATGAAAATTCCCGGCCAGCATGATGTTGCCGCCCTGCGACGAAATATTATTGGTCGACGCCGTGCTGTCGCCGCCCAATGCGATCGCGTCCGAAGTGCCGATCGAATCGCCGCGCAGGGTGATGTCGCCGCTGACGGTATTCACGTTGACGCCGGTCGAACTGCCGGTGGAATTGAATAAAATGCCATAGCCGCCGAAGCTGCTGGTGCTGTTGCCGCTGATCAGGATCGGCCCGCTGGTGGCGCTGATGTTGATCACGGCGTTGGCGCCGGACGGTGCGATGTCGACGCCGCGACCGGAAAAGCTGGTGCCGTCGAGCGTCAGCGAACCGGCTTGCGTGCCGAGATTGATCGACGCGAATGCACCGCTCGCATTCAGAAAAAGACCCCTGAAGGAACTGGTGCTGGTGTCCACTACCGTGTTGTTGGCCGTGATCCGGACATTGCCGTTGCCTCTGCCGGCGATGTTGATCTGCGATGCAGTGGCAAGGCTGGTGCCGTCGCCTGAACTGACCAGCGCCAATGCCGGTGTGCTGCCGCCCGAGGTGGTGCCGGTCAGCGCGATATCGCCGGCAGTGGAAATGCCGATTACCGAACCGGCGCCGGTGGAATTGAACACCAGGCCATAGCTGTCGTTGCTGCTGCCGGTCAGCGCGATGTTGCCGCCGGCAGTGGCGTTGAGATTGATGTTGCCGTTGCCGCCGGCGGCCAGGTAAACGCCGCGCCCCGCTCCGGCAAAATTATTTGCATTGGCCTGCACCGTCAGATTGCCGCTGCCCACGCTGATGCTTTGCGACGAGGTGGCTGCGGTGGAACAGATCAGCACGCCGAAGCCGCTGCTGGCGTTGCCGCTGATCGTCACATTGCCCGAACCTGCAGCAGCGATGGTGTTATTGGTGCTGAACACGCGCGTACCGTTGCCGCTGCCGAAATTGGTGCCGTCGATGGCAATCGATCCGGCGCCGCTGGTGAGAATACTGCTGCCGCTGGTCAGGATCACGGCGTCGCCGGTACCTCCGGCGGCGACATTGCCGGAAATCGAAATATTGCCGCTGCCGGCATTGAGGACCGAGTGCGAGGCGATTTGCGTCGCATTGCTGTTCGAATTTCCCGAGGCCGCGCCGCGAATCGTGATATCGCCGCCGGCTGTTGAAATGGTGCTGTTGTTCAGCGACACGCCGAAAGCGCCATTTTGCGTGGTGCTCGCATAACCGGTAGCAGGATCGGTGCCGCCGCTGATCATGAAGGCGCCGCCATTGGTCGAGATGGTGCTGTTGGTCAGCGCCACCGAACCGTTGCCGTTGCCGCTGAAATTCGAAAACAGCGATACGTTCAGCGTCTTGCCGGCGCCGTTGGAAATGCTGTGGTCTTTCATGATGATGTTGCGATGCGCCTGCAAGGTGAGGGTCGCGTTGCCGACGCCCTGGATGTTGTCGAGTACATTGATGTCGCCCGAAGTGCCGCCGACCGCTGTGGTAATCACCAGCACATTGGCGCCTTCCGACAGCGAACTGTTGAGCGTGGCCGAACTCAGGTTCGAGCTGGCGCTGCCGCTGGAGGTGAACGGTGAACTGCTGGTGGCGCCGGAACTGGCGCCGCTGGTAATGTTGATATTGAAAGGGTCGATCAGCCAGGAGCCGCCCCGGCCCGACGCCGCGCTCAGATTGACGGAGCCCCATGCATCGAGATCATGACCGGAGGTTTCAACCACGCCACCGGCGCCGCTCCGGCCGCCGCCCAGCACGCTGATCGCGCCGTAGAATTCGGTGCTGCCGGTAGACCACAAGACCACCTTGCCGCCGTCGCCGCTGTTGAGAGCGTCGGCACGAATTACTGCATCCGCCGCCATATAAGCGGAGTCGGCCTGGTGCTCGGCGCCGCTGCCCTGGTAGTTGCCGCCGATCAGCACCGTGCCGCCGCCCGCATCGCCCGAAGCATCGATGCGGGCGCCGTCGAACAGGCCCACATATTGGCCGAGCGCCTTGACCGTGCCGCCGGTTTCTCCGGCGTTGCGGCCCGACACATCGATGGCCCCGCTGACCGCCACGATGCCGGTATCGCCGCCATCCAGCAGCACCGTGCCGTTACGGTTTTGCAGGCTGGTCGCTTCGATGATGCCTTCGTTATTGACCACATTGCTCAGCAGCGCATCGCTGGATCTGGCCGACATGACGACCGTGCCGCCGTTGGCCTGCAACAAACCTGAATTGATCACCGCGGCGCCGGCCGAGGCGTCGTTCACTTCCATATTGATCAGGCCGTCGCCATTGAAATCGAGCGTCACCTTTTCGCCGGCGCCCAGCATGATGTGACCCAGCTTTGCGATCACTGCGCCTTCGTTGCGCACCTGCGAGCCGAGCAGCACCACATAGCCGCCGTCGCCGGCAGTAATCGTACCCTGATTGATGACTGTGCCGGGTGCCGTAGCTGCGCCGGAAGCATCGAAATTGGTATTGCCGGCCATGAAATTGGCATCCGAAATCGGCAATGCGCTGGCCACCAGGCCGCCGACATTCACGGCGGACCCCTGCCCGAACAGGATCCCGGAAGGATTGATCAGATAGACCTGGCCGTTGGCATTGAGCTGCCCCATGATCTGCGAGGCATCGCCGGAAGTGACGCGATTGAGCGCCACCGACGAGGAAGACGGCTGGACGAAATTGACTTGCGCGCCGCTGCCGATATTGAAGGTGTTCCAGGTCGCGGCCATGCGATCGCTGCTCTGCACCACATTCATCACGTTGCCGTTCTCGCTGATGGTGGCGGCGCCGGCGGTGACCTGGCCGTTGGTCGGCAGCGCATTGACATCGAGCGCCAGCGCCTGGCCTGCATACAGGCAGCAGAGCGCGGATACCACCGCGAAAGTCAGCGGACGCAATGCGGGTGCCGATGCAGGTACTACAGGCATTTCAGGGTGGAGGGTACGCATGCCGGCCTCTCAAAAAGTGTAATTGAAACCGACGCCGATGGCGCGGATCGTGGTGCCGGCGCCCGGCGAAAATCCGGTGGCGCCGAATACGCCGGAAACACCGTAGTTGTAATTGGCCAGCGCCTCGTTGCGCAGCAATACGTACTGGCCGAACAGCTTGAATTGCTTATTCCAGTTGTACACAAAACCGACCGCATCCGAAGTTGCGCCCATGCCGTCGGTCGAACATTGCACGTTGTTGCCGGAGATCATGCTGCAGTCGCCGGCAAATGCGCGGGCATGGCTGGCGCGCAGCAGCCAGGCGCCGATCTGGTGCGTGGCGCCGAGCAGATAGGCGCGGCGGCGATAACTGGAAACGTCGGTGGAGGTGACGCTGGTATTGACCACGCCGGCTTCCGAATAAGCGATATCGTCGACGATGGCGGAAATCTTTGTCGCGCCGAAATCGTAGGCAAGGCCGTAGCGCACGCTGAAATCGTTGGACGAAGTACCGGCCGTGACGTGGGTATTGCTGCCGACACCGCGCGCGTCGCGCCCGATGCTGGCGACGCCGAAATAATTGATGTGCTGCTCGGCCGCGACCACCGCCGAAAATCCACCGTGGTCGTACGACAGGCTGCCGCCCCAGAGATACCCGGTATCGACATCCGGTGCTGCCTTCAGGCTGTTGTCGGAATAAGCCAGCTTGCCCTGGAAGCCGCCGAGCTTGGGCGTCCAGTAGGCAAACATGCCGGCCTGCCGGCGATTGAAAGCGGCGTCGTCGTTATTGGCGGTATCGGCAGTGCCGGCCGGACCGGAATCCTTGGTGATGCTGGTGCTGAAACCGGGCGAGCCGATGATGTTGTACTGTGCACCGCTGGTAGTGGAAGCGAAGGGATCGAAACTATTCGTGCTTTCCTTCAAAGGCATATCCCAATTGCCGTACATGAAGGTGCCCACGGTCGGCTCGTTCAATGCGAGGCCGGTATTGCGCAACTCCTGCGAATGCGTCCAATCGGGTACCGACGCGGCGCTCGGGTTGGTGTAATTCAGCGACAAGCCGAATTCCAGTTGCCACAAGAGTTTCCATTGATCGGCAAGCGGCAGCCCGCCGTGTGCGCCGATGTACGAAATATTGTCGCGCACGCGCCAGAAGCCGGACATATTGCGGCCGTTGGGCGTGGCCATTTTGCTTTGATCCGCCGGCGCTGCAGGGGTAGCGCCGTAGCGGCTCACATATTCCGGTATCAGGCCGAGCGAACCGTAAAGGACAAACGCGGTTTCCGGCTGCTTGAAGTCTTCGCCCTTGCTGTCGGTGTCGCGGCCGAATCCGCCGAAAGCCTGCGGCGCGCCGGATACCGACAACCACAGACGGCGTGCATTGCGCGACTCGCTGGTCGGCGTCGCGCCGGGCGAAAATGCGTAGCCGACGTTGAATACCAGATCCTTGTTATAGACATTCACGCCCACGCCGTAACCGTAGCGCGTGGCCCGGTTCTCGCTGCTGTCCCATGGATTTTTATTGATCGTCACGCGCCCGGCATCGGCGAACAGCGCCGCTTCGACAATCGAATTGCCATAGACGCCGAGCAGCTTGCGCAACTCCACCCGCCCCAGAATACCTTCGTCGCCGGCCGCTTCGCCGACCGGATAGGCACGCACGCCGTTCGGGCCGCCCAGACTTATTTTTTCGGAGGCATCCAGATTCTTGTTGGCGTATTGCGCATTGACCGCGCCGAACACAGAAAAGCCGCCGCCGATCTGTTGCAGCCGGCTGAACGCCAGATTGGTTTTTTCGTATTGACCGGCCGCCTTGGCGGTCATGTCGTCAAGCGCGGTATCGTTGGGCGTCAATTTCTCCAGGCTGCCCTTGCCCCAGCGCGCACTCCAGAAACTGCCGGCCGGTTTGCCGAGCCAATCGTCGCGCCAGTCGCCGCTCAAGCCGATGCCGCCGAAAGTGGCGATCTTGCTGACGCTGGTGCCGGCGGTGGTGTCCTGGAAATAGCGCCGCTCGGCCGATACATTCAGATTGACGTTGGCGCGCCGGCTGCGGTACAGCGCGGCGTTGCCGAACAAGGTAAATATTCTGGCTTCGCCGAAGGCCTGCGCAGTCTTCAGATTCTTGCCGACGTTATATTGCAGCTCGGCCATGTTGGCGCCGACACTCAAACCGGTGCCGGCAATCGGCTGCAGATAACCGAGGCCGAAGATGCGCAAACCCTCGAAGGAATTCTGCGTATTCACGTTGAATGTTTCGCCCAGTCCCAGCGCATCGTTAAGCGCAAGATTGGCGGACAGACGATTCGAGCCCGTGTAGTAATTGCCGTAATTGTCGACGGAAAAGCGCGCGGTGATCGCCGTCATCTCGGTGATCTTGACAATGATGTCGGCGGCGCCCGGTTCGAGCGACGGGCGCAATATCGCCTTGACGCTGACGCCGGCGTTGTCCGACAAACGCAATAAGGTGCTCTCCAGATCATGCTCCCGGATGATATCGCCGGGATGCAGCTCGCTCAGATAGCGCTCGACGACGCCGGGGCTCAGGCGCACGTTGTCGTCCGGTTGGGCGATGACCTTGCCGATAACACCTTCGCGAATGCCGATACCGATCACGCCATCCTGTATTTCCTGTTTCGGCAAATAGGCGCGCGCCACCAGATAGCCTTGGGCGCGATAAACCGCAGTCAGTTTGGCGGCGGCTTGCCGCAGGCCGGCAAAATCCAGTTCCTGGCCGATGAATTCCTGCAAGGCTTTTTGCAGCTCTGCATCCGGCAGCGATTGATTGCCGCTTAACGCAAAACGGCTTACCTTGATTTTGACGCCGCCTGCGGCCGGTGCAGCGCTTTCGTCGGCGGCATCCGAGTCTTTCTCGATACGCACGCTGTTTGGGTTACGTTGGGTGGATGACGGCGCGGCGTTGTTTTCGGTCGGCGACAGTTGTTGGCGATTGTTATCGAACAACGTGCCGGAATTTGGTTGCGGCTGTGTCTGCGCCATCGCAGCAAGCGGTGCCGCCATTGCGACCAGCACCGCCGCGAGCGACTGTCGGCCATGCGCCGTGAAGCGTGACTTCTTCATTCTATTTTCCCTCTGTCTCCGTCGAAAATTCCACCGCGCTTGGGTGCGCCGGCTGGAATGTCCGTTTTATTTTTGCATTCGTTTTTATTTGCCTACTTGCGGCCGCCGAATACCTTTTCGGCCGCGATGCTCGATCCGAATACTTCGTCGGCCTCATGCCCTGCGCCCGGCACTTGCGCGTGCTCGCGCTTGACCGGAATGCCCCATTTATTCGATAGGAATTGTTCGTAGCGCAAATAATTCTCTTGCCGGTTTGCGCGGCCGCTGCCTTCAAGGCGCGCGCCGCAAGACTTGTCCAGCAAAGGATGGTTCGGATTGTTGTCTTCGGCGCCGACCAGGTAGGTGACATTGCGCGCCGCATAACGCCGGAACAATTGTTCGCCGTCCAGGCCCCGGCCGTACGCGATCATCTTCTTTATGCCGTAGCGATAATTGTCATACCCCGGGCACAGTATGTTGCCGGCCGGCGCGAAGTTGACATCATGCGCGATGCCGCTCGCGTCGCCATTCGGACGATTGGCATCCAGATACAGATACGAGGAAGGGCTGGAGATGACGTAGCGCACCGAAATACCGGATTTTTGCAACGATTCGGCAACCTTGTTCAATACGGCGTAGCGCTGCAGCAATTGCGCGCCGGCCGAATGGCCGATAAAGATGATTTCTTTCAAGGCCGGAAACCGGCCGGGCGCCGTCACGAAGCGGGCAATATCGTCGATGACCGAAAAGGAACTGATACCTGTGACGCCGCTGCTGGAGGGATGGCCTTGCAGCCAGGCGCTGCCGTGCCAAAGCGGCATATTGTCGCCGGCGGCGTTATCGGATGGCACGGCGAAATTTGGCGCGAGCACGGCATTCTCGGCCGGGTCTTTTCCGGCGATGTCGAGCAGATGCGTGGCCACCTCGAAATAACGATCGGCATCGCGTTTCAGGCCGTGCTGGAAAATAATCACGCGCTGGATTTTGGCATCGGATTTTTGCAGATCGATGTTGGCGTAGATCGCAAAATTAAAGCGCTTTTCAACGCCGGCATCCTCAAGTGCGACGATCTGCGGCTTGGCTTCAGACGTTTTCGCCTCTGCCTGCACTGCCGCCATCGGCAACAACAATCCGGCCGCCACGCTTGCCGCAACGATCCGGAACCATTGTTTGCCGATCGAGATCATGATTTTTCCCCGCATTTCCATTGTCGTTATTACCGCGCCGGGGCGTTCGCCGCTGCAATATGCGCCGTGACGGTATCCAGTACCGCTTCCGGCTGTTCCGCTTCCATCGCCGTTGCGCCATTCAGCTCGGCATGCATGCGCGCCATATCCACGTCGCCGGTCCAGCGCGCCACGATCAGGGTCGCCACGCCGTTGCCGACGGTATTGGTCAAGGCCCGCGCTTCCGACATGAAACGGTCCACGCCCAGAATCAGCGCCAAACCTTCCACCGGCACATGGCCGACCGCCGACAAGGTCGCCGCCAGCACGATGAAACCGCTGCCGGTGATGCCGGCGGCGCCCTTGGAAGTCAACAACAGTACTGCCAGCAACGTAATCTGCTGCGTGAGCGTCATCGCGGTATTGGTCGCCTGCGCGATGAAGACCGCCGCCATCGTCAGATAAATCGCCGTGCCGTCCAGATTGAAGGAATAACCGGTCGGAATCACCAGGCCCACCACCGATTTCTTCACGCCCAGGTTTTCCATCTTGACCATCAGCCGCGGCAGCACCGATTCCGACGACGAGGTGCCCAGCACGATCAACAATTCTTCCTTGATGTAACGGACGAATTTCCAGACGCTGAAGCCATGCAGGCGGCCGATGATGCCGAGCACGATAAAGATGAAGAACAGGCAGGTCAGGTAAAACGTGCCCATCAATTTACCCAGCGAGAACAAGCTGCCGATGCCGTATTTGCCGATGGTGAACGCCATCGCGCCGAACGCGCCGATCGGCGCCAGCCGCATGATCATGCCGACGATGGAAAACAGCACGTGCGAGCTTTTTTCGATGACATCGAATACCAGCGTGCCGCGGCCGCCGAACTTGTGCAGCGCAAAGCCGAACAGCACCGAAATCAGCAAGATCTGCAAGACATCGCCTTGCGCGAAGGCATCGACCATGCTGCTCGGGATGATGTGCATCAGGTATTCGGTCACAGTGCCGATCTTGCCGGGGCCGGTGTAGGCCGCGATGCTCTTGGTATCCAGCGTCGACACATCGACATTCATGCCCACGCCCGGATGCAGCACATTGACGATCACCAGCCCGACCAGCAGCGCCAGCGTGCTGACGACTTCAAAATACAACAGCGCCAGGCCGCCGGTCTTGCCGACCTTTTTCATGTCTTCCATGCCGGCGATGCCGATCACCACCGTGCAGAAAATAATCGGGGCGATGATCATCTTGATCAGTTTGATGAAACCGTCGCCCAAAGGCTTCATGGCCGCGCCGATGTCCGGATAGAAATGGCCCAGCAGCACACCGATGATGATTGCGGTGACGACTTGTATATAGAGCGATCGGTACCAGGGCTTTTTGGCCTGCGTTGTATTTAATTCAGCGTGCATTGTTGCGCTCCTCTTTATGATGATTTCCTGTGCGTGCAGCCGGCGCAAATGGTGCTGCGCCGATGCTTTGTTCTTATTGGGGCCGATTATATGAGCGTGATTTTGGAATGTAAAATATCTTGATTCACATATTTCAATACTTAATAAGTATTGAATGTCAGGCAAGAATCAGCCACTCGAAGCGAATTCGCTCTATGGGATGCCAAACCGGGCATACGGGCGTAGTATTCCGAAAAATCCAAAGAAAATCCAACAACAATCAGGAGACATGCGCCATGACCGAAGTCCGCAGCCTGCACGATCTCAATCGCCGCACCGTACTCAAAGGTGCCACATTATTGGCCGGCGCCGGCATGGTTGCGGGACTCTTTCCGCGCACCGCACATGCGGCCGGCGATGCGGTGGCTGAAACCCGCTACGGCAAGATTCGCGGCGTCAGCGACGATGGGGTGTACGTTTTCAAGGGCGTGCGCTACGGCGACGACACCGGCGGCGCCAACCGCTTCATGCCGCCGCAACCGCCCAAGCATTGGGCCGGCATTCAGGATGCCAGGCAATGGGGCGCGTCCGCACCGCAGGCGGCCGAGTCGCAAGACCCGTTTTATGCCTGGTACACCACGATCCAGCCGATCAGCGAAGATTGCCTGTTCGTCAACGTATTCACTCCCGGCCTGCGCGACAACAAAAAGCGCCCGGTCATGGTGTGGTTCCATGGCGGCTCCTGGGGCAGTTGCGCCGGCACCGCGCCGGGTTTCGACGGCACCAATCTGGCGCGCAACGGCGATGTCGTCGTCATCACGGTCAATCATCGGCTCAATGCATTCGGCTATGTCCAGTTCGACGATAAGGACGAACGCTTTGCCGATGCCGGCAATGCCGGCACGCTGGACTTGCTGGCTGCGTTGCGCTGGGTCCGCGACAACGCGGCGAACTTCGGCGGCGATCCGCATAACGTGACCATCTTCGGCCAGTCCGGCGGCGCGGCAAAAGTCGTGGCCTTGATGGGAACCGCCAAGGCGAAGGGCCTGTTTCACAAAGCGATCGTCGAAAGCTGTTCCGGCGGCATGCGTATCGACAGCCCGGAGGAAGCGGCGGTACAGGCCAAAGCGCTGGCAGCCAATCTCGGCATGGATAGCCTGAACGGTGCAGCGCTGCAGAAAGTGCCGATGAACGATCTGGTCGGTGCGATGAAAAAAATCGCCGATCCGTTCCGTCCGGTGGTCGATGGCCGCACCTTTACGCACGACCCGTTCTATCCGGCGGCGCCCGCCATTTCATCGCATATTTCGCTGATGATCGGCAACGCCAATACCGAAACCACCTATTATCTGCAAGTCGATCCGAAGAATTTCTCGCTCGGCATGTCGGATGTGAAACGGCGCATGGGGCGCTTCCTCAAGGTCGACGATACGCGTGTCGATCAGTTGATCGACGCTTACCGCACCAGCTATCCGACTTACAGCCCGAGCGAATTGCTGACCACCATGACGACCGATTATTTATTCAAGCGCAATACCCTGAAAGTGGCGTCGTTGCAGTCGCAGCACGGGTTGGCGCCGGTATATGCTTTTGTCTTCGCACGCGAGACGCCGATCCAGGACGGCCGCATTCATTCACCGCATACCAGCGAAGTGCCGTTCATTTTCGGCACCACCGATGCCGCTGTCGCCCAGGTCGGCACCGGCGACGACCTGGCGCCGATGACCAAGCGCATGATGGCGACCTGGACCGCGTTCGCTCGTCACGGCAATCCGAACAATCCGATGCTGCCGCAATGGACGCCGTTCAAAGATCCCGACCGCCAGACCATGGTATTGAAGATGGACAGCCAATTGCTGAAAGACCCGGGCGGCCAGGCGCGTGCCTCGCTGGAAGGGCTGCCTTATTACGAGTACAGCATTTCGCGTACGGCGTTTGTGCGGGATTGAGCTGAGCGCAATTTATTTCAGCGGCAGAAATATATCGAAAACCGTCTCATCCTCCGGCACCTCCGGGAAGAAACGGACGCGCTGTAAAAACAGCGGGGAGTCGCGCAATGCTTCACCGCTTTGCGGCAGCCATTTCGAATAAAGATATTCGGCGATCGGCCCGATTGCGTCATCCGCGCCGATATATCGGTACACCGCGCAACGACCGCCAGGAATGGTTTTTTCGATAATGCCGAATGCGTTGGGCTCTATGTCACGATCCGTAGCGACGCATATATCGCACCGAAAATCATCCGGACCGGTCTTCCGCGGATCACCGTAAAGGATATTGAATGTGGCGTTTTTCGATGGCGGCAAATGGTTTATCTTGCGCCATTCGATGAACCGGCGGACCGACTCGCCGATGGTGCGAGGATCGCCGCGATGCTGAAAAACCGAGACCCTGGTTTCCTTGAAATCGACGATGCCGACTTTTTCAGGCGAGAGGGTGAGCTTGAGATTCAAGTCCATGATCAATTCCTCATGATGCGCAACGATTGATAGATTGCCGGCTTATTATAAATTGCCGGCTTATTGATGGATCACCGGCAGCGTCAGCAAGCCCTTGGCCAGGTGATCCAGAAAGGCCCGGATTTTCGGCGGCATGTGGCGGCCGCCGCCGGTCACCAGTTGCACCGGCAACGGCGGCGATTCGTATTCTTGCATGATGCGCAGTAACGTGCCGGCGGCGAGATCGTCGGCGACCTGATAAGAAAGCACGCGCGCAATGCCGCGCCCGCCTCTGGCTGCCAGCAGTTGCGCCTCGATATCGTTGACGATAAAACGCGGCGACAGGCGCACAACGGTTTCCTTCCCCTTGACCTTGAATCGCCACTCTTTGCCACCGGCGTGCGTGGTGCTGAAAATGGTGTCGCGTTCGGCCAGATCGCTGGGCCGGCGCGGCATGCCGTGTGCCGCGAGATAGGCCGGGCTGGCCACCAGAATCCGGCTGACCTGGCCGACTTTCCTGGCGATCAGCGACGAGTCCGGCAGATGGCCGATACGAATAGCCACATCGATGCCTTCTTCAATCAGATCCAGATTGCGATCGTTCAGCACCAGTTCGACTTGCATCGATGGATAGGTATCGAGAAAGCTGTCGACCAGCTTGGCCACATGCCGCCGCCCGAATTGCGTCGGCGCCGTCACGCGCAGCAAGCCGCGCAGGGGCTGGGCCGCGGCGCTGTTGGTCGCTTCGTCGTAATCGGCCAACAGGATGCGCGCCCGCGCCGCCAGATCCAGCCCTTCCCTGGTAGGCGAAAGCCGGCGCGTGCTGCGCTCCACCAGACGCACGCCGACCCGATCTTCCAGCGCCGCCAGCGCGCGCGTCACCGCCGGCCCGGAGCGATGCAGTTTGCGCGCCGCGCCGGCCATGCTGCCTTCCTCGACCACAGTGATAAAGATAGTCAATTCATCAAGCCGATCCATGCTGTCTTTCCGCCGTTATTCTTCCAGCAATTGAAATTATGCTTTTCAATTTTGCCAGATTTTCAATTGCAAATGAAATGATTAAACTTCAAGCATCGAAATAAACTTTAACGGAGCACGCATGAACACTCGCGCCAATGAATTCAAACTGCACGGCGTGGCGCTTTCGGGCCACACCCACCGGGTCGAACTGATGCTGCGCCTGCTGAATCTGCCATATCGCACTGTCGATGCGTCGGCTGAGGTTCGCGCCACGCCGGCTTTCAGGAAGCTCAATCCGCTGGGACAGATTCCCGTGCTCGAACAGGACGAACTGGTGCTGGCCGACAGCTGCGCAATTCTGGTTTATCTGGCGCGGCGATATGCGCCCGGCGGCCATTGGCTGCCGGAAGAACCGCTCGCCGCTGCGCAGGTGCAGCGATGGCTGTCGATCGCTGCCGGCGAGGTGGCGTACGGCCCGGCTACCGCACGCCTGATCGGCCTGAAATTCATTGAAGGCAATCCGACGCAAGCAACGCAATCGGCCAAAATCGCAGACCGATTGCTGACGTTCATGGAGCAGCATCTGGCGCAACGCACTTATCTGGCGACGGATCATCCGACGATCGCCGACATCGCCTGCTATTCCTATGTCGCGCATGCGCCCGAAGGCGGCATTTTGCTGCAAGCTTATCCCGCTGTGTGTGCGTGGCTGCAACGGGTCGAGGCGCTGCCGGGCTTCCAGGGCATGCCGCGCTCGCACGTGCCATCACAAAGGGAGTAAAGCCATGAACACGTATCCAGGCGGGCTTGGGCCGCCTGTAGCCGAATCGCCTTTTCATCCCGATGAACTGCTGGCGCAACGAAAGGCCGGCGCGGGTATGGTCGGCGCCAGTATCCGCGCGTACATGCCGGATCAGCATCGCGCCTTTTTTGCCGGGCTGCGTTACGTTTTGATTTCCACCGTTGCCGCCGACGGCTGGCCGATGGCAACCATGCTTACCGGCGAGCCTGGCTTCGTCAGTTCACCCGATGCGCAGACTTTGCGCATCGCGTTGTCCGCGCAGGACCGTGAAGCCGCCGGCGGCGCAGGTACATTTGCGACAGGCCAGGAAATCGGTCTGCTCGGCATCGACCTGGCCAATCGCCGCCGCAATCGGGCCAACGGCCATTTGAGCACGATCGATGCCGATGGCGCGTTCACGATCGTGATCAAACAGAGCTTCGGGAATTGTCCGCGTTATATTCAGCGGCGCACTGTGGCGCCGGCATTGCGCGAGACTGCGCCGATCGAATGGCTGTCGCGGCTGGATGCTTCGGCCGAAGCGATGATTGCCGGCGCCGACACCTTCTTTGTCGCCAGCCGGTCGAAGGACAAGGAACACGGCGGCGCCGATATTTCGCATCGCGGCGGACAGCCGGGCTTCGTGCACATCGAGGGAGACGATCTTTGGATTCCGGATTTTAACGGCAATCATTATTTCAATACCCTGGGTAATTTCCTGGACGAACCGCGCGCGGCCTTGCTGTTCATCGATTTCGAAAGCGGCGATTTATTGCAACTGCAAGGTACCGTTGAAATCCACTGGAATCCGGAAGCAGTGCGGCAGTTTGCAGGCGCCGAGCGGGTCTGGCGATTCCGGGTGCAACGCGGATGGCGGCGGCGGGCAGCCTTGCCGTTGCGCTGGACTTTCGTCGATGCGGCGCCAAGCATTGCATCGACACTAGAATGCAGGGCATCGCGATCGCATTAAGCGTCTGCCGCCACCGCGGTTCGAACCTGATCCCGTCCCGCGGATTTAGCTGAATACAAAGCCTCGTCGGCCGCGCTTATCAGCATCGATTCGGTATGGCCCGGAGTCGCCGGCGTGAGCGCACCGACGCCGGCGCTGATGGTGACGATGCCCGGGGCATTACGTGCATGAACGAGCTCCAGTCCCCGCACGGCGACGCGGATTTCTTCGGCCACATTGCAGGCGCCGGCCAAGTCGGTATTCGGCAACAGTATCGCAAACTCCTCTCCACCGTAACGCGCCGCCAGATCGCCGCTGCGGCCCTCCGCCAAGCGAAGGCTTTTGCCGATCTGGCGCAGACATTCATCGCCATCGAGATGACCATAAAGGTCGTTGTATTGCTTGAAGCAATCGACATCGATCATGATCAGCGCGAGCGAACCGCCCGAGCGGCCGGCGCGGCCCAACTCGTCCTTCAGCGCCAAATCGAATTGACGCCTGTTTGCCAGCCCGGTCAGGCCGTCGCGCAGCGCCAGTTTTTCCAGGACCTGGTTCAATGTGTGCAATGCCTCTCCGGCTTTACGTGTTTCCCGTTCAGCGTGTACGCGCAGGCGGATCTGGCCGATCAGGCGAGACCCCAGGATGCCGAGCACGCCGATCGCGACGGCAACAAGGGCGGCATGCAGCAGCGTGGCGCGATACCAATCGTCAAGAATTTCATTTTTCGACAGCGCCACCGTCACCATCAGCGGATAGTGCGGCAACGTGCGATAGGCGTTCAGGCGTTCGACGCCGTCCTGCGTCGATTTGATCATCGCATTGCCGCTGGTGCTGCCGCTTTTGAAAAGCGTGAACAGCGGCCCTTGCAGCAAGCTCTTGCCGATGGCATCGGGCAATAACGGCCGGCGCATCAGTTGAATGCCGTTATTCAGCGCAAGCAGAATGGCGCCATCTTTTCCGATATCGTAAGTGGCGTAATAAGCGGCGAAATACTTGATGCTGACGGTTGCCAGCACGACGCCCGAAAATTGGCCGTTGGCGTCTTCCAGGCGGCGCGACAACGGAATAATCCAGTCGCCTGTCGTCCGGCTGAGCACCGGCAGGCCGATATGCGGCCCCAAATCCAGATGGATGCTGTGATAAATGAAATACTCGCGGTCGGCACTCGTTTTGGCAGCATCGCCCATCCCGCGTGAATTGACCAGCCAGCGGCCATCCTTGTCAAAAATATACAGGCCGTCCAGCGGCGGCAACTGCCTGACGCGCCATACCAGGAATTTTTGCAGACGCTGCAGCGCCTCGGGGGAGACGCCGTCATTGCGGATGCGTTCAGCCAAGCCGACCAATGCGGTATCGGCCAGTTTGAAGGTGTCGTCGGCCTGCTGCGCCAGTGCGCGCGCCATGTTGTCGGTTGCCGTATTCAGTTCGCGTAATTGCGCGAGGCGGGCGTTCCACCTGCTCCAGGCCGTGATCACCACCAGCAATACACATACCAACACGACGAAGAACGTGGCCAGTGTCGCTATGCGCGACTTTCCGATAGGCAATCTGGCTGGCGAGGCAATACGCATGGCATCCCGATCGATGGCGTGTAGACGGCATTGGCGTCGACGTCGGTGTCGACCGCCCTGATGCCGGTTTGCGGCATTCTACCTTTGGACAGACTGTCAAAACAATGTCATCGCACGATTAATTTTTTGCCGAATCGTAAGGATGCCGGCTGGTCTTGCAAAAGTTTGTAAGTCCTTCCGATTGTCCGATTTAACAACACCGGACCTTGTTTGGCGGCAATGTCACGAAGCGGAAATATTTCCTCTTTATTCTCCGTCCCCTTGTAAGCCGCGCAATATTGCACTGCAAGAATCGGCGCGCCGAGAATTTCAAACAGAGGGGAAAATCACATGCAATTCAAGAAAATCGGCATCGCTTTCGGCGCTGCCACCGTATCCGTTTTGTCCATTTTGGCCGCCGGCAATGCCGCAGCGCAAACCACCAATGTCACCGTCTACGGTATCGTCGATGCCGGTCTGGAAGTGATCAATAACGCAGGCACCACAGCCGACCACGCCAATACGCTTGAACGCGTCAGCTCCGGCAACCTGTCCGGTTCGCGCATCGGTTTCCGCGGTACCGAAGATTTGGGCGGCGGTTTGAGCGCCGTGTTCGAACTGGAAGGCGGCATCGGTGTCGATACCGGTACGTCTCTGCAAAGCAATCGCATTTTCGGCCGTCATGCTTTTGTCGGTCTGCAAGGCAGCTGGGGTTCCCTGCTGGTGGGACGCCAGGAAAGTCTGCAACTGAACTGGATGAGCAAATACAACACCATGGACAACGCGACCTGGTCGTCGAAAGTGCATGATGGTTCGTTCTCGGATCGTCTGGATAATGCTGTCAAATACACGGCCAAAATTACGCCGTCGCTCACAGCAGCCACTTACTACAGTACCGGTTACGATTCCACCGTTGCCGGAAGCAGCGAAGTTGCCGGCAGCTTCAAGACCGGCCGCCAATTCGGCGGCGGCGTGCAGTACAGCGGCGATACCTTGCGCCTGGCAGTTGTGGCCGACCAGAAGAACGGCCAGAGTGTGGCAACGGCTGCCAATACCGACAAGCATTTGACTTTCGGCGCACGCTACAAAATCGGCGCAGCCGAAATGATGGGCGGTATTCTGTTCCGCAAACAGGAAAACCTGGGCACACCGGATATCCGTACAAACATGTACTGGTTCGGCGGCACTTATCAAGTCACTGCACCGATCCAGCTCAGCGCATCGGTCTACCATACCGATGTAAAAAATTCCGACCAGGACCCATGGTCGTTCATCACAATGGTCAAGTATTCCTTGTCCAAGCGCACCGATCTGTATCTGATCAATTCTTATGTAATGAACGAAGGCGGCTCCCAATTGGGCGTGAACGGTTTCAGTTCCAGCATCGCGCCGGGACACAACCAGTTCGGCACCATGGCCGGCGTTCGCCATACATTCTGATAACGGCGTTTGATAGCTGAGCGATGACAGACAATATCGATAGGAAAAACGTCGGTACCTCGATCACCATCGAGGGTCTGAGCCATCGCTTTGCCCAGAATACGGTACTTGACGGCATCGACATTCATCTCGGCGCCGGTCAGGTGCTGGCCCTGCTTGGTCCTTCCGGCTGCGGCAAAACGACTCTATTGAAATTACTCGCCGGCTTGCTGCCGGTGGCGCCCGGTCAAGGGCGCATCCTGCTGGGCGGCACGCTGGTGGCCGGCGACGGCTGCTTTTTGCCGCCCGAAGCGCGGGGCCTCGGGATGGTATTCCAGGATTACGCATTATGGCCGCACATGAGTGTGGGCAAGAACGTCGCGTTCGCGCTGGAAATGCGCGGACTATCGAAAAAAGAATGCACGCCGCGCGTGGCGCAAGCGCTGGAGATCGTCGGCCTGAAAGGGCATGAAGCACGCAATCCTTCCAGCTTGTCCGGCGGCCAACAGCAACGCGTCGCCTTGGCGCGGGCCATTGTGGCGCGGCCGCAGGTGTTGCTGTTCGACGAGCCTTTATCGAATCTGGATCGCGATCTGCGCGAAAGCCTGTGCCATGAAATCGGCGCATTGCTGCGCGAGATGGGCACCACCGCGGTGTACGTTACGCACGATCAGGAAGAAGCCTTCGCGCTGGCCGACCGGATCGCCGTGATGCAAGGCGGGCGCATCCGTCAATTGGCTTCGCCGGAGCTTTTGATCAGCGAACCGGCCAGCACGCTGGTGGCGGAATTCCTGAAATTGGGCACGCTGCTGCACGCCAATGACGTGCCGTCTACATGGCGCGACAGATACAGCGGCCGCGCCATCGCCGCCGAGACCTTGGATATGGTCAGCATGCAGCATCTGTTCATTCCGCAATCGGCCTTGTCGCTGACGCACGAATCGGCCCGCAATACTGTTGCGCATGCCGCGGAAGGCTTGCGCGGCGAAGTGCTGGCGCAGCGTTACCGCAATGGCCGTTTCATCACCGAGGTGCGGGTAAGCACCGCGAACGTGCCGCAGAACCTGGTGCTTGCTACCGACATGCGTCTGCCGACCGGACAGATTATCGATCTGACCCTGGATTGGGAACGTCTGCGCTGGCTACCGCAAGCCGCTTAGTTTGTTCACCTTTTCAGCTCACTCTTTTCAGCTCCACCTTCAGCTCTGACATCACATAACAAATACAGGAAAACTCATGGCTAAATTATTTCCATTGGCAGCCGCCGCTTATGCAACGCTGGCACTGGCCGCATTGTCGGCCGCGCCAGCGGCGCAAGCACTGACTGTTTATAGCGCCGGCCCCGGCAAACTGATCGAAACGCTGGCGTCGGATTTCAAGACCGCCACCGGTATCAAGGTCGACGTGTTCCAGGCCGACACCGGCAAAGTCATGGCCAGGCTGCAGGCCGAGGCGTCCAATCCGCATGCCGACATCGTCATCTCCGCTTCCTGGGACAGCGCCCAGGATCTGGACCGCCGCGGCTGGCTGCTGGCTTATCAGAGCCCGAACGCCAAACTGGTCGACGCCAAATATAAAACGCCGACCTATGTGGCGCAGGGCTTGTCGGCTTTGTCGATCGTCTGGAATACCAAAAGCGGCACGCCCCGGCCTACCGAATGGAAAGACCTGACGCTGCCGCCTTTCAAGGACAAGGTCAACATGCCGGACCCGGCGCAATCCGGCGCGGCGCTGGATCTGCTGTCCGGCCTGCAAACCCGCCAGAACGATCGCGCCTGGGAATTGTTCGGCGCGCTGAAAGCCAACGGCATGGCGATCTCCGGCCCGAATGCGCAAGCGATGAATCCGGTGTTGCAAGGCGCCAAGGCGGCGGTGTTCGGCGCGGTCGATTATGTGGCGCTGGAAGCACAGGCCAAGGGCGAAAGCATCGAAGTGATTTTCCCGAAAAGCGGCACCGTGATTGCCCCGCGCCCGATGATGATCCTGAAGTCGTCGAAGACCCCGGACGATGCCCGCAAATTCATCGATTTCGTTTTATCGCCGCAAGGCCAGGCGCGCGTTGCCGAAGCGTATCTGGTGCCGGCCCGCCAGGATATCGCCATCAAACGTCCTGCGCTGAAAGATATCAAGCTGTTGCCTGAAGCCGAAGGCGGCGGTACTTACGCTTCGCGCGCAGCGTTGCTGTATCGCTTTTCGACTTTGTTCGGCCGCAAGTAAATCGTAAAAATGCCCGTACAAATGCGCGCCCGAGGCAAGCACGGCAATAGCTGGTCGCCGCTGGCGGTCGGCACCACCACGGCATTGATGGTGGTGGTGGCGTTGCCGCTGTGCTTTGTGTTGCTGCAAGCGATTTTCCCCGATTTGTCGGAGGGTTCGCTGGCGGCGCCGTTTTCGCATCTGGCGGCGATTTTCGGCGATGCCGATTTGCTCGGGCTGACCTTCAATACCTTGCGCCTGGGCGCATGCGTGGTACTGCTCAGCGCCGCCATCGGCATTCCGCTGGGCGCATTGCGCGGCTTGTTCAAGCTGCCGCTGGCGCCGCTGTGGGATTTGATGCTGCTGGTACCTTTCATGATCCCGCCTTATATCGCGGCATTGGGATGGATCATGCTGCTGCAGCCGCACGGCTATGTCGAACAGGCGCTCGGCCTGCATGTGGCTTCCTTTTTGTTTTCGTTCTACGGCGTGGTGTTTGTGATGACGCTGAATGTATTCCCGGTGGTCTACTTCGCTGTGTCGCGCAGTATCTCCACCTCGGGATCGCGGCTGGCCGATGTCGGCCGCGTGTGCGGCGGCTCGCCATGGCGCTGCTTCATGCGGATCACCTTGCCGCTGGCCACGCCCGGCATCGCGGCCAGCCTGCTATTGGTATTTGCGATGGCCATCGAAGAGTACGGCGCGCCGGCGGCACTGGCGGCCAACGCCGGCTTTTTTGTATTGGTGACGGGAATCGAACGCCGCTTTTCCGATTGGCCGATCGATTTGCCCGGCGCATCGACCTTGTCCGTGATTCTGGTCGTGATGGCGATGCTGGCGTTCTGGCTGCAGCGGCGGATACAGGGCAAACATGTTTACGAAACGCTGAACGGCAAGCCCGGCGATACCGCGCTGCGTTCGCTCGGCGCATGGCGCTGGCCGGTAACGTTCTTGTTTGCGGCCGTGATACTGATCGCCACTTGCGCGCCGCTGTTTTCGATTATCGTTACCTCGTTCATGCGCACCTTGTCCGGCGGCATGCATGCCGATAATTTATCGTGGGTGAACTTTTCCGCCATTCTGAGCAGCGGCAATGCTGCATTGCGCGCACTCGGCACCAGCATGGCGCTGGGCGTGGCCACCGCGCTGGTCACCGGCGTGCTCGGCGTTCTGGTCGCGTACTGCGTGGTCAAAACCAAGATGCGCGGACGTGTGTTGCTCGATGCGCTGTCCGTGATGCCGAATACATTGCCGGGCATCGTGGTCGGCGTCGGCCTGATCCTGGCCTGGAACCAGTCGTTCTGGCCGATGACGCCTTACAACACCTGGGGTATTTTATTGCTGGCTTATTGCTGCCTGCTGCTGCCGTATCCGGTGCGTTACGCCAGTGCGGCGCTGGCGCAGATCGGCGACAACATGGAAGCCGCGGCGCGCGTGCACGGCGCCAATTTGCGGCGCGCCTTGCTGAAGATTTTGCTGCCGCTGCTGTTGCCGAGCGTGCTGGCGTCGATGCTGCTGGTGTTCGCAGTGGCGTCGCGCGAACTGGTCGCTTCGTTGCTGCTGGCGCCGACCGGCGTCCAGACTGCGTCGCTGTTCATCTGGCGCCAGTTCGAACAGGGTTCGGTCGGGCAAGGCATGGCGATGAGCGTGGTCACCGTTCTGATGACCACCACAGTGATGGTCGGCGTGACTTTATGGCGTCAGCGCAGTGGGCAACGCTGATTCAGTTAAGCCTTATGTCAGGAAGCTCAATCCAGCATTGCATCTAATCCCTCCGTGAGGATCTTGAGCGGCGGCATGGCATCCGCCTCCGAAGCCGATTTGCCGCCGGCCAGCGCCACTGTCGGCACCCATGCAGGATTGACTCTCAAACGTTTGCCGACTGCCGCCGGGTAACTGGCGACGATGGCTGCATCGTCCATATTCAGTACTTCAACGCGGGCACGCCACGCGCCGAGATGCACCCATGCGGCAGATTCGGAAAATGGATCCTGCGTTGGCGTTGAGGACAAAGGCTGCGGCACCTCGCGCAACGCATCGATCAGGAACGGCGGAAAATTCCAAAGCTTCGCCAATTCGGCGGAAACCTCGCCGTAGTGGAAACCGAGCGCCGCTTTTTCCAGTTCGGCGCGGCCGGCATCCAGCACATTCATTTGCTTATCCAGCGGCGCCATCGCTTCCGGCATGCCGACGTGCATTTGCAATTGGCCGATGCCGTGCATCATGCCGAGCGTGAAAACCATGTCGCCGTTCTCTCCCTCGCCGGCCGTCGCGGCGAGCCAGCGCGCAACGCAAGCGGCATATAAGTTGTAACGCCAGAACTGCGGCAGATCGATGCCGGGAACACGCGGAAATGCCGCCACCATGCCGTTGCCCAATACCAGATTGCGCACCATCACGAAACCCAGCATGCGCAAGGCATCGTCCACCGTGCCGACGGTGCGCGAAACATGGAAATAAGCGGAGTTGGCCAGACGCAACAGCTTTGCGCTGAGCGCCGGATCGGAAGCCAGTTGTTTCGCTATCTCCTCCACCGACACATCTTCGGAACTGAAACTTTCGATCAGCTTCTGCACCACCTTCGGGATGGTGGGCAGCTTGCCGGGCTGATCGATCAGGCTTTTAAGTTCCATCAATAATCCCCTTTTGGACGTCGTTTTACGTACACTCGATTTAAAGCCATTTCTTAAAGCCATTGTGGCAGAGAACGCAGTATATTGAGCGCTATTCAGCGCTATCTTTGCCAACACATACATATCGCGAAGTACAACATCAAGGGGTGGGATCATGGCAACATCTGCAAAATCCAGGCAGGGGAAAGCAACTGCGTCCGCTGCATCCGACTCTGCATCCGCACCTGAATCCGGCTCGGCAGCGATCCCCTCCTTCAGCGACACCAGCGCTTACCTGACCGATGCAACGCAGCGCACGTTCCTCTTTCTCGATACGCTGCTCAATCGCGGCAACAACTACCTCGATCATCTCGACCAGGGCACGCCGCCGCTGCTCAAATTCGAACACCAAATAGTGCTCGACGGACATGATTTGCCGAATCCCTGTAATTACGCCTTGCTATGCCTGGTGCCGCCCGCCGACATGCCGGTCAAGCCGGAGGCGCGGCCGGTGGTGGTGGTTGATCCGCGCGCCGGCCACGGGCCCGGCATCGGCGGCTTCAAGTTCGATTCCGAAGTGGGCATGGCGATGCGCGCCGGCCATACGGTGTATTTCCTTACCTTCCGCCCCGAACCGGAAGAAGGCCAGACCCTGGTGACGGTGATGGAAGCCGAGACGCGTTTCATGGAAGAGGTGATCGCGCGCCATCCGCGATGCAAGGCCAGGCCGGTAGTCATCGGCAATTGCCAGGCAGGCTGGGCCATGATGGCGCTCAATGCGCTGCATCCCGAATTGTTCGGCCCGCTGATGATCGTGGGCGCGCCGGTGTCTTATTGGGCCGGCAGTTCCACGCTGAATCCAATGCGTTACGCGGGCGCCTCGCTGGGCGGTTCCTGGCTCGCCTCGCTGGCCGGCGACATGGGCGCCGACCGTTTCGACGGCGTGCATCTGGTCGAGAATTTCGAAAAATTGAATCCAGCCAATACCTGGTGGAACAAGTATTACAACTTGTGGGCCGGCGTGGATACCGAAGCCGAGCGGTTTCTGGAATTCGAACGTTGGTGGGGCGGGTATTTCCGCATGACCGGCAGCGAGATCGAATCCATCGTCGAGAATTTATTCGTCGGCAACCGCCTCGCGCGCGGCACCATGATGGCCGGCGAACGCGCTATCGATCTGCGCAACATTACATCGCCGATCGTGGTGTTCGCCTCCTGGGGCGATAACATCACCCCGCCGCCGCAGGCGCTGAACTGGATTATCGACACCTGGGGCGACGAGCGCGCCATCGCGGCGGCCGGGCGCACCATCATTTACGTGCTGCACGAAACGGTAGGCCATCTGGGGATTTTCGTCGGCGGTTCGATTGCGCTGAAAGAACACGATCAACTGGTCACTTCCCTGGATGTCATCGAAAGCCTGCCGCCGGGCCTGTACGAGATGAAGCTGGCGGCCAAAACCGGCGCTGACGAACAGCGCTGGGATCAACTCGAACCGGGCGGCTACTCCGTGCATTATGAGTTCCGGACCATGGATGATCTGCGCGCCCTGAATCCCGAGGGCCGCGAAGAAGAAGCCATGTTTTCCACGATCAGCAAGATCTCCGAATTCAATGCCAATGCCTACAAAACCTGGATGCGCCCTTGGGTGAAGCTGATGGCGACGCGTCACACGGCGGATGCCATGGGCAAATTGAATCCGATGCGCATGCAGCGCAAATTATTTTCCGATGCATTTCCGTTTGCCGCCTATATTCGTCAACAGGCGGCGCAGGCGCGCGCCAATCGCGCCCCGATTCCGGACGATCATCCGCTGCGGCAACTGGAAAAGAAAATGGCTGCCCGGATTAGCGAGAGCCTGAATGAATATCGCGACAAGCGCGATGCCAAAACCGTTGCCGATACGCGCAAGATGTTCGGCCCCAACGGTCTGGGCGCCTGGATTAAACCGGATGCACCGGACGCCGACGTGGCCCAAGCTCGCGCGCTGCAAGAGTTGGACAGCTTTCGCGAATCCGTTTTGAAGCATATCGACGAGGGCGGTTTTGCCGAGGCGGTTTGCCGGATCATTTTGGCGGGGATGGTTTCTATCGGCGCCTTCGAGCGGCGCAGCCTGCGTCTGGCGCGTCTGCTGGCGCAGCTTCCGGCGGTGAACAAAGGCGCCACGGCAAATACCAATTGGGTACAGTTGCTGAAAGAACAGGCGCGCATTACGGCGGTGGCGCCGGTGGAAGCTTTGAATGCTTTGGGAGAATTACTGCCGGATGCCGATAGCCGCGAGCGGGCGCTTGCCTTGTCGGCTGCAGTGATGATGATCGAGCCCACGCTGGCCAATCCGCGCTCCGAGATTATCGAGTTTCTGATCGATACGCTCGGCGTCGACCCGCAGCGTGTCATTGGCCTGGCGCGCAAATTGACTGAATCTCTGGAAGCGCCGGAGACTGTGAAAGCAGCGAAAGTACGGAAGGTAACTAAGGTGGCGAAAGCGCCGAGGAAATCTGCGGCATTGACGAAGCCGGTGAAACCGGCCGCCGCCGCAAGCGCGAAGCGTAACGTCCGCGCCAAATCCGCTGCTTAGAGGCTGTTGCGAAATTAAGGCCGTGGCGGGGTGTTGTGCGCAGTGAGGTAAAGGAGGAGGAGGAGGAGGCCGCAGGCCTCCGGGGGACACGAACGGAGTACAACAGCCCGCCACGGCCTTAATTTCGCAACGGCCTCTTCAATATGCAGCCGCCGGTTTTGCTCAACCGGCAGTCGCACCATCAATCATAGTGACAGGTTCCAGATCGTCGAAGCGGTACCATTTGTAGATCGCCCAGGACAATATCCAGCTCACGATAAACAGGCCGACAATCAGATAACCGATCATGCCGAAGTGTTCGCCCAGGCTGCCCATGAAGTCCCAGAACGCGCCCGACAAATGCATTTTGTCGCCGATCAGCCCCAGCACTTCGATACCGCCGATGACCACCGCCACCAGCACCGAGACGAAAGTAATCGTCATGTTGTAGTACAGCTTGCGGATCGGTTTGACGAAAGCCCAGCCGTAAGCGCCCAGCATCAGGATGCCGTCGGTGGTGTCGATCAGCGCCATCCCGGCGGTGAACAGCGCAGGGAAAATCAGGATCGACCAGATCGACAGGCCGCGCGATACTTCCGATGCCGAAATGCCCAGCAACGCGATTTCAGTGGCGGTATCGAATCCGAGGCCGAACAAAATACCCAGCGGATACATGTGCCAGCTGCGCGTGATGATCCGAAACATCGGGCGGAAGATGCGCGCCAGGAAGCCGCGATCGGCCAGCAGCATATTGAAATCTTCCTCGACATACGGCTCGCCGCGGCAAACCCGGCGGAATGTCTTGTAGACCGAACGCAGCACGATCAGATTGATCGCTGCGATGATCAGCAGGAAGAAGGCCGATACCAGCGTGCCGATCAGGCCGCCGATTTCCCGCACCGAATCGATCTGGGTCTTGAAGGCCAGCGCGGTAGCGGCAATCACTACGCAAGCCAGCACCACCACCGTCGAATGCCCCAATGAAAACATGAAACCGACCGCAACCGGCCGCTTGCCTTCTTGCATCAGCTTGCGCGTGACATTGTCGATGGCAGCGATGTGATCGGCATCGACGGCGTGCCGCAAGCCAAAGCTGTACGCCAGGAACGATGTGCCCATCAGCAACGGATAATGCCGGAATGTGAAAAATGCCCACAGCCACGCGCCGACATTCATGATCAGCAGCAGCGTGTACATGCCGATGACTTTGCCTTTTACATCGGCGGACGCGTCATTGAATAAAGCCTGGATCGTACGGCGCATTGCGCCTCCTCTAAAATAATTGCCTGCAAGCAGCAACGGTTTCAAATGATCACGAATCGTTACTACTTTTTATAAAAAGTTCATACCCGACGGCGGAATGCGCCAGTCGGATCGCTGCGAGTTCCTGTGAACTCACCCCGAATTACTATGGGTCCGCTATGGCGCTGCCTCTATTTCTCCCTGCAAGCCAGGGCATATTTTGCATAAGTATGACGATTATTTAAATAGTCATACCATCGGGCAAAAAAGCAGCCCAAAACGGGCGATGTCGAACGATACCACAAAATCCGCAAAAAATCGTTATAAGGAACGTCGTTCCATATACAAGAACCTGCACGCTAAAATTTGAGCGCCAATGTAACACGCACCGTCCGTGGTTCGCCCGGGTGCACCGTGATGCCGCCTGGCACCGGCGTGGCCGATGGTGAAACCTGATAATCCTGTTGATAGGCAATATCGTAATACTGGCGATTGAACAGATTGAGCGCGTCCACATAGACCGACACGTTTTTGTTGATATCCCGTTGCAGCCGCAGATTCGTCACTATGGCCGAAGGCGCGGTCAAGCTGCCGTCTTGCGCCAGCGGGTAAGCGCCGATGTAGCGCGTTTCCAGACCGGCCGTCCAGGGACCGACATTGTGCACGGTGGCTCTGAACAGGCCGACTCTGCTGGCCGCATTCGGAATGAAATCGCCGGGGCTGTCGTTGGCCCCGGGCGTTGCATAGCGCGCATGCGTCCAGGCCAGGTCGGCGTCGAGCAACAGCCATTTGTTGGCAACCCAATGGTTATTCCACTCGATGCCGTATCGCTTGCTGGCGCCGTTGGGTTCCGTGCTGCCGATCGCCGAATCGGCCGCGTACACAATTTCGGAATCGCTATTCAGGCTCCATAGCGCCAGCGAACTTTGCAAGCCGTCGAACCACTCGGTGCGCAGGCCCACTTCCTTGCCGAAACTGCCGACCAGCGCCGGCACGCCGTCCGATGGATCGCCGGTGGTCGGATCGATTTTGTTGATCACGCCGCGCGCATCGTTGCTATGAAACCCCTTGCCTGCATTGATGAAAAATTCGGTTTTCTTCCAGGGCCCGAAGATCAGGGACAGCTTCGGAGAGAGCTTCTTGCCGGATGCCGTACCGGAATTTTGCGGCAGCGAATACGAATTCATGTTCATCGCCACGCTGTCGCCGCGCACACCGGCGAGCGTGCGAAACCAATCGCTCCAGCTCGTCGTATTTTGCAGATACAGGCTGGACATGGTTTCGCCGACCTGATTATCGGTCACGGTCTGGAATGGAACGCGGGTCTGTGAATTGGCCAGGCTGACATCGATATTGTCGTGCCGCAGTTGCACGCCGACTTCGGTCACCGAGTCCTTGCCGAACAAAGTATGATTCCAGCCTTTGACGGCCTGCGCACCAAAGTAATTGCGGCTCTCTGCCTGCTGGAATTGATCGCCGGTGGCCGGCCGCAGTTCGAAGAAGGTGAAGTTCGACCAGAGCTGCATCTGGTTATGCGCCGCAAATGCCGACACTTTGGTATAGCCATCGACATCATGCGTGTGCCACTCGCCGGAGAGAATTGCCCGTTTGGCTTCACCGCCATCGGTCGGATCCAGCGCGCCGTAGCGATCCAGTTGCCCGGCCTGGATAAGTTCCAGCGGCACCTGATCGGTCGAATTCCATTTGGCGTCGTAATACGAACCGTTGATCGACCAGCCTTTCATGGTGCTGCCGTCGCTGAGGCTGGCGAACGCATTGGTCTTCTTAAAACCCTCTTTCATGACCCATGGGCCATCGTTATGCTCGGCTTCCAGTGCGCCCAACAGCACCGGCCCCTGATTGATCAATGCAGGCGCCGAGCCTGACATCGCATCCGCTTTCAAACCCGGCGCGCCCAGAACGATCGACCCCGCCGCCACTGCGCGCCGATAGCCGTTGCCGCCGACAGTCAGATTGAAGATGTTTTGATCCAGCTTTTTGACATACTGGATGTCGGCCGAGCCGGCCGATGAGAAATCGCCGGTGTCCGCAAAATACGGGCCCTTCTTGTAATCGATGCGGTCTACCAGTTCCGGCATCACGAAATTCAAATCCGAATAGCCCTGCCCATGCGCATTGGTCGGCATGTTGACCGGCACGCCGTTGACGGTGGTTGCAAAGTCGGTGCCGTGATCGAGGTTGTAGCCGCGCAGAAAATATTGATTTGCCTTGCCGTCGCCGGAGTGCTGCGTGACCACCAGTCCCGGCACGGTTTCCAATATCTCGCCGGGCCGCAGCAATGGCAGGTCTTTGAGCGTTGTGCCGCGCACCACGCCTTGCGAAGCAGCGTCCGAACTGCCGACCGAATTATCGTAATGCCCTACTACTGTGACCGCTTCCAGTTGGGTGTCGTCGGCGGCCATTGCCGAGCGCATGCCGATCAATGGAATCGACATTGCGATCGATACCGCCAACGCCATTTTTTTCTTTGCCATATGCATTTTTGCGTTTTCCTTTGCTGATGTGCCGCTTGATATAGGCTTTATATATTTCTGATATACGGAACATCGTTCCTTGATATGGACTGATGATATCTTTTTCTGGTTTTCGGTGTCAACGAAAATGTATGATTAAAACTAAATTCGTCATACAAATAAGGGGGCGTTATAGGAGAGTTTTATCTTTCGAATGCGTGTGATGTTTCAGATTCAGGTATGAAAAATTACTGCTTCCTCATACTGTTTTCTTATCCGAAAGAAAAATAAAAACAGGCCGCCATTTATGCGACGAAGACGGCGTGCACAGAATTTGGGGCCGCAGCGCTTTAACGTGACAAGGCCGCCCGGAAAATGTCATCATCCCGTCAACTTCAATTTGATCTCAAGGGATACCATGCGGCGCTTAACAATTTCCGTCGACGACGATCTGGCCGATGCATTCGACCGCATGGTCGAGCAAAAGGGCTATCTGAACCGCTCCGAGGCGTTCAGGGATTTGGTGCGCAAGCAGCTCGGAGAAACTGAAATGACGGATGGCAAAGCCAAATGGTGCGTGGCGACGCTGACCTATATCTACGATCACCATGAGCGCCAGCTGGCCAACCGGGTGACGCAGCTACAGCACGATCATCACGACGTCACGGTAGCCGCGCAGCATGTGCATCTCGATCACAATAACTGCCTGGAAACCCTGATTCTGCGCGGCAAGATCAATGACGTGCGCGCCTGCGCCGATGCGATCGTCTCGCAAACCGGCGTGCGCCACGGTAATATCCATATCGTGCCGATCGATATGAAGGCGGATAAATACACCCGCGTTGGGCATATGCATGTGCATCCGCATAACTGAGCTTTAAAACCGCCGTCGACAAAACCGGCCGCCGCGATTATCCGGCGGCCGGTTTGCTTTTTAGAGCGCCAATCAGCCAAAAAGCTTATTCGCCGTTTTGGCAATCAATTCGCCTTGATGACGGGCGCCCTGCAGGTCGAGTTCACTTGGTTGCCGCTGCCCCTGCCCACCGGCGATTGTGGTCGCACCGTAGGGACTGCCGCCGACGATCTCGTCCAGTGTCATCTGTCCTTGATAACTATAAGGCAATCCAACAATCGTCAGACCGAAGTGCATCAGATTGGCGATGATCGAAAACAGCGTCATTTCCTGCCCGCCATGTTGCGTGGCGGTAGAGGTGAATGCGCCGCCGACTTTACCGTTCAACGTGCCCTTCATCCACAGGCCGCCGGCCTGATCCAGAAAGGCGGCCATTTGCGCCGGCATGCGGCCGAATCTGGTCGGCGCGCCGACAATAATTGCATCGTAATTAGCCAGGTCGTTAATGACGGCGATCGGCGCTTTTTGATCCGTTTTGAAATGCGCGCCTTCGGCGACTTCCTTCGGCGCAGTCTCCGGCACACGCTTGATGTCGACCGTCGCGCCCCCGGCGCGCGCGCCTTCCGCAACGGCTTCCGCCATGGTTTCTATGTGGCCGTAGGACGAATAATATAAAACGAGAACTTTCGACATGTGCTTCTCCTGGTGAACGGTGGGTGGGAATTCGGCAGGTTTGCTGAACATGGACAAAGTAGAACGACAGTCGTTCAAAAATCAGGCTGACACAGATTCATAATAATATTGGAACATCAACTGTCAATATTGCATTACCGCTGTATTTCAAATAGCCCACCGCCTGAAATCGACGAATCTGAAAACCAATAACGGCCTGCAATTGCTGATTGCAGGCCGTTATTGTTCATTTTTCTTAAATTAAATAAGCCTGTTTCATGGCTTTTTCCAAAGGATGGATATCGCTTAAATTAGGATTCATCTTATTTACGGAGGAGCTACATCATGCGAATCGCTAATAATGTTCCATCTAACCCGGTTCGCCGCACATCGCACGATACCGGCAATCTCAACCCATCTGATTTCGTAAAGAAACACATCAACTACAAGGGACGCGGGTTCGTAATATATCCGACGCCTAAAACCGCGCGGTCTTTTTTGGCTCTGGCAAAGACCTTCTTCGGTGGCCTCTTTCGCAGGAATCCGGATCTACGTTTGCAGCGCACGCCACCGCCGATTTTCATGGAAATCCCAAAGCTGACGAAGGACGACTGTGAGCGGCTTTGGCAGTTTGATTACGCAACGAAACATATTTTGTCGGAATATGCAAAAACTTATATAGAGGAAGAGAAATTATTCGGCCCGGAATTGCAGGAATTTATGAAAGCGAAGCCGGCGTTCATTGCTAATTTCGGAAAGGATTTTGTTGAAAAATTCCATGAAATCCACGCAACGGCCTCTGACGAAAAGCTACCGATGGCGCACATGCTATACCAGGCGCTTGGAGCGGTTACGCTCCGCAGCAACAATAATTCGGCGTGTGTGAAGGGCTTTGCGCGGTTTCTCCAACGGTACGAGACAGCCAAAGCATTCGAGGATTTTTTGGGACTATATACCGGAATACCCAAGCCGGAAGCAGCGGCCAAACCCACACGCCATTCAATCTGCGAAGAACTAAGTCACGCAGACGCCCATGCCCAACCGGAACTGAATAGGCAGCCGGAGCCATTAACGGCAACGCAAAGCATTCCACAGATTTCCGCTCAGGCAATTGCCGCAGAGCCTAATCGGGCCACTTATCGGGGATTCGAAATGGAATCCGAACTCGACACTGAAAAAACAGTATCTTTTATTGCGCGTGCCTGGGAAGGCATCATTAATCAGTTGCCCGTTATTCGGGGTTCGCGTTATTTTCGCCCTTACACCAAGAAGGCAAAGCCAAACGATATAGCCGATTTAGGCAACGTGAGCACTGCCGTCGCCAGAAGGCATTGGGAGGCGAAAGTTAAGCACGCGCCGACTATCATAAAACGATTCGTGCAAGATTTCGATTGGAACTATCCGGCACTCTGGCCGAAATTAAAGCAATGCGAGATGGATTTTTTGAAAAAACTTATCTCGACACCTGTTTACATGGTGATATTGGATTTGATACCACAAAGCGTTGCGCAATCGCCCCCTATTGGTGGCCATGATGCTCATACATCTGAATTTTCACCTGGATTTTTGACCACGCTGCGATCTCTGGAATCAGATATCGATGCGTCTATTTACGGAATCCAGTTCACTCGGGATATGACTAAGCCAGAATTAAAACCAGCGTCCAATCTAGAGATGATCGAGCCAGAACCAGAACAGACGCTCAATCCGGACGTGGCTGAGCAAGAACCAAAATTGCCCCAGATACGACGTTGGGACAAAGCACCGCTGACCAACGGTCAAAAGTCTGCGTTAAATGCGGGTTCGGCCCAAGCAGTTGGTTGGGCGGATAGTTTTGGCATACAACCGCCCGATCCACAGCCAAGCAATCCGGAAAGCCCTGCATCGAAACCGGGACCCTATAAAGTCTTTCAATATTTGAGGGTGAAGAGCCTCAATCATTTCATGAAACTTGCGATGAACGATCTTGAATCGATCGTAAATCCAGATACATTTCCGCAAGCGATAATGCAACCTCTTGAAAATTTCGTTAACAGTTACATTGACCATTTTGCTTTTCGCTTAACGCAAAATTCTATCGGCGATCCTAATAAATATACGTCGGCTGATTTATCGAATGCGCATGCGTTTTCGATGAGACAAGCCGTTGACGCCGCCGTCCTATCAGCTGTTTCCAGGAAAGTCATTCTTCCCGATAACGCGCAGAAATATGAGCGTCGATTGAACATTATGTGTCGTCAAATTGACTTCGCTATCATGCGTGCAACCGGCGGACTCAAGCCCGTCGTCCCACAACACTGACGGTGGCAATTTGATACGTAGGTGGCAATTAATAGCTGAAACCGTTCCGCGATCTCGTTCCGAAAACAATAACGGCCTGCCGCCGATTGCAGCGACGTTATTGTTTATTTTTCTTGAATTAAATTAGTCTGTTTCAAGGCTTTTTCCAAAGGAGCGATGTGGATTAAATTAGGATTTATCTTATTCACGAAGGAGCCGCATTATGACGAATGGAATTATTCCGGGGCGTGTTCAAAATGCATCGATAAATGCGAACGACGATAATAAATCGGTATCTGATCTCACTAATAAAGGCAGCCATTGCGGACGTATAGTGGAGCTCGATAAGACCTCAAAAAAAGCAGGCTCCTTTCTTGCGAGCACGTGGAAAACATTCGTAAGGCAGGTCCGCAGGATTCGGGATTTCTGCATACTGCGGCGTCCCGCCATGCCATCCCCTTCGACAAGACAAGCGGAAGCTAAGCTTATGTTGGCGGAAGATGAGCTTGTGGTGACTTATATAGACGCACATCTGAAAATAATGAAAGACGTCGCCACGCAAGTCCTGGCGCCGCCATTTGTCAGAAAGCATTCGTACGTCGACGCGTCCGGGTTGCCGGTTCGCGGCATGCATCGATGGCGCAAAAATCAGCAGATACTCTCCTCCGGCAAGAGCGTATTAAATAGCGAGATCCTTCCCCTGATGCTCTCCTCCGGCGAGACAAAATTAAATAATGCGATTCAAGATGCGGACTCGCCTTTTCATCAGCATTTCATCTCCCT
This sequence comes from Herbaspirillum sp., assembly GCA_036500325.1. GTDB lineage: Bacteria > Pseudomonadota > Gammaproteobacteria > Burkholderiales > Burkholderiaceae_D > Herbaspirillum. The sequence continues at coordinate 15,987 of DASYCG010000014.1, read as the reverse complement.
TTGCGAAGAACTCCGCGCCAATCATCCCGATATGCCGGTACTGACCATTCTTTCCGAGGCGAATCGACAGTCCTTTGACGATCTTAAAGCCACCCTTGCTTCCGACCATCCGGCGGAATTGCTATCGGCAGCAGTAGATCAAATCGACGCCGAAACCCGTAAATTGATAGAGGACAGCATTTATCTTCCCAAGCTTGAACTCGAAAAGGCCTATGCTCAAACTTGGAATGTTCAATCCTCGGCTACAGAGCCGGCCTTGAATCAAGCGATAGAGACACAGCTTCCATGGTTTGAAACAACGTTAAAAGGGACAGAACTTGATTTGTTCAAGACATTTCGCAAGGCCGCGGTCGAGCTATTGCTTGAATTTTTTCCAGACGTTGAAATTCCTGAAATTAAAAAGACGATCGTTGCAAATTTCAAGAAAGATTTCGATGCGCTTTATCAACGATTGCGTTTGGTTCGCAACTCGCAACCCGGCGGAGAAATACCGCCGGTATCGCATGATTTATATAAATCCCTTGCATCGACGACTATTGATCCCGGTCCTTATTTAAATACCAAAGAATATGGCAAGTATCTAATAGATCTTATCTGTCGTTTTGAAATGAACAAACCGGCAAGAGAGAACAGACTGGAAGGACGCACTGCAATCTTGATGCCGGTAATGCGTTCGAGGCCGCCGAGTATAAATTCGAATGCCTATCTGACTAAAATGCCAGACCAGGCTAATTTGTAAGAAGACGAATAGCCAATCGGTTGCGTCTCAACTTGGCTCGGCCGCAAATAAAAAAGGAAGCCAACCAGGCTTCCTTTTTTATTGCGCTGAAAATTCAATCGCCCATCATTCCTCAGGCATCTTCAAGCGCCCGGTGTGATAGTCATACTCATAAACCTCGCCATAACGCCCCCACTCCACCGCGATTTCCAGCGCGCGCTTGGCTTCTTCCTCTTCCAGCGATCCTTCCAGCAGATCGAGGAACGGCTTCTCCGCCAACGCGCCGGTAGGCTCCTGCTCCAGCCGGCCCCGGATGAGCGCTGCCAGCGGGATATGCGCCAGCAGCTGCTGGCCGAAGATGCCCTTGCGGGAGGTATGATCGGCTTCGGCATAACGTATGCCCAGCGGCGTGAGAAGAATGTCGCCCTCTTCCACATGCGCCAGACCCAACAGATTGAGCGCTTCGTAAGTCGGGAACAATTCGTCATCCGGCAATTCCGTTTCTTCCGCCAGATGCGGAAGGTCGGCGCGGCCGTTGAATGGCGCCGCCGCCAACAAGTCCAGCACGCCTTCGATGCGGGTGACGTCGGTATCCGGCAGACGGTAATACGGTGCTGCTTCGTCCACCGTATATTCGGTGGTTTCGCGCGACGGACGCAGTGTCATCAGGCCATAGACTTCATCGATCAAGGCGCGCACTTCCTTCGAATCGACATCGCGCGGCCGCGGCAGGCCGATCTTGATTTCGCTGCGGATCTGGCCGGGATCGCTGGACAGGATAATGATGCGGTCGGCCATCATGACCGCTTCTTCGATGTTGTGCGAAACGATCAGGATGCCTTTGGTCGGAATGCGGTCGGTATCCCACAGCTCAAGGATGTCGTTGCGCAGCGTTTCGCCGGTGAGCACGTCGAGCGCCGAGAATGCTTCGTCCATCAGCAAGACGTCGGGGCCGATCACCAGTGCGCGTGCAATACCGACCCGTTGCCGCATGCCGCCGGAAAGCTCCCGTGGCAACGCGCCGCCGAAGCCTGAAAGGCCGATCATTTCGAGCATCGCATCCGCCCGCCTTTCGCGTTCGTTACGGTCGACCCCTTGCGCTTCGAGCCCGATTTCGACGTTTTGCTGCACCGTCAGCCAGGGAAATAATGCGAACGATTGAAACACCATCGCAATACCCGACGCCGGGCCGTAGATCTCATGGCCGCGATACGTCGCCTTGCCTTCATCGGCGGGAATCAGGCCGGCAATAATCCGCAGCATGGTCGATTTGCCCGAGCCGGACTTGCCGAGCAGCGCCACGATTTCACCGGTCTTCAGTGAAAAATTAACATCATCCAGGATTTTCCGAGGCGCACCGTCGGCGCTGCTGAAGGATTTCGCAACGCCTTCCAATTCAATCAAATTAATACGGTCCATGTTGCTTCCTTAATTATGCTCGCCGGCAAGCTGATACAGCTTGCGCCAGAAAAACCGGTTTAATAACATGACGAATACGCACATCACGCCGATACCCAACGCAATGCGGTGGAAGTCGCCGGCGTCCGTCATTTGTTTAATATAGCTCCCGAGACCATCGGCCACCAGCGTGGTTTTTCCCCAGGTGACGTATTCGGCAACGATGCTGGCGTTCCACGATCCGCCGCTGGCCGTAATGGCCCCGGTAACAAAGCTCGGGAAAACCGCCGGCAGATAGAAGCGCTTCCATTTGAGCCAGCCATTGATACCCAGATTATCCGCAGCCAGCCGCAATTCGTTGGGGATCGCCGAAGCGCCCGCCACCACATTGAACAATATGTACCATTGCGTGCCGAACACCATCAACGGGCTCAGCCAGATATTCGGCGAAAGCTTGAGTGTCACCAGCGAAAACACCACGACCGGAAACATCAAATTAACCGGAAACGCCGCCAGGAATTGCGCAAACGCCTGCACCCGTTGCGAATATTTCGGCCGCAAGCCGATCCAGACGGCGACCGGCACCCAGAATAACGAAGCCAGCCCGATCAGGAGCATGACGCGTCCCAAGGTAATCAGGCCGAGGCCGGCCACGTGCACGAATTCGTCCCAGCCGACCACCGAATGGACGAACTCCACCAGCCGATACGCCGCCCCCAGCGCAATCAGCAACACCAGCACATCCCAGGCGCGCGACCAGGCCGCGGCGGAAGCACTTGAGCGTGTCTGTGGCGCTGCTGTCTCGCGGGCGCTGCCGAACCAGCCCAACGTTAGATTCAATGTCGCCCAGATTTTATCGGTCAGGGCGCGCATGACATTGCTGCGGCGGCCCCAGTCCAGCAGCCACGAGCCCTGTGCGTTTTCGCCCTGCGATTCCTCGAATTTGAATTTGTCGGCCCAGGCCAGCAGCGGACGGAAAAATAATTGGTCGTACAGCACGATGCCCGCCAGCATGGTGCCGGTGGCCCACGCAATGGCTCTGCCGTTTTCCTGTTCGATGGCCACCGCGATATAGGCGCCGATGCCGGGCAATTTAATATCCTGGCCGGCAACCGAAATGGCCTCCGCGGCCACCAGGAAGAACCAGCCGCCGGACATCGACATCATCATGTTCCACAGCAGGTTGGGAATCGCAAACGGCAGATCCAGCCGCCAGAAGCGCTGCCAGCCGGACAGGCGGAACACGCGCGCGGCTTCGTTGAGTTCGGGCGGCACCGTGCGCATCGACTGGTAAAGGCTGAACGCCATATTCCACGCCTGCGAAGTAAAGATCGCAAAAATCGCCGCGCATTCCACGCCCAGCAGATTCCCCGGAAACAATAGAATGAACGGCGCGATGGCGATTGCCTGGAAGCCGAGAATCGGCACCGACTGCAACACATCCAGCAATGGGATCATTATTTTCTCGGCGGCGCGATATTTCGCCGCCACCGCGGCAAACACGAAGCTGAATATCAACGAACAGGCCAGCGCGGCGAACATGCGCAAGATCGTGCGCAGCAGGTAATACGGCAGATAGATCAGGTCCAGCGAGATCGGCGTGACCTGGCCGGAAACAAACGGGCGGCTCATCTGCATCGCGCCAAACGCAACCGCAACAAAAATGGTCAAGACCACCGGCAGCAAGGCCCAATCCCAGCGATTGGGCGACGCGGCCAGCAAGGCCTGATCCGATCTGCGCGGGGTGAATAATTCGAACATCGTAAATCCCTTGCTTAATTCCTGCGATTTGACAGCACCGGTAGCGGCTGGGCCCAGCTTGTGGTGTGCGTTGCGGCTTGAAACCGGACGCTTGATGCCGACGCTTGATACCGGACTGTTCTGCCGGCCATCCTGCCGTAAAGAGGGATGCGGCACTATATGCCTATAACGCCCCTAAGCCCATTTAATCGTCACTATCATCTTGCTTTGTGTGCTTTACGTCCGTATTCGAGGCTTGGACTTTCCGTCGGGGATTTCGGGCGCAGGCCGGCGGACTGCATGGCGTAGTGCAAGCGGTGGGAGTCTAAAGCAGATATTTTTCATAACGATGACATCCGAATTAATGCGGCGCCGCAATTTTGCTATAAAAAGCGCTTTTTCGCCTTAGTCAATTGACGTTTCAATCAAAATAAATCCGGTCCCTGCAGATCTTTACAACGGCTTGACAAAAATGCATATGCACTTTTATACTGCCGCTCATGGATAATGCCGAAAAATCTCTTGGCCCTCGCGCGTGCCACTGCTCTGCCACCAGGCAATTGGCGCGGCACGTCACAAAGCTTTATGAGCGGCATCTCGCGCCGGCGCAAATCACCGGCACGCAATTTTCGATCCTCGCTTTCCTGCAGCATGCCGGCAAGATGAACACCGGCGAACTGGCGGATGCGTTGACGATGGATCGCACCACGGTGACACGCGCCCTGAAGCCACTGCTGAGCGACAAGCTGATAGCGAGCGCCGCCGTGCCTGGCGAGCGCCGCCTGCTGTCCTTTTCGGTCTCGCCATCCGGCTTGCGCAAACTCAAGGAAGCCGAGCCGCTCTGGCTGACCGCTCAAGCAGAATATGAAACACAAATCGGCCTGGAACGGGCCAGGCATTTACGCCAAAACTTCCTGGCGATGACCTCTCGATCCTGAGCGGTTTCGCCAGGTTTTTTTTTACCTAAAAATGTGCATAAGCACAGAAAGGTTTTTATGAAAATCAACGGATCAGTCGCCCTGGTAACCGGCGCAAATCGCGGCATCGGCCTGACTTTCGCAGAGGAATTGCTGAAGCGCGGCGCGGCCAAGGTGTATGTGGCGGCGCGCGACACGGCATCGCTGTCCGCGCTCTTGAAAGGCAACGACGGCCGGCTGGTCGCGATAGCGCTCGATGTCACCGACGAAGCCCAGGTCGCTCAAGCCGCGGCGGCATTGAAAGACGTCAATCTGCTGATCAACAATGCCGGTTTTGCCGGCGGCCGCAGTGCGTACACCACGTTCGATATGGCCACGGCGCGCAAGGAAATGGATGTGAACTACTTCGGCGTCCTGTCGATGACGCATGCTTTCGCGCCGGCGCTGAAAGCCAACGGCGGCGGGACGATTATCAATGTGCTGTCTTTCCTGTCGCTGGTGGCGTTGCCTGCCGCCGCTACTTATTCCGCCTCCAAGGCAGCCGCGTTGTCGGCCACGCGCAGCTTGCGCGCCGAACTCGCTTCGCAAAAAACCGCCGTTATCGGCGTCATGCCGGTGCAAGTCGAAACCGATATGGGACGCAACCTGCCGCCGCCCCGCCTGTCGACGATGGATGTGGTCGGCGACGCGCTGGACGCTGTCGAAAGCGGCGTGACCGATGTCTTCCCGGGCGACATCACACGCAATACGGCAAAGGCATTTGCCGCCGATCCAAAGGCGGTTCAGGCGCATATGGATCAGTTCTTGCCGGCGCCTTAACTGAACGGCGTTCGGCTGGCATCGTCGATGGATCTTTGCAATTGCTCGAACGTAGTAATGCGGCCCGTCAACGCACTGGCGGCAACCGTATACGGCCCGGCCAGCCAGACGCTACCGGGGCCGGAACGCCCCGGGAAATTGCGATTGATGGCGCTGATGGTGACATCGCCGGCGCTGGTCGATTGCCCCGGGCCGCAATTGGCGCAGGCGCCGCAGCCCGGCATGATGAGCGTTGCACCCGCTTGTTCGAATACCGGCAGATAGCCCTTTTGCTCGCAATAGCGGCGCACGTCCATCGTACCGAATTGCAGGAACAAGGCAGTTTTCGGCGACACCTTCAAGCCATGCGCCAAACCCCATTGCAAGACTTCATGGTAATAGTCGAAATCGGCGCGCTTGCCGGCGGTGCATGAGCCGCCATAAGCGATGTTGACCGCAACGCTTTCACTTTCGGCCAGTACGTCGGCGGCAACGCCGTTGCCGGGATCGCCGGGACGCGCCAGCATCGGTCCGATACGGTCGGCGTCGATGCGGATCACCTCGCGATATACCGCATCGGCATCGCTGTGCATCCAGCTCTGCAACACGAAATCGATGCCGCGCCGCTCCTTCAGGAAAGCCACCGTATTCCCATCCGGCTCGACGATGCCGGTAAAACCGCCCAACTCCGCCGCCATATTCGTCAGCGTGGCGCGTTCGTCGATATTCATGGCGCGCACCGCCGCGCCGCCGTATTCAAACACCAGGCCGATCGCGCCGCCGCCGCGAATCGCCTCCATTTGCAATAAATGCAACACCACATCCTTGGCGCTCACGCCGGGCCGCAAACGGCCATCGATTTCGATGCGCAAGGTTTCCGGCACCTTGCAACGCACGTAGCCGCTGATCCAGCTATTGGCGATTTCGGTGGCGCCGGCGCCGAAGGCCAGACAACCCAGCGCGCCGGAATGCGGCGTATGCGAATCGGTGCCGGCCACGACCTGGCCGGGCAGCGCATAGGTTTCGGCCATCATGGCGTGGCAGATGCCTTCCGCGCCGTTTTTACCCTCGCTGCCGCCCTTCAAGCGGCCATGCGAGCGCACCGGATAGGCGGCGGCAAAATCGTCGTGCCCGGCGCTCAGATCGGCAACGCCGGCCAGCAATTGATCCCGCACATGCGGGAAACTTTGCGCAGCCAGCACCAGATGATCCTGAAAGGCAATGATGCGATCCGGCCGATGCAGCACAGCCGGTTTGCCGAAAGCACGGTGCATCAAGTGCGCGCACATACCGGTGAAATAATCGTGGCTGAAACGCCAGTCGGTTTCGATAAACACGCCTGCGCCGCATACAGCATCTGCATCCGCGGTGTCCGGATGCAGATGCCTGGCGATGATTTTTTCGATCAGCGTTTTGGGCCGCGGCGTGACATCTGCCGCAAAGGCTTTCGCTTGGCGCTCCTTGGGCCAGGTTCTGGATTTGCTGTATGTCAACAAGCCGCCGCTGCGGATGATGCTCTGCGTGAGTTGATCGCGGCCTTTCAGAAAGGCAGAGATCGGTATCGCCTGGCCTGACTGAATCCGTTCCAGGATGGAGAAATCGGTGGTTGTGAGTATGCCGATGTTGTCGCAATTCTGTTGGTAGATCCGCTCGAAACTCTCTGCCACAATCAACTTGATGCCCGCCGACAATTCCGCCAGCGGGCTCGATTCGCGCGACGAACCTTTGCCGTAGCGTTTGCCGGCGACCGTGATCCGGAAGCCGCCGCGCCTGATCGCGTGCCTGCCGATCGGCATTTCGCCGCCGGCCCGGAAACCGACGTAGGGCACATCGCCCAGCCGTTCGTCGTAAACCGTCATCACCGTTACCGGCGTGATCTCGTCGGTCGAGATGTCGTCGCGCAAAGGCAGCGCTGCGCTCAAGTCCAGGTCATCGCCACGCAGTTGCGCCCGGACCAGCGACGCGTCATTCGACAAATATAAAATCCTGCCGTCGAAACGGATTTCTTTTGCGTCATCTTCCATTGCGGCTTCCATCATTTCTGTCATCGAAGGTTTTCAACAACCATGGCCGCGCACGCAAATGCGCCTGTTCGTATTCCGCGATCTGGTCCGCCTTGCGCAATGTCAATGCGATATCGTCATAGCCGTTCAACAAACAATATTTGCGCAATGGATCGACTTCGAATGCGAAACTGAATCGCCCATCCGCGTGCGCGATGCTTTGCCGTTCCAGATCGATCGTCAAATGCAGGCCTTCGGATGAAGCGGCGCAGGCGAACAATTGATCCAGTTGCGATTCGTTCAACACGATCGGCAGCAAGCCGTTTTTAAAACAGTTATGGAAAAAAATGTCGGCGAAGCTGGATGCAATCAGAACGCGAAAGCCGTATTGATCGAGCGCCCACGGCGCATGTTCGCGCGATGAACCGCAGCCGAAATTGGCGCGGGCAAGCAAAATCGACGCGTTTTGATATTGCGGCAAATTCAATACGAAATCCGGATTGAGCGGCCGGGTGCTGCAATCCTGCCCGGGCTCGCCGTGATCCAGATATCGCCATTCGTCGAATAGATTGGGACCGAATCCGCTGCGCGCGATGGATTTCAAAAACTGCTTCGGCATGATGGCGTCGGTATCGACATTGGCGCGGTCGAGCGGCGCCGCCAAACCCTGGTGAACGGTAAATTTTTTCATGATGTCATTTCGGATGATTTTTAGGGGCGGCTATCGGCTATAAGCAGTCATAAGCGACGGATGTCGACGAAATGCCCCGCAATAGCCGCCGCAGCCGCCATCGCAGGACTGACCAGATGCGAACGTCCGCCGGCGCCCTGACGACCCTCGAAGTTGCGGTTCGACGTCGATGCGCAACGTTCGCCCGGCAGCAAGCGATCGGCGTTCATCGCCATGCACATCGAGCAGCCCGGTTCGCGCCACTCGAATCCCGCGGCCGTAAAGATCTTGTCCAGTCCTTCCCGCTCGGCTTGCGCTTTGACCAGCCCGGAACCCGGCACTACCAGCGCCAGTTTGATATTGGCGGCGCATTGACGGCCTTGCACGATGGCCGCGGCAGCGCGTAAATCCTCGATCCGGGAATTGGTGCAGGAACCGATGAACACTTTATCGATAGCGATATCGGCAATCGGCGTGCCTGCGGTGAGGCCCATATAGGCCAGCGCTCTTTGCATGCCCTCGCGCCGGGTGGCATCGGCTTCAGCGGCCGGGTCCGGGACGTGGCCATCGATGGCGACCACCATTTCCGGCGAAGTGCCCCAAGTAACTTGCGGCTGGATCTGCGTGGCGTCGAGTGCGACGACCGTATCGAACACCGCGCCCGCATCCGAATGCAGCGTTTGCCAATAGGCGGACGCCTCATCCCACAGCGCCCCTTCCGGCGCCAACGGGCGGCCTTTGACGTAGTCCAGCGTTACCTGATCGCAAGCGATCATGCCGGCGCGCGCGCCCGCTTCGATCGACATATTGCATAAAGTCATGCGCCCTTCCATCGACAGCGCGCGGATGGCTGCGCCGGCATATTCGATGGCGTAACCGGTGCCGCCGGCGGTGCCGATGCGGCCGATCAATGCCAGCGCAATATCCTTGGCGGCAGCGCCCGGCGCCAATTCGCCGTCGACCTGCACCAGCATCGATTTCGATTTTCTGGCCTGCAAAGTCTGGGTGACCAATACGTGCTCGACTTCCGACGTGCCGATGCCATGCGCCAGGCAAGCAAACGCGCCGTGCGTGGAGGTGTGCGAATCGCCGCAGACCACGGTCATGCCCGGCAGTGTCGCGCCCTGTTCCGGACCGACCACGTGTTCGATGCCTTGGCGTTGATCGAGCATGCCGAAATACGTCACCCCATAGGTGCGCGCATTGGACGATAGGGTATCGACTTGCAGCCGCGACATCGGGTCCGAGATTCCCTGGCTGCGATCCGTGGTGGGCACATTGTGATCGGCCACGGCCAGGTTGGCCGCCGGCCGCCAGGGCTTGCGGCCTGCCAGCGTCAGCCCTTCGAACGCTTGCGGGCTCGATACTTCATTGATGATGTGGCGATCGATATAAAGCAGGCTGCTGCCGTCGGCCTCGGTCTCCAGCACGTGGTCATCCCATAGCTTGTCGTAAAGCGTCTTCGGGCAGAGCGATTTGGGTTGGTATGTTTTCGGGGATTCCGGATTGGCTTGTTCGGGCATGCGTGTCACCTTCGTCACTGTCATTCGGTATTTTCGATGTTTCGATCATACCGGCGCGATGCTGCGCACTGCAGTGATAAGCCGTGAGGGCTGCCGTCTCGATTCGAGAGGCTTGTTGCCGGAATCAGGGTTTATGCGTCAGGAAATTGAGCAGCGAGGCGGCGGTCGCCGTCAATTGCTCGTAATCCCGGAAGATGATGATCAACTGCCGCACTGCCCATGGATCGCGGATCGGCACCAGCCGGACATCCAGCGTATTGATATACATTTCGCCGATCTGCTGCGGCACCACGGCAATCCCCAGGCCGACATGCACCATGCGACACAAGGCATCCAGGCTGCTGACGCGGATCTTGATATTCAGGCTGGCGCCCAGATCGGCCGCTTCCTGCGCCAGCAATTGCGTCAGCGCGCTTTCGCTATCCAGGCCGACAAAACTTTCGGCGACGATATCGGCCAGGCCAACCGCCACCGCACTGCTCAGCGCGTGATTGCCCGGCACCATCAGAAATAAGCGATCGGTGCGATACGGCAGTTGCTGGAACTGATCGGCGCCTGCGATAGCGTTGCAGATACCCAGATCGGCGGCGCGCGCCTGAACGCTGCGCATGACATTGGTGCTGGATTGCTCTTCCAGATCGATATCGACATTGGGGAATACGCGCTGGAAGGCGGCGATGTCTTCCGGCAGGAACTGCACGATGGCCGACAGATTGCCGACCAGCTGCACCTTGCCTTTCGCGCCGCTGGAGAATCGCGATAGTTCGGCGCCCATCGCCTCGATGCTGCCGATCACCGCCTGCGCATGCCGCAGCACGGTTTCGCCGACCGGCGTGACGGAGATGCCGCGCGACTCGCGATGAATCACCGGCAGACCGATGATGGCTTCAATTTCAGCGATGCGCCGGCTCACCGCCGACGGCGCGATGAATTCGCGTTCGGCGGCACGGGCGATATTACGTTCCTGACATACCGCGACGAATAGCCGCAGCGATGTCAGATCGATTTTTCTGAGGAGATTGTTCATGGCGATTGCTGCATATTACCAGCCGCGCGTGGCGACGGCTCTCGGGCATTACAATCCAATCAGATTGGAATATTTTTACCCCCCTAAAAAAAGGCCTTCGTTTTTATGAATTTTTTACAACTTCCACACTCTCAGTGAAATCCCTGCATAACCGGCGATTCTTTCAACCGTTTCACGGAAAATATGGCAAATACAAACGAAGTGAAAACGGGAAAATCCGCCGATACATCATGGCTGAGGAAACTCGGTCCCGGCCTGATCACCGGCGCCGCCGATGACGATCCAAGCGGTATCGCAACCTACTCGCAGGCCGGCGCGCAATTCGGCTTCAATACCTTATGGACGCTGCTGCTTACTTACCCGCTGATGGTCGGGATTCAGATTATCAGCGCCGAAATCGGCCGCGTCAGCGGCCATGGCCTGGCTACCAATATCCGCCGCCACTATCCGGCCTGGCTGCTGTATTGCATTGTCGGACTGCTGCTGATCGCCAATACCATCAATATCGCGGCGGACGTCGCAGCAATGGGCGACGCCGCCAAACTGCTGGTCGGCGGCTCATCGCATCTGTATGCATTCGGCTTCGGGATGCTGTCGCTGCTGTTGCAGATCTTCATTCCCTACAAGCGCTACGTGCGCGTGCTGAAATGGCTGACGTTGGCGCTGCTGGCTTACGTGGGCATCGTATTCGTGGTCCATATGCAATGGTCGCAGATTGCGCAGAAAGTCCTGCTGCCGCAGTTATCGTGGAAAGCGGAATACATCACGACAATCGTCGCGATATTCGGCACCACCATCAGCCCTTATCTATTCTTCTGGCAGGCCTCGCAGGAGGTGGAAGAGCAAACTGCCGATCCGCAGGCGAAACCATTGAAAGACGCGCCCGAACAAGCCGAGGCCAACTTGCGCCGTATCGGGATCGATACTTATACCGGCATGGGGTTTTCCAATATCGTCGCGTTTTTCATCATGCTCACCACGGCGGTCACGCTCAACCAGCATGGACTGACCGACATTCAAACCACCGCACAGGCAGCGTCGGCTTTGCGCCCCATTGCCGGGGAATTCGGTTTCTGGCTGTTTTCCGCCGGCATCATCGGCACCGGCCTGCTGGCTATCCCGGTACTGGCCGGGTCCGCCGCTTATGCGATGGCCGGCACCTTCCGCTGGAAGAACAGCCTGGAAGCCAAGCCCACCATGGCGAAAAAATTCTATGGCCTCATCGCGGTATCGACGCTGCTCGGCGTTGCACTCTGCTTCACGCCGATCGATCCCATCAAGGCGCTGTACTGGAGCGCTGTCATCAACGGCGTTATTTCGGTGCCGATCATGGCAATCATGATGATGATGGCGGTACGCGCCGACATCATGGGACGCTTCATCATCGGTTCCGGTTTGAAAATACTGGGCTGGCTCTGCACGGGTATCATGGCGCTTGCGGCCATCGCCATGTTATGGACCATGCACGCGTCGTGATCCGGCTTACATTATTTATGATGTAATTGGCGGTATCACTTTCGAGACATTAAACGAGATATAAAAATGACTAACGCTTCAGCTGTATCGGCTGCAATATTTTCCGCATTCACGCCAACCGGCAAGCTGCGGGCCTCGATCAATCTGGGCAACCCGCTGTTGGCCAATGCCGATGCCGCCGGCCGGCCATTTGGCATATCGGTCGATCTGGCCCATGCACTGGCGCAACGGCTGGGCGCCGAACTCGAATTACTGACATTCGGCAGTGCCGGCGCATCGGTCGCGACAGTGGCCGAGCAGCGTGCCGACGTCGGCTTCTTTGCGATCGAACCGAAGCGCGGCGCGGAGATTGCATTCACCGCGCCCTACGTGCTGATCGAAGGCTTTTATCTGGTGCGCGAAAACTCGCCGATCACCACCAACGAAGCGGTCGATGTTGCGGGCAATCGGGTCGTCGTCGGCGCCGCCAGCGCTTACGATTTATATCTGACCAGAACGTTGCAGCACGCGACTATCGTCCGAACCAATTCGTCGCAGTCGCAATCCGTGGTCGGCGAATTCCTCGCATTGAATGCGGAAGTCGCCGCCGGTGTAAAGCAGCCCCTGGAAGCGGAGGCGAAACGCGTGGGCGGCGTGCGGCTTTTAAACGAGCGCTTCATGACGATCAGGCAAGCGATGGGCCTGCCGAAAAGCCGGGGCAAGCAAGCGGAAGAATTTCTGCATGGATTTGTAGAGGAAATGAAAAACAGCGGCTTTGTCCGCGATTCGCTGGAGCGCCATGCCATCGCAGGCGCTGCGGTTGCAGCGGGCGAGGCATTTGACCGATAGTCGACGGTTGATAGCCACCAACTGCCGGTTGATCGCCGGCAGCTGGCGGGTAGCAATTACCGGCCTCTGGCCGGCGCCGGCACTGCGGCGGCGAGCCGGTAACAGATCAGCAAGCCGATTAACTGCGCAGCGCACACCATCGCGGTAACGCCGCCCCATCCGGCATAAGAAAAGATACTGCCGCCGGCCGAGCCGAGCACGCTGGACCCCAAATAATAGGCCAGCAAGTACAGCGATGCTGCCTGCGCTTTATTCCCTCTTGCCAATTGCCCGACCGTACCGCTGGCGACGGCGTGCGCAGCGAAAAATCCGAACGTCAGCACGGCAATCCCGATCACAATCCACACTACGGCATGCGCCAGCGTAATCAAGGTACCGGCCAGCATCAGCGCAATACCGATCGTCAACATCTTGATGCGGCCATGGCGATCCGCCAGCCGGCCGAACCACGCCGAAGCCACGATGCCGACCAGATACACCGTGAAGATTGCTCCCACCAGCGCCTGGCTCATATTGTAAGGCGGCGCCTGCAGGCGATATCCGGCATAGTTATAGATCGTCACAAAGCCACCCATCAGCAGGAAAGCGATGGCAAACAAGCCCAGCAATGCGCCGTGCGTGAGATGCCCGGTCAGCCCCTTGCTCACGGAGCGCAAGTTCGCCGTTTTATGGGGAACAAAACGCACCGACTTCGGCAACAGCACCATGAACAGGCCGGCGGCAATCAGGCCGATGACGCCGATCGCCGCCATCGCCACGCGCCATGAAGTGAAATCGGCAATCAAACCGGTAATGACGCGGCCGCCCATGCCGCCAAAAGCGTTCCCGCCGACATACAAACCCATCGCCAGACCAAGACTGTCCGGGTGCACTTCTTCGGCCAGATAAGCCATCGCCACCGCCGGCACACCGCCCAGCGCAATCCCAAGCAAGGCCCGCAATAACAGCAGATGGCTCCAATCCGGCATGGTGGAAGCCAGCACAGTCAGAACGGCGGAAACCAGCAGCGAGAGACCCATCAGACCTTTGCGCGGCAACCTTTGCGCATTGGCGCCGACGATCAGAATGGACAATGCCAGCAGGCCGGTCGTCAGCGACACCGAAAAACTGCTGTGCGCCGGCGACACGCCGAAATACGTCGAAAAGATCGGCAGCAGCGGCTGCGCGCAATACAGCAGCGAAAAGGTGGAAAAACCGGCGCAAAACAATGCCCAGTTGGCGCGCCGATACTGGCCGGTGCCGCTGACCAGCCCCGTTGCCTGGGGCGAGACCTCGGATAACGGGAGCGCTTGCGATGACATGATGGACTCCTGGCGCATTGACGGCATCGCCAATGACATTTATTTATCAAAGTATGCAGTATGACGCGGCGGCGGCAGAACATGAAGCGAGCATTCGCTAAGCCTGTGTTTGTCAAATACGAATCCTTCGACTCGAATGCATGATACCTTGCCTGGATAAAATTGAAATAAGTGGCGCAATCGTGCAGCAGTATTAGAGCGGGGCAAACGAATATGCATTACGACCTGATTGACTTGAAGGTATTTCTGGCGGTTGCCCGGGAGCGCAATCTTTCGCGCGGCGCCGAGCGCTGCAATCTCGCGCCGTCCTCGGTCAGCCTGCGCATCAAAGGTCTCGAAGCCGCAGTCGGCGCGCCGTTGCTGACGCGCCAGTCGCACGGGGTCACGTTGACGCCTGCGGGACAAGTGGTGTTTGAACACGCTCAGCGCTGTATTGCGCAACTGGAGCAAATGCATGCCGACCTGATCCCGTTTGCGCAGGGACTGGCCGGCCATATCACTTTTTTTGCGAACAATAATGCGATCGGCGCTCACCTGCCGGATGACCTGGCGCGCTTTTTTGCGTTGTATCCGAATGTGCGGATTACGCTTGAAGAACGCGAAAGCAGCGACATCATGGCGGCTGTGGCGGCCGGACGCGCCGATCTCGGCGTGGTTGCGCTGCAGGACAAGAACAACCATCCCGAGCTGGATTTTCTGCCGTATCGAAACGATGAATTGGTGCTGCTGGCGCCGTTGCAGAGCGACATCGCGCAACACGCCAGCGTCAGCTTCGCAGCCTGCGTCAACACACCGATGCCCTTCATCAGCCAGCAATACGGTTCAACGCTGCATACTTTTCTGATGAACCATGCCGCAGCGCTGGGCAGCCGGCTGGATGTGCGCGTGCAGGTTTCGGGTTATCGCGCCATCGCCCGGCTGGTCTCCTCCGGCGCGGGCATCGGCATCGTGCCACGATCGACACTGGATGCCGCCGATTGCGCGCATCTGGCGATCGTGGCGCTGTCGGAACCCTGGGCCCGGCGCGATTTGCACGTCTGCGTCAGACGCCAGCCTTTGGAAAAGAATTATTTCCGGGAAAAGCTGGTGGAGCTGTTGCGCGACTCATCCGATCCATCATCTCAAACGGTTTAAGGCAAGGCTGATTAAGTGCCATGGGTGGGGGGGTTTTTAGCGCCATGGGTGCCCTTTTTTTTAACGCGGCATGGGCCGTACCCCTCACCCAAATGAACGGTCTTTTATGGATTTAAAGAAAGTTCGAAGTCGACTTATTTTCTTTAGTGCCATAAAAAATCGTTCATTTGGGTGAGGGGTACGGCCCATGCCGCGTTAAAAAAAAGGGCACCCATGGCGCTAAAACCCCCCCCACCCATGGCACTTAATCAGCCTTGCCTTAAACTTTCAACCGATGATCCGATCTCGCCGGAATTGCGCAATATCATCGGCGCTGAAACCGAGATCGCCCAGGACCGCATCGGTATGTTCGCCCAGATCCGGCGCCACCGAGCTGATCCGGCCCGGCGTTTCACTCAGCTTCGGCACAATGCCCGGCACCTTCAAGCGCGTGCCGTCTTTGGTTTCGATATCG
>DASYCG010000013.1:0-13046 GCA_036500325.1 Herbaspirillum sp. | reverse complement strand
GTCTTTACGACGACTTTCCACCCGACGCGCCTCATGCGCGGCTTGCTGCTCCATGCGGTGTTCACGGGGATCGACACCGGTATCGACAAGCGTTTGCAGTCGACGTGCCTCTTCCTGTGCCTTGTCGATGGTCCAGCTACGTGGGTCGCCAATAGTGATGCGCACTGTACGTCTATGGATTTTCCCCTGGTAGATATATGCCTTGGCACCGCTGGGCGTCGCCCGCAATCCGAGACCTGGAACTTTGCTATCCCACAAGAAGATTTGTGAATTGCCCGATGGGCACTGAAAGCCCTCGACGCGGGCTGCTGTGAAATTGACCTTTGCCATTCTTTCCCCTAATTGGGTTACATGAGGCTTCATGTAACTGACATGTAACCCGATTATGAGGAAATAGCTTAATATCTGTCAACTCCGATTTCAGGAAAAATAAATATATGTCATTGATTTAATTGGTAATTATCTCGTATATCAACATGCATCAACATCAATCAATCCTTGTCATCTACGGACTCTTAATCCGTAGGTCGTGTGTTCGAGCCACACACGCCCCACCAATAGACATGCGGCCTCCCGAGCGATCGGGGGGCTTTGTTGTTTTTGGAGGTGGGGAATTTATTGACCACCGCCAATATCACACGACTTTCTTTTTACCGATCTGGGCGATCGCTGCAGTCAGTGCTTTCGTAACCAGGTGCGCATACCGCCGCGCCATTTCCGAAGACTTCCAGCCTCCCACCTGTCCAACTATCAAATATGCGGATGCTCCTTGACGAGCTGGATCATCCAATCAACGAAAACGCGCACGTGTGTACTGAGATGCCTGTTCGGTGCATAGAGGATGGAGAGGGGGACAGGTTCCGCCGACCTTTAGCAAATCCTTATGTGCAAAAAATTGCGGCCGAAAATGAAATTTCCGTGACCATGCAGTTGTCTCAATCTTGTAACGGCGCACACTTGCCGGTAGGAGGTCACTATGTGGATATGCAGAGACTGCGCCGTCGAATTGGACTCGGACAGTGCGGTTCCGGAAGTCGATGATGTCGGGTGTTATTTCATTTGCCCATCGTGCGATTATCGCAACCTGCTGCTCGTGATTCGGAACGACGATGGCTCCTTGACGGTATTGCAGCCGGATTTGGATTCGCCGGCCGGTACACCTTGGCGGGATTGATTCCGCGCTAGCGGTTAACCAAGGCACGCGGCTGCAGCAACGCCAGCAACGCGCCCAGCACCAAGGCCCCGGCAACGAAATACATCCCCGCGTTGGTACTGCCGGTTACGTCTTTCAACCATCCGATAATCGATGGACTGACGAAGCCGGCAAGATTGCCGACAGAGTTGATCAGGCCGATGCCGGCTGCCGCTGCGACGCCGCCCAGGATGGCGCTGGGATAAGTCCAGAACACCGGCATGGTCGACAACATGCCGGCAGTGCCGAGCGACAGCGCACATAGCGCCAGCGTCACATTGTCGCCATATACCGTACTCAAAAACAGGCCGAGGCCGCCCAGTGCGCTCGCAATGGCAAAATGCCAGCGGCGTTCGCGCATGCGGTCGGCGCTGCGCGCAACCAGCAACGTGGCGATCACGCCGCAAGTATAGGGAATCGCCGTCAGCATGCCGACATCCAGCGCATTCTTGACGCCGGATGCCTTCACCAGCGTCGGCAGATAGAAGCTGATGCCGTACAGGCCCATCATGCAGCAGAAATAAATCGCGGCCATCAGCCAGACTTTAGGATTGGAAAACGCGCTTGCGACGGATTCGGATTTGCCTCCGCCGCTGTCTTTCGCGATGTTTTTAGCCAGCAGCTCTTTTTCGCTATCGGATAGCCATTTCGATGTACGGATGTTGTTCGGCAAATAGAACAGGGTCATGAGGCCGAGCGCCATCGATGGAATGGCTTCAAGCAGGAACAGCCATTGCCAGCCGTTCCAGCCGTGCGTTCCGGCAAAGTACGTCATGATCCATCCCGAGAGCGGGCCGCCGACTACGCCGGCAATCGGAATGCCGATCATGAACAGCGCATTCATGCGGCCGCGCCGGGCGGCGGGAAACCAGTAAGTCAGATACAGGACAATGCCCGGAAAGAAGCCGGCCTCCGCAACGCCGAGTAAAAAGCGCACGAGATAAAACATGGCCGGCGTGGCCACAAACATGGTGGCGGCGGACAGTACCGCCCACGTGATCATGATGCGGGCGATCCAGACACGGGCGCCGACGCGATGCATGATGATATTGCTCGGTACTTCAAACAGAAAATAGCCGATAAAAAAGATACCGGCGCCGAGGCCGTAAATGGTCTCGCTGAATTGTAGGTCGTTCAGCATCTGCAGCTTGGCAAAGCCGACGTTGACGCGGTCGAGATAAGCGGCGACATAACAGATGAACAGGAAAGGCATCAAGCGCCACGCGACTTTAGCGTAAATGCCGTTTTCCAGCGCTTCAGAATCACTTGTACTGGCAGAATGAATAGCGCTCATATCTGTGCCTTGACGTGTAATTTGAGAATGTAAAGACTTGGTAAAGTCGATTTCTCTTTGGATACTAGCACCGGCCCGCTACCTGCGTGGTTGCAAATTTTTCATGAAGAAGTCCTACAGGAGAAAAGAAACATGCGTTTAAGCATCAACTAAGAGGCAGTCGTGAAATTAAGGCCGTCAGGCGGGGTGTTGTGCGCAGTGAGGTAAAGGAGGAGGGGGCCGCAGGCCGCCGGGGGACACGAACGGAGTACAACAGCCCGCCTGACGGCCTTAATTTCACGACTGCCTCTAAGCATCAATTTGAAACGCTTCATGCGGCGGCATCGTAGACCTGCGGCGCTGAACCAGCCGCACAACCAGGCGCTCAAACGCATCCACATACGTAAACACCACCGGCACCACCAATAAGCTCAATGCAGTCGAAGTCAGCAAACCACCGATCACCGCTGTAGCCATCGGTTGCCGAAAGCTCGAATCGGCGCCGAAGCCGAGCGCGATCGGCAACATGCCCGCAATCATCGCGACCGTGGTCATCACAATTGGTCGAGCGCGTTTATGGCAGGCGTCGATCAATGCATCGTGCAAGGACAAGCCGCGTTCGTGAATTCCGACCACGGCATATTCAACCAGCAGGATCGAATTCTTGGTCACGATGCCCATCAGCATGACCAGGCCGATCATCGCGGGGATGTCGAGTTCGCTATGCGCGGCCAGCAGAGCGACGAAAGCGCCGCCGAGCGACAGCGGAATCGCCGAAAGAATGGTGACCGGTTGCAGAAAATCCTTGAACAGCAAAGTCAGCACGCAATAGACGCATAGCACGCCGATCACGATCGCCATGCCGAATCCCGATGCCAGCTCGGCCGCGATTTCCGCATCGCCGGTCTGAATCAGGCGCACGCTGGACGGCATTGCCTTGACCGCCGGCAACGCAGTAGCAGCCGCCAATGCCGCACCCAGCGGCATCCCGCCCAGATCGGCGTTCACGGTAACGTAGCGGTGGCGGTCGTAGCGGCTGATTTGCGAAGGGCCGCTTTCGACCGACAAGGCGGCGACACTCGACAGCGGCACCAGACCGTCGCGGCCGTTCACCCGCATATTGGCCAGCGTGTCCATATCCTGACGCGCGGCATCGGCGATACGCACGCGCATATACACCTGCCGATTATCCAGATTGAGCCGCGCCACCTGCGCATCGAAATCGCCACTGGTGGCAATGCGCACCACGGCGCCGATGGCAGCGGTGGTGACGCCGCGCTCGGCGGCGCGCTCAACGTCGGGACGGACAATAATTTCCGGCCGCTCCAGGCTCGCCGTCGAATTGATATTCGACAGGCGGCCGACGCCGCGCAGTTCGCGCTCCAGCATTTGCGCGCTGTTCTTGAGCGCATCGGCGTTGTCGCTGGCGAGGATCAATTGCATCTTTTCGCCGATGCCGCCGCTGCCGACCGTAAAGCGCGCGCCGGGAACATTCAGCAGCTTTTGGCGTATCACGGTTTCAATGGCGACCTGCTTGCCGCGTTGCCCGCGCGGTTTCAATGTCAGGATCAATGCACCCTTGCGCACTTCGCCGGCCTGCTGCACGCCGTTACCTGCCAGCAAAGCGTCGCCGATGGTCGTGAAGACACTTTGAATACCGGCGACATCGCGCAACGCAGTGCGTGCAGCTTCCGCAACGGCGAGTGTGTTGTTGACGGAACTGCCGGGCGGCAATTCGATATTGACGTTGGTAAATCCGCGGTCGGCCGGCGGAATCAGCCCGGATGGAATCAGCGGCACCAGCGCAATCGAGGCGGCGAAGAACAGCGC
Organism: Herbaspirillum sp.; assembly: GCA_036500325.1. Classification (GTDB taxonomy): domain Bacteria; phylum Pseudomonadota; class Gammaproteobacteria; order Burkholderiales; family Burkholderiaceae_D; genus Herbaspirillum. Next base: position 8,751 of record DASYCG010000013.1, on the reverse strand, counting down.
GGCGCCGGCGGCGGTAGTCTTGCGATGCGCGAGACACCAGCTCACCGCCGACAGATACCAGATCATGACGCGGCCGTCTTCATGCTCTTTGGCCGGCCGCGATTTCAGCAGATAAGCGGCCATCATCGGCGTCAGCAAGCGCGCCACCAGCAAGGATGCGAGTACCGCGATCACGGCGGTCCAGCCGAATTGCTTGAAGAAAAGGCCGGGCACGCCGCTCATCATTGCGGTCGGCAGGAACACCACCACCAGGCTCATCGTGGTAGCGACCACCGCCAGCGCGATCTCGGTGACGGCATCGCCGGCGGCTTGCAGAATGGGCTTGCCCATATGGCCGTGGCGTTCGATGTTTTCGATCTCGACAATCGCATCGTCGACCAGGATGCCGACGATCACCGCCAGCGCCAGCAAGGTCAGCGTGTTGAGCGAATAGCCGAGCCAGGACATCGCGGCAAAGGTCGGCAGGATGGACAAGGGCAGGGCGGCAGCGGACACTAGCGTCGCGCGCCAGTCCCGCAAAAAGGCCCATACCACCAGCACCGCCAGCAGCGCGCCTTCGTACAGCATGTCCATCGAGCCTTTGTATTGCTCCAGTGTGTAGTCGACGGTGCCGGAAACCGCCGTGAATTTGAGCGATGCATCGTCGCTCTGCAGCTTGTTCAATACTTGCGTAACGTTTTTGGCGATCAGCGTTTCGTCGAATCCCTTGGCGCGGAAAATCTTGAACCCGACCACCGGCTTGCCGTCGAGCATCGCCATCTGGGTACGCTCGGCGATGCCGTCATGCACGGTTGCGACCTGATCGAGACGCACTTCACGGCCATTGGCCAAGGTAATCGGGAACGCCGCCAGATCGGCTGCCTGGCGTACTGTCGCGACGGTACGCACCGATTGTTCGGCTTGCCCCAATTGGCCGCGCCCGCCGGATGATTCCTGCTGTACCTGGCGCAGCGCCCGCGATACATCGGCCGCGGTAACGCCGAGCGCGGTCAGGCGCACCGGATCGACCTCGATGCGGACTTCGCGCTGCACGCCGCCGACGCGTTCGACACGCGCGACACCCGGCACGCCGAGCACGGTCTTGGCCAGGGTATCGTCGACGTACCACGACAGGCGCTCTTCATTCATGCGCGAAGAAGCGATCGAATACATGCGTATCGCTTCGCCGGCCGAAGTCACCGAGCTGACTGCCGGTTGCTGCAGGTCGGTCGGCAGATCGGAACGTACGCTGTCGACTGCGTTCTTGGTTTGAATCAGCGCATCGGAAAGATTTTTCTCCAGTTCGAATTGCACCGAGATCGATACCTTGCCGTCGGTAATCGTAGTGTACAAATGCTTCAGGCCGGACAAGGTAGCCAGCGAATCTTCGACCTTGCGTGCTACTTCGGTTTCGAGCTGCGCGGGTGCTGCGCCCGGCTGGAGCAGTACGATGTTGATGGTCGGCAAATCGATGTCCGGCATGTTCTGGATCGGCAGTTTATGGAAGCCCCACACGCCTGCGAACGTCAGCAACACAAACAGCAAAATGGACGGAATGGGATTGCGGATAGACCAGGTGGCGAAATTCATGGCGTCAGTTCTTTACCGTAGTTGATGCATCGGCCAGGCGCACCGATAAGCGCACTACATCGCCTTCATTCAGGAAGCCTGCGCCTTGCACCACGATCCGGTCTTGATCTGTCAGGCCTTGCACGATCTCGGCATCGGTCCCGTCGCGGCGGCCCACGGTTACGGCTTGCTGGATCACCTTCGGCGTGGCGCTGGTGTCGGCCAGCTTCAGCACGTAGCTGCGGCCGTCGCGGATCACCACGCTTTGCGCCGGAATCACCAGCGCCTGGCTTTGTCCCAGCACGATATGGCCGTTGGCGTACATCCCTGCACGGGCCTGGCTGCCGGTATCGAGATCGGCATACACGAGGCCGAGACGCGATTGAGAATCCAGCGACGGCGCAGTCTGCCGCACTTTGGCGCCGGCCTTGCTGCCGTCCGGCAGCGTCAGCGCGATATGTTGGCCGATCTCGATATGCGGTATTTGCGCAGCGGTGAGTTCGCCGCGCCATTCAAGGCGGTTGCGGCGGATCAGCCTGAATAATTCCTGGCCCACCGGCACCACCGCGCCCAGCGTGGCGCTGCGGGCGCTGATCACGCCGTCATCGGGCGCCACCACTTTGGTGTAGCGCAGTTGCAATTGCTTGGAAGCGAGTTGGGCGCGGGCTGTCTTGGCTTGGGTCACGAACTGCAGTACGTCTTGATCGCTGATGCCGCCGCTGCCTTGTAGCGAAAGCATGCGCTGGCGATTGGCTTCGGCCTGATCCAGATTGGCCTGCAATTGCGTCTGGTCCGCCAGCAGCAGCGCCGGATCGAGTTGCGCCAATACTTGCCCCTTTTTAACCTGATCGCCGACATTCACGCGCACGTCGATCAACTGATAGCCGCCGATTTGCGTACCGATGCTGGCCTCCTGCCAGGGCGCGATGGCGCCGGAGGCTTCCAGCGTCGATGGCCAGGTAACGTGGCGCGGCATGGCGCTGGTCACGGTCAGCGCAGGCGCGGGCTGCGTCTTATCGATAGCGGCGCCGGAATGATGCGAGATCGCGAACGCACCGATACCGAGCGCAAGGATGATGGCAGTCGCAAGCGCGCCATAGATTAAGCGCGTGCTCGAGTTCGATTTTCGATTGGAAGATAGGGTAGCCGGGAGACGAGGAAGCATGTCGTTTATCGATGTGAGGTATTTTCGGCGACGCGATTGGCGTCGGCATCAGCAGCAGCGCTGCCGTCGTTGCTGAGGTAACTGTTTGGGTAATTACCGGAAGCGCGCACCAGATCGACCCAGGCCTCGGCGCGATCGCGAGCGGCGGCGATCGCGCTTTCCTGTGCGCTGTTATAAAGGCGCCGCGTGTCTTCGAGTTCGAAGCGGCTGATCGCGCCGGCTTTCCAGCGTGCTTCGTTGGCGCGCAATCCGAACTGCGCGGCTTCGGTGGCCTGCTGCGTCGTCACCAGCCGTTGTTCGGCCGATTGCCGGGCGGCGAGGGCGTCTTCGATATTTTGGACAGTAGTGCGCAGGGTCGAACGCAAGCTTGCGACAGCTTGCCGATAGCGTGCTTCGGCGCCGCGCACATTGGCCGCGCCGCCGCCGCCGTCGAACAAGGGCGCACTCAAATTGGCGCCGACCGACCATGTATCGAAATGCGCCGACTGGCCGAAGGCCGACAGCCATTGTCCGGTCAGCATGGCGGCCAGATTGATTTGCGGCAGGCGATTGGCGCGGGCCACGCCGATTTCGGCCCAGCTTGCCGCCGCTTCGCGTTCAGCCGAGATGACATTGGGATGGCCCAGTAAAACATCGGCAGGCAAAGCCGCTCGATATGGCGGCGGAGACGGCATCAGCATGGCTGTATCCAGCGCCGCGATGGTGTGCGACGACGCGCGCGGCAACGGCCGCGCAACCCAATCGCGCACGCTTGCCGCGTCGAGACCGCTGAGCGCTACCAGAGCGTCGACTGTGCGCGTGCATTGTTCCTGTTGGCTGATACGGTTGGTGCGGGCATTCGCCAGATTGCTGCTGGCGTTGGCTTCGTCCACTGGCGCCACATTGCCGGCGGCGAGGCGCCGCCGCATCATATCGAGCTCGGTATCGCGCGAGGCGATATCGTCGTCGCGCACTTGCAACGAATAATTACAGGCGCGCAAAGTGAGGACCCCGTCGGCGATTTGCGCGGCCAGCGACAGCCGCGCGCCTTGGGCATCGGCATCGCGTGCGTCGAGCCGGCGCCGTGCCGCTTCGGTCGATTCACGCAGCCGGCCCCACAGATCGAGCTCCCAACTCAGGCTGGGTCCGATCGAAGCGGCATTCGAGAGCAGTGTGTAGGGGGGATTAACCGAGGTAACGTTCTGGCTGCTGGCGCGGGTGGCGTTGCCGGTCGCGCGCGCCTGCGGCAGTTGCTGCGCCCGGTTCACACCGAGCGTGGCGCGTGCTTCATCGATGCGCGCAACTGCTTGCGCCAGTGTCGGCTGATCGGCATAAGCGGCAGTGGCCAATGCGTCGATGGCGGGATCATGCAATTGCGTCCACCAGGAAATATTGGCGTCAGTATCAGTATCGGCAGCGGCAGCCCCTGCGCTTGCACTCGGAGCGGCATTGGCCCATGCCGCAGGCAACGCCAGCGCCGGCCGTTGATAGGGCGCTTGCGTGCTGCAGGCGGCGAGCGACAGCGCGGCAAGCAGTGCGGTGAGCAGTAACGGCATCGCTTTACGGGGCGCGCTCAAGATGAACATGGCGATATCGGCAGTAGCGGTATTTGCGGCGTTTGCGACGAAGGCATAAAAATGCGTTTTCAGTTAGGCTTGCATTATTCGGTATTCTCGGAGTATATATGCACCAAGTATATATTTGCAACGAGTGCATTAAAGTTAAATTATGTCATCGCATTACAAAATCGCGACATTGAAGAATCAAGCAGCCAAGAATAATTATGAACAATTTTAAGCAGGCGGATATTGTTGTGAAAGAAGAAGGGCGGCGCGAACGCAAGCGCAGGGAAACGCGGGAACGCATTGCCGCCGCTGCCAAGAAATTATTTCTCGAACACGGATTCGAGGGGACCACGATCGAAGACATCACCGAAGCCGCCGATGTATCGAAGCGGACCTTCTTCGGCTATTTCCCATCCAAGGAAGATTTGATCTTTGCCTGGCAAGACACCTTTGGCGACGATCTGGCGAATGCCGTGCTGGCGCGCGCGGCGGGCGAACCGCTGGCCAAGGTTGCCGAAGAAGCGATGCTGTCGTCGATCGCGGTTTCGATGACGCCGCAGGCCATTGCGCTGGGCCGCCTCAAGCGCGAGACGCCTGCGTTGTGCGCGCGCGATCATGTGAAGTTTGCCAATCTCGAAAAAAAACTGGCGGACGCTTTGTTGCAACGTGCAGGAAATAATCCCGCGGAGCAATTCCGTGCGCGTCTGCTGGCCATGGTGGTGGTCGGTGCGATGCGCATCGGCGGCGAAGCCTGGCATGCACGGGAGGATGCCGGTGAAGTTCTGGCGGGCGCGCCGGCCAATTACGCCAGAGAAGTTTTCAGGCAGGTTTCGGCGGCAATCGAAGGTTTCAGCCGCGAAGCAAAAAACAACAAGTCGGTCAAATCGGGCAAGATCGGCTAAGATTCAAATCTTCTCGGGTGAGACTCAAGCAGGATTCAAGCAAGACTCAAGCGGCAGTCACACCACATTTAAGTAATGAATTCGCGGTGCAAGCGGTGATCTTGTGAAAATTGACCATGGTCAATGAGCCTTGCATTAACGCGTCGCTATGATTGCCCTCACATTATGGAATGTGTAGCGCATAACAAAAAAAATAAATCAAATTAGAATTTTTGGAGATTGAATACTATGAGCAAAGCCCTGGACGGCGTTCGCATTCTCGATTTCACGCATGTGCAATCGGGACCGACCTGTACGCAATTGTTGGCCTGGTTCGGCGCTGACGTGATCAAGGTCGAACGTGCCGGTGAAGGCGATGCCACCCGTGCGCAGTTGCGCGATATTCCCGGCGTCGACAGTTTGTATTTCACCATGCTCAATCACAACAAGCGCTCGATGACGCTGGACACCAAAACGCCGAAAGGCAAGGAGGTGCTGGAAACGCTGATCAAGCAATGCGATGTGCTGGTTGAAAATTTCGCTCCCGGCGCACTCGACCGCATGGGTTTCACCTGGGAGCGGATTCAAGAGTTGAATCCGAAGATGGTGGTGGCTTCGGTCAAGGGCTTCGGTCCCGGCCCGTATGAAGATTGCAAGGTTTATGAAAACGTCGCGCAATGCACCGGCGGCGCCGCATCGACCACCGGTTTCGACGACGGCCCGCCGATGGTGACCGGCGCGCAGATCGGCGACAGCGGTACCGGCCTGCATTTGGCTTTGGGTATCGTGACGGCGTTATATCAGCGCAACACTACCGGGCGCGGACAAAAAGTCGATGCATCGATGCAGGATTCGGTGCTTAATCTGTGCCGCGTCAAACTGCGCGATCAGCAACGGCTGGAACGCACCGGCCGCATGGAAGAGTATCCGCAATTTCCGAACCGCGAATTCGGCGATGCAGTGCCGCGCGCCGGCAATGCATCCGGCGGCGGTCAGCCGGGTTCGATTCTGAAATGCAAGGGTTGGGAGAGCGATCCCAATGCGTATATCTATTTCATTACGCAAGGCCAAGTCTGGGAAGCTATTTGCAAGGTGATCGGACGCGAAGAATGGATCGCCGATCCCGATTACGCAACGCCTCGGGCACGTTTGCCGCGTCTGGCGTCGATCTTCGAAACCGTTGAGAATTGGACCAAGACCAAGACCAAATTCGAAGTAATGGATATCCTGAATGAATACCATATTCCATGCGGTCCGATTTTGTCGATGAAGGAAATCGCCGAGGAACCATCGTTGCGCGCCACCGGCACCATCGTCGAAGTCGACCATCCGGAACGCGGCAAATACCTGACGGTGGGCAATCCGATCAAATTATCCGACAGCGCCACCGAGGTAACCCGTTCACCGTTGCTGGGCGAACATACCGACGAAGTGCTGGTGCAGTTGGGCTACACCACGGATCAGATTATTGCCCTTCGTGAAGAGCGTGTAATTTAAAGCAACGCCGCGTAGCGGGAGTAAAACGCGGGCTTGGCTCTTGGGAGTTAAGCCCGCGTTTGCGTCCAGTACCCTGGTTCCGCATAGATCGCTTTCAAAGTATCGATGAAGAAGCGCACCTTGGCCGGCAGATGCCGTTGCTGCAAGTACACCGCCATGATGTCGTACTCGGGCAGCGCGAAATCGTCCAGCACGGTAATCAATTCGCCGGCCCGCAGCTCGGATTGGATTTCCCAGGTCGAACGCCATGCCAGCCCGATCCCTTCGCTTGCCCAGCGGTGCAGCAGTTCGCCGTCGTTGCAATCGAGATTGCCTGAAACCTTGACGGTGACCGGCTTGCCGTCTTTCTGAAAATACCAGCCACGCTGCTGGCCGCCCTGCAGATTGAATGCCAGGCAGTTGTGCTGCGCCAGATCGTCCAGCGTGCGCGGGATGCCGTGCCGGTCGAAGTAATCGGGCGTGCCGCATACCACGCGGCGATTGGTCGCCAGCTTCACCGCCACGAAATTGGGATCGATCACGCCGCCGATGCGAATGCCGAGCTCATAGCCTTCGCGCACCAGATCGATCACGTGATCGGTCAGATTGAATGAAATTTGCACATCGGGATGGGATGCCAGGAAAGCGGGCGCATGCGGCGCTACGTGTAAACGGCCAAAGGCGGCCGGCGCCGAAACGATCAAGTGCCCTGTGGCCTTGTGGCGGCCTTCCGAAACGATTTTTTCCGCCACCTCCAGATCGCCCAGCAGCTTGCGGCAATATTCCAGGAATATCGAACCCTGCTCGGTCAGCGTCAGATGGCGCGTGGTGCGGTGCATCAGTTTGACGCCCAGCCGTTTTTCCAGTGCATCGATGCGGCGGCCCAGCATGACGGGCGTGATTTTCTGCTCCAGCGCGGCGCGCGCCAGGCTGCCTTTTTCGACCACTTCGACGAAGGCTTCTATCTGTTTCAGCTTGTCCATTCAGAGCGATCCCACGAAATAAAAGCGAACTCAAGAACAACTTAAAAACGGATTATTCCATACTTTAAGTATGGAATAACACGATCTTTTGTCTTCTTATCACGCATCAAGTTTCGCTCTAGGATACGACTCAAGGACTTAGACCAATATCGGCTCGATGGGCCGATCCTTTTTAGTTATTCAAGCAATTCAATATTCGGAGATAAACATGGCAAAGATGACTGCGGCGGAAGCGGCTGTTTACGTGATGGAAAAAGAAGGCATCAGCGTGGCGTTCGGCGTGCCCGGCGCTGCCATCAACCCGCTGTACGCAGCATTGAGAAAACGCGATAGCATCAAGCATATCCTGGCGCGTCACGTGGAAGGCGCTTCGCATATGGCGGAAGGCTACACCCGCGCCAAGGCCGGCAACATCGGTATTTGTATCGGCACTTCCGGTCCTGCCGGCACCGACATGATTACCGGCATGTATTCGGCGCAAGCCGATTCGATACCAATTCTGTGCATCACCGGCCAGGCGCCGCGGGCACGTATCTACAAAGAAGATTTCCAGGCGGTCGATATCGAATCCATCGCCAAGCCAGTGACCAAATGGGCTGTGACCGTGCGTGAACCGGCACTGGTGCCGCGCGTATTCCAACAGGCATTTCATTTGATGCGTTCGGGTCGTCCCGGTCCGGTGCTGATCGATATGCCGTTCGACGTGCAGGTGGCGATGATCGAATTCGATCCCGATACCTACGAGCCGATGGGTGTCTACAAGCCGAAGGCTTCGCGCGCGCAAATCGAAAAAGCAATGGAAATGCTCAACGACGCGCAGCGTCCGCTGATCACTGCCGGCGGCGGCATCATCAATGCCGACGCATCCAAATTGCTGGTCGAGTTTGCCGAAATCGTCGGCGTGCCGGTGATCCCGACCTTGATGGGCTGGGGTTCTATTCCGGACGACCATCCGCAAATGGCCGGCATGGCCGGTTTGCAAACCAGCCATCGCTACGGCAACGCCACTGTGCTGGCTTCCGATTTCATGCTGGGTATCGGCAATCGCTGGGCCAATCGCCACACCGGTTCGGTTGAAGTGTTTACCAAAGACCGCAAGTTCGTTCACGTCGATATCGAACCGACCCAGATCGGCCGCGTTTTCGGTCCCGACT